>JAZRTI010000061.1:0-9819 GCA_045651955.1 Christensenellaceae bacterium | reverse complement strand
GTGGGTTAGAAACAAGCGATACAATGCTCGCTGGGAATTTGGGGTAAGATGAACCTTGTTGGTTATCGAAGTCCAAATTCGTAGCAGAAACGCGGTAGCGCGCAGTTTATAACGCACCGTACGTGTACGCGCGCGCGTAAAAAAATTAGGGCACTTTGCGCCCAATACGGGTGCAAAGTGCCTCTCTTTAATTATTTATAATAATTAAGCAACGGGAACTATAACAAATACCTTGCCAGCTAGGTCTTCCAAAACGGTATAATTAGTTACAGACAAAGTAATATCCGTTCCAACCAAATCAGCGGTAGGTGCATTCAGGGCAGTTTTCAAAGCTGCGGCCTTTGCTGCTTCGTCAGCGCCTTCAAGCGCTTTTTTACCGTAAACTTTATCGTTTCCGTCAATTACCAAATCATCATACTCATCGCCCTTTACTTCCTTGAATTCGCCAGCAACAACTTGATACTTGTAGCAGGTAGTTCCATCAATATAAGCGAACCAAGTTCCATCAGGAAGTTGACCGTTATCTTGTTCACTAAGGAACACGGTAGATGCGTTTTTAGCAGCTTGGTCTGCGTTGGATTTGTTAGCTTTCTTGATAATGCTGGAGAACGTGGGAATCAGTACTGCGGAAAGAATTGCGATAACCGCGATTACGATTACAAGTTCAACGATAGTAAAGCCTTTTTTGTTTAACTTTTTCATTTCTCTCTTCTCCTTAAAATATATTTTTCGGGTTAGTCACGAGAGGTTGTGTTGGCTAATCCGTACCCTTTTCGTGGGGCAATACCCTATCGGAAATGGTACAATTATGTTAGCATACGAAATGGGGCTTGTCAAGGGGGTTTTTGAAAAAAAATTGCAAAAAAAATGAAAAAATATATAGTTTTGCCCTTTTCGCGCCTTAAAAATGCGGTTTTTATGCGAAAAAATAAGTATTTTTTCATTTTTCGCTATCGCTAGTGGGTAAGAACAACAAGTTTAAGGAGGGGCAGTTTTACATGTTACTTGGTTGATACAAGCAAAAATACCAGCACACTCCTTCCGTCAAGGCTTCGCCTTGCCACCTTCCCCAAGGGAGAAGGCTTTACACCTCATCCGTCAAGCAAAGCTTGACACCTTCCCCCACTGGGGAAGGCAAGTAAACACAAGCCCCCCTTTTGTTAAGGGGGGCTAAGGTTATATTTTGTTATTTTTCAGATGATATTTTATCCTACCCAAATTGTAAAGTTATACCCTTCCCTAAAAGGAAACCTTTTAACCTTTCCAAAAGGGAAAACGCTATGCGTTATCTGGGTGTAATGGATAAATCATCCAAATATAGCGCGTCAAAGAAGGTGCTGTAAGCCTTAATAACAAAGTAGTGATATCCGCTTTCCTTGGGGGTAAAGGTACCCGTAACCATCTTCCAATCGGTAGTTACCGCCATAGCTTCGCTATCCATAAAACGCGTGGCGTTGCTGGCAGGATTATCTACGTCTGCAGAATTTCGCAATTCTATCCACCCGCCACCAGAACCTGCGCGCGAGCCGTTTTCTATTTTCACCATAAACGAAACGTCATATTTCACGCCCGCTTGCAAATACACTTGCGTTCCGATAAACGTATTGCCACCGTTAATGAGTTGATTTGCGGGGTTTATCAGTTTTAAGGAACCCGAACCGTCGTTCGTATAAGATACGTCCGTTTTACGGGTATGATCCGCAGCCGACCATCCACCCCAACCGGGAGTGGTTTCATAATAGCTGTATTCTACGGGAACAATGGAACCGTCCAAACCAACCCTATTGGCAAAGTTGCCGTTATCAATCAAGTTTTTATCTTGCGCTTCCCCAATCGCTCGCAGTTGAATATCGTCAATATAAATTGCGGAGCCTTCCTTAAAGCCGTTCCACATAACACCCAAATAGTAGGGTTCGGTTTTATCCGCATCAAAAGTAAAGGTAACTTTTATCCAACCGCCCGTATTCCACAGCGCCCCCGCGCTACTTGCATCCGATACCGTGTAGGTTCCGTTGCGGTTGGTATACCCTGCGGGGTTTAATAAAGAGAAAGTACACTCATTTGCATTCAGGTAAGCATAAGAACTTGTGGTTCCCTTTGCATTGGAAACGGTGAAATCCGACCAAACGCCCCCGTTTACCTCCTGCGCGACGTTCCATTTCCCTATCTTAATCTTTGCGGTTTGCGCGCTACCGTTTGTAGTATTCGTAACGTTCTCCGCCCATAACATAAAGGAAAACTCGTACCGCAGACCGCCCGTTACGTTAAACAAATTTTTCACGTTGCCCTTGTAATAACCTGCGGCGCTATCGTACCCTTCGTTCATTTGAATTTTCAAACTACCCGTATCCGCACCTTTATCGTACGATTTTTCGGTTACGTAACCCACGTTGGTTGCCCAGTTCCAACCGCCAACCCAACCATCCTGTTCCATAACGCTACCCTGTAAGTAGGTATCGTTATTGCCGTAATCAAAGTTTCCGTTGGTAAAGATATTTTCTCCTAAATCCTTATACACATCTAATTCGTCCAGCCAAATGGTGCTACCCGCTTGGTTGCCGTTAAATTTGAACACGAAATACATTTCTTGCGTATATTCTACGCTAAAGGAAATGGTGGCGGTTTGCCATTCGGTAATGGTTTTGGGTTCCCCACCGTTATTAAAGGATTTGATTACGATACCGCAGGTTTCAAAGTTTTCCGCCCACGTCGGCTCCTGATTATCCCCTACTTCCATGCGGTCCTTATACACAAGTCCGATGAAAGAATCCCCGTTTACGGTTTTCAAATTCTTATATTTATATCTTATGGAAAGGGTGTAATTGCCGGGCTGTAAAACAAACGCGTAGCGCATATTCCCCGCGTAACCTTTGGAAGTAAACAGTAAACTTTGGCTATCCGTTTCGCCCGGGATTGCGTTTTCTTCCGAATAGGAAACTTGATTGCGGAAGCGCCAACCTTCAAAATCCTTCCAACCCTTATGCACCTTCTGCGGAGCGCCCAAATTATCCTCTTCATCCACATAGGAATTATTAAAGGTTTCACTAACGGTAAACTTACCGATAACCCCCACTTGGTTTTCATTGGGGGATAAGGGGCGCACGCAAATATCGTCTATCCAAATGGTTCCCTTTCTTAAGCCATACAGCTTAAAATATAAAACGAAATTGCGCGCTTCTTCCCCATCCGTAAAGTATAAATTTTGCTTATACGTTTTCCATTCGGTGGTTTTACTAAGCATCCCGGTAGATCTCCAAGTATAAGCACCGTCTTGATCCCACCCGCTGGGTTTATTATACTTATCTGCTACGTAGAAGTACGCGTTCGGGCTATTATTAAAAGTATAATCTTCGCTGGTTTTATACGAAAATTTCACTTCGTATTCCACGTGGGGGCGCAAAGGAATTTCCGTATACATATATTTGTTGTATGAAGAACTATCCGCTTTTTCGGTGAAGGTAAACTTCATAGAACCCGTACCATCTGCCGTATGCGTGGTAGATGCGTCAAACGAAAAGTTTTCCATCATAAACCAGTCCTTAGGCCCCGTCCAGCTAACGGCGGGGGTTTCATCGGGGATATTCCCTTCGGGGAAGATATTATAATCTATTGTATCCTTTTTGCTTTCCGCGGGGCGGTGATAGTTACAGAAATTGCAGTACATATCATATGCGCCCGTAAAGCAATGCTGTTGCGAGGAGCGCAAAGATAGGTTGCTAACCGTAATTTCCGAATCATCCACCGACCAAGCGATAATGGAAACGTAATATTTGCCGTCCTCCGGGCAAACCCACGTGGCGTTGATTTGGCGCGGTACATTGGATACCGAGGTGTTGGGACCGTAATGCACAAAGTTAGTGGAAGCGGGCAATACAGGGTAATCAATGGAGTTTGTGGCATCTTCTTTCACCATAACGGAAAAATAGTTTCCGCCCACGCCATCAATCACCATTTTATCTATTTGCACGGTTGCCATAAAGGTATATTCCACCCCGGCAATCAGTTCTACTTCGTAGTGGCGATGCTCTTCGTGCTCATCTCCGATTTCATATTGGCCCGAAATTTTAATGTTCTTTTCTGCCGAATTGAATACAATGGTGTTTTCGTTATTTGACCACCCTTCCCAATTTTCTTCGTTGTACGGGTCAATCAGCAATTCCCCACACAGTTTGGGAGAATAATTTTCGGGCCTAAACACAACGTATGAATCTGCAACGTAGTATTCGTCCCCAATATTCAAAATATTGCCATTATTGTCCTTCCAGGTGTTTTGGCGGTAATTTTCCTTTTCTACCGTGTAGTTTACCGTTAGGGTATCCCCCACGTGGGCGTTTCTGTCGCGGAACATTTCATTGTTGTTTTCATCCATGAACACAATGGTTGCAGGCATGCCCGCTTTTCTTACTTTTACCTTTTTGGTAACACTGTAACTGCGCGTGCCAAAAGTAAAGGTTGTGGTAATATCCACGTCCTGTTCGGTATCAAATTCCAACTGCTGATAGGTTACGCCGTTCAATTGATAGGAAATGCGGCTATTTAGTACGGGATCGGTTGCAACGTATCTACCCAGCCAATTCCCCGTATTTTCATCCTGATACATAAGGCACGTATCGGGAATGGAAAAGCGAGAAGTATGCGCATGGGTGAAGTACTTTTGCGCCTTTTCATTTTCATTCGTTTGCACGGTGGGATAACAGGTAAATTCGTCAAACACCAACGCGTCTGCCTGCATACCGTACAGGTGGAAATACAGGTAGTAAGAAACGGGATTATGCGTGTTGGGATCCCCCGAAGTGTTGGGAACGGTAAACATACAACTTGCCTTGGTCCAGTCGCGGTCGGTAACTTCGTGGGAGAACATCCCCTTTCCATTCGGGGGATTTTGGAAATCGTAAACGGCAAGGGGCACACGGGTATTGATTTCCCCTGCCAAATCTTCACCCCTTAATAAAAGCATATGCACGTCCGAAGTGGAAGGCTTGTGCATCCCTTGGAACATATACATAAAACTTAAATCGTAAGTAAAGCCTTCAAACAGAACGATACGAGTTATCAGTTGCGTATTGATATTTTTCTCGGGCGAACGGAACACCAATGCAGAGGTACCATCCCCCGTGTAGTAGTTATATTGCGCGTCCGCCGCGTTGCAGGAAGTAAACGTTTTCGCATCCCAACCAAACCAACTACCCAAGCGGTTGCTTACGACGGGATTTGTACCAAACACAGCGTTGGAAATTACGTAATCGGGATACGTGTTCGCGTAAGGCACGGGGGTAAGCGTTTGGGCAAAATCCCCGTTGCGGAAAGCGTTTTCAAAATACAGTTCTTGTTCGTATCCGTGAATTTCACAATCCCTGTGGCGTTGACCGTACTTACTTTCATTGATGTTTTCAATATCCACGGCAAGGCTGGGCGTGCTATCTACAATCCATTCGCCGCCGTGCATTTTTTCCCATTCAATTTTTCCCACGGTGCCATATTCGTAATACCCTTCAATCAGCAGTTGACGGATATACATATATTCGGCATAATCATAATGCGAAAGGGTGCCGTTAGGAAGGTTGACTTCTACCCGATTCCACTGTCCGCGCACTTCAATATTTGCCTCCCCCGTATTCACAATGGAAAGGGTGCCAGTATAAGGATTTTCACCTGCATCTATGGATACCAATGCAGTCAATTCCAAATTTTGCGCGCGTTCATCCGCAGAAACTTTACTAGAAAGATACGCGCTGGTTTTTAATGTGTTGACCTTGGAAAGGGAGTGGCAAAGACGCCAAATATGCATATTTACCGCATTTTTATCGTATACCGTATCTTCGTGCCCTTTATATATCAGTTTTCCCCCATCCAAAAGTGAAAAACGGTTATATTGGGCATCATAAATAATTTCGCCGTTCTTAATTTTGGCATTTACCGATTCAAAATCACGGCCGTCTGCTTTTAATACGGCAATTGCCTCCCCCAAGGAGGTAGCAGCACCATCAAATTCATCCACGGCAAGAACGGTATTTAAGGTTTGCACCGCTGAAATATCTTTGTTTCTGTTTGCCTTGTTGATAACATTCACAAACACGGGAATTGCAACGGATATTAAAACGGAGATTACGGCGATAACCACCACAAGCTCCACTATGGTAAACCCTTTTTTCTTTTTATACATAACGTTCTCCCCCTTTCGGCCCCTTTTTGCACCGAAAAGTGCGATTGTTTTTATTTTACGCACGTAAATATGTACAATAGTACATGATTATTGTAACATCTTTACTTTATGTTGTCAATACCAAAGAAAAATTTTGTTGTAAGGGAAAAAGTGGGCAGCGGCCGGGGGAAAAGACTTTTCAATACATTTTGATAATCCCCTTAACGGCAGGATGGTGCAAGGCTTTCAACATGAGAAAAGGCGCGTTGTTTTTTTGCTAAAAGCAAAAAAACAAGCCTTTCGATAATACGAAAGACTTGCCACAGGTAGCACCTTCAGGGACTCGCAAGGAGCGTAGATTTCTACGCGACGGATTAGCGAAGGCATAAGCCGAAGCGTCACGTTATTTCGATGATCCCCTTAACGGCAGGACGGCGCAAGGCTTTCAACATGAGAAAAGGCGCGTTGTTTTTTTGCTAAAAGCAAAAAAACAAGCCTTTCGATAATACGAAAGACTTGCCGTTGGTGCACCTTCAGGGACTCGAACCCGGGACCCACTGATTAAGAGTCAGTTGCTCTACCAACTGAGCTAAAGGTGCAAAATATGGTGATTCATCCGAGATTCGAACTCGGGACACCGTGATTAAAAGTCACGTGCTCTGCCAACTGAGCTAATGAACCACACATGGCTGGGGTAGCTGGATTTGAACCAACGAATGCCAGAATCAAAATCTGGTGCCTTACCGCTTGGCGATACCCCAATACGTAAAATATGAAAAATAATGGGGCGAGTTAAGGGAATCGAACCCTTGACCTCCAGAGCCACAATCTGGCGCTCTAATCCAACTGAGCTAAACCCGCCATAAGTTTTTGGCGTGCCTGAAGGGATTCGAACCCCTGACCCACAGCTTAGAAGGCTGTTGCTCTATCCTACTGAGCTACAGGCACACGTCCGCGCCGCAAGTACGTTTTGGAGCGGGTGATGGGAATCGGACCCACGCAGCCAGCTTGGAAGGCTGGAATTCTACCATTGAACTACACCCGCAAACACTAACTCAACGCTCGGCTATTATATCAAATTACAAATGTATTGTCAAACGTTTTTATGCGGATTTTCAAAATATTTCCACGATTTGTGCAGTTATTTTTCCCTGATGTATCACCAAATAGCAATAAGAAGGTTTTGTGGTAAACCTCGTCATGCTGCCGGGGTTAATTAAGGTAACGCCGTCTACCCTATCTATACGGGCTTCGTGCGTGTGCCCGTAAAGGGCTAACGTGCAGTTTTCTTGCTTTGCGCGGGTTAAAAGTTCTTCCAGCCCCCGTTTTACGCTGTAACGGTGCCCGTGGCAAAACATCAGTTTCACGCCCTCTACTTCCATAAAGCCTTCCTTTTCCCCCGTGGAAAAGAAATCGCAATTCCCTTCCGCCAAGCGGAACTTTTCCCGATTGCCCAAGGCGAAACGGGATAAATCTTTTAGCCCGTCCCCCAAAAAGATAACGTAATCTGCCTCTGCCATAATGGGGGCAAGTTTTTCCACCGCGGCTACGTTGCCGTGGGTATCCGAAAGCACAACAAACGTCTTCATAATTTCACCTTTTCCTTTAATGCCGTTAAGGCGCGGAATCGGTGGCTAACCGCGTTTTTTTCTTCCGCCGTGGCAAGGGCGAAACTTTTGCCTAAATCGTAACTGAAAAAAATGGGGTCGTAGCCGAATCCGTTTTCCCCTTCGGGGGCGAATAAAATTTCCCCTTCGGTTTGCCCCAGCGCCGTAACCGTTTCCCCGTTAGGATAGCAAAGGGCAACCACCGTGCAAAAACGGGCGGTGCGGTCTTTTTTTTCTACGCTTGCAAGGTCTAACAGCAGTTTTTGGTTGTTGGCTTTATCGTTGCCGTGTTCCCCGCTATACCGCGCGCTATACACCCCGGGGGCGCCGTCAAGGGCGTCCACCATCAGTCCGCTATCGTCCGCTAAGGCGGGCAAATTTAGCGCCTTTGCCACCGTACTTGCCTTTAGACTCGCGTTTTCTTCAAAGGTGCTCCCCGTTTCTTCTACGTCCGCAGTAAAACCGGCGTTTTTCATAGATACAATTTGGTATTCGGTTAAAATTTCCGCAATTTCTTTTAGTTTATGCGCGTTTGCGCTGGCAACCACCAGCGTTGGTTTATTCGTTGAACTCATAGCGTTTCACCTATCGTTTTTTATCCGCCGCGCCCAAAATCGCTTGGGTGTGGGTTGCCCCGTATGGGGTTTGGTTTTTGTTTTTGGCGCAAGAAAAAGCCGCACCTTGCTTATTATACAATAAACCGCTCGTTTTTTCAATACTTTTTTCGGTTTTTTGCCAAGAAAAAAGCCCACCTTTCGGTAGGCTTTTTATTTGTTTACAGTTTGTACCAGTAATAATTGTAATACGTACTATTAAAATACGTTGCGTTTTGCGTGGGGGTGGTTACACTGGTTTGCGTGCCGCCCGTTTTATTATTCCAGTCGCTTTTACTTGTTGTGCGGTACCACGTGCTGGTATCGCTAAACGTAATTTTGGTTAAGGAATCGCAATCATAGAACGCATAATAATCTATGCTGGTTACGCTATTCGGTATCACGATTTCCGTTAAGGAATCGCAATCACGGAACGCAGAAGAACCTATGCTGGTTAACTGGCTGTTATCGCCAAACGTTACCGTGGTTAAGGAATCGCAATATGCGAACGCAGAAGAACCTATGCTGGTTAACTGGCTGTTTTCACCAAACGTTACCGTGGTTAAGGAATCGCAATATGCGAACGCCCAAGTACCTATGCTGGTTACGCTATTCGGTATCACGATTTCCGTTAAGGAATCGCAATATGCGAACGCATAATTACCTATGCTAGTTCCCCCGGTTATGGTTACCTTTTTTAAGGAAGTGGGCACGTAATCACCATTGTCAAAAGACGAACTTGCACCAAAGATATAACCAAAATGAGTGTTGCTTGTTCCGTTTAGCGTTGCTCCAACAAACGGCAAAGTGATTTCCGTTAAGGAATCGCAAGAAGAGAACGCAGAAGAACCTATGCTGGTTACGCCCTTTGGTATCACGATTTCCGTTAAGGAATTGCAATTATAGAACGCCCCAAAACCTATGCTGGTTACGCTATCAGGTATCACGATTTCCGTTAAGGAATCGCAATTATAGAACGCAGTAGAACCTATGCTGGTTCCCCCGGTTATGGTTACCTTTTTTAAGGAAGTGGGCACGTAATCATCATTGTAAGAATACGAACTTGCACCAAAGATATAACCAAAATGAGTGTTGCTTGTTCCGTTTAGCGTTGCTCCAACAAACGGCAAAGTGATTTTCGTTAAGGAATCGCAATTATAGAACGCAGAATTACCTATGCTAATTACGCTATTCTGTATCACGATTTCCGTTAAGGTAGAGCAAGAATAGAACGCCTCAGAACCTATGCTGGTTACGGGGTAGCCCATATATTTACTGGGGATAGTAACAGTGGTACTATCGCCTAAATAATCGCTTACATAATATGCGTCCCCACTTTTAGTAAACGATAGCCCTTCGGTATAATTTTCCTGCCATACGGCATACAGGGTATATTCGCTATTCGTACCCATGGTGTAGGTGGCGCGGTTTGCATACGCCACACTGCCACTTGCACTGGTTGCCCAACCCTTAAAGG
>JAZRTI010000060.1:0-4458 GCA_045651955.1 Christensenellaceae bacterium | reverse complement strand
ACGGGGGAAATATGCCCCAAGGCGCCCCAAGACGCAAAAAAATCGCCCCACGAAGTGCCGTGGGGCGAAAAAATTCTTTTTTACGGGCGTAATCCCATACCCCCTTCCAAGGTTAAGGTTTCGCCGTTCAAATACTTAAAGTCGGGGTTGGCAAGTTGCACGCAAACCCTACCGATTTCCGTTTCGGGATCGCCAAAATGCCCTACAGGGGGCATTTTTACGTTTGCCTTAAACGCTTCGGGGTAGGCTTGTTGGAAATTTTCCAGTTGCGCCGTCCACGCCAGGGGACAAATGACGTTGGTGTTAATTCCGTCCTTTGCCCATTCGGTTGCCGCCACGCGGGAAAGTCCGCGGATTCCTTCCTTTGCCGCCGCGTAGGAGCACTGCCCGTAATTCCCGAACAGCCCTGCGCCCGAAGCAAAGTTGATTACGCTGCCTTGCGTTTCTTTTAAGTGGGGATAGCACGCTTTCATATAATAAAAAGCGGCGTACAGCCCCGAATACATGGCAAGGTCAAATTGCTGGGTGGTATGGTCCTGAATGGTAACGCCCGAAGCAGATGCCTGTGCGTTGTTAATCAGTACGTCAATTCTGCCAAACGCTTTTATCGTTTCATCCACTACGTATTTTGCGGTTTGTTCGTTATCTGCCCCTGCGGAAATATCCGCTTGCAGGGCAAGAACTTTAATTCCGTACTTGCTTTCCAATTCTTCCTTTGCTTTTTCCAGTTTGGGCACGTTTCTTCCCGTAATCACTAAATTTGCGCCTTCTTTAGCGTATGCGGTGGCAATGCCGTAGCCGATAGAGCCGCATCTGCCGTCCGAAAGGACTGCGTATCCCGCACCCGTAATAATTGCCGTTTTACCCGTTAAAAATCCCATAATATCTCCTTGCGGTCTTGTGTGGCAACATTCCAAAGTTTGTGCCTATATTGGACCTGTTTTTTTGGGGTCTATCCTTAATATAGCCTTGTTTATAATTATAGCAAAGGGAAGAAAAAAGTCAATACCGAATGTAATTTTTTATAAAATTATCCTAAGGGAAAAGCGTTTTCGGTTGCCAAGCATACCACCTTGTGGTATAATGCTTGCATTACAAACGATTTATCAAGGATTTTCATACTATGTTTTCCCTTTTACTTGCCGTGATATACCTTTCTTTTATCAGTTTGGGGCTTCCCGATACCTTGCTGGGTGCGGGATGGCCTGTAATGCAAGGGCAGTTGGGTGTTCCTTTATCCTATATGGGGATTATCACCGTAATTATTTCGTTAGGAACGGTAATTAGCAGTCTGTTTACGGATAAAGCGGTACACTACATGGGTACGGGGTTAACCACAGCGGTTAGCGTGGGTATGACCGCCCTTGCTTTGCTTGGTTTTGCTTTGGCAAAAGAATTTTGGATGCTGTGTCTGCTTGCCGTACCGTACGGGTTGGGGGCAGGTGCAGTGGATGCCGCCTTGAATAATTACGTTGCCCTTCATTACGCTTCCCGCCATATGAACTGGCTACACGCGTGCTGGGGGGTGGGTGCTACTATCAGCCCCAATATTATGGGGATTGCCTTAGCCAAAGGATTTGGTTATCGCGCCGGGTACGGGTTCGTTTCCGTTTTGCAATGCGTACTTTGTATCGCTTTATTTTGCACCCTGTTTCTGTGGAAAAAACCCACAGGGGAAAGCGAGGTGCCTTCTAAGCCGCTATCCCTTGCAAAAGCCGTGCGAATCCCCGGTGTGCCGTGGGTAATCCTTGCGTTTTTTGCCTACTGTTCGGTGGAAGGAACGGCAAGCACTTGGGCTGCCACCTATTACGTAAATGCCCGTGGATTTGATGCGGTAACCGCGGCAAGTTTGGCATCTTTCGGATGTTTAGGGCTTACCGTGGGGCGGATTATCAGCGGTTTTGTTTCGGATAAATTGGGGGATAGAAACATGATTCGCATAGGCACCGCCGTTATGCTGCTGGGTACGTTTATCGTTGCCCTTTCCCCCATCTGTACCTATCTGGCGCCCGTGGGATTGATTTTTACGGGGCTGGGTTGTGCACCCGTATATCCTGCCATTATTCATTCCACCCCCTTTAACTTCGGCAAGGAAAATTCGCAGTCCTTGGTGGGGATTCAAATGGCAAGTGCCTATATGGGGTTTGTGCTGATGCCCGCCTTGTTTGGTGTGTTGGCGGATTTTGTCAGCATTGCCGTTTACCCGTGGTATTTGGCAGGACTAACCGTGCTGCTTTTGCTTGCAAGCGAGCGGTTGAACCGTGCGGTAGATCGCACGCATGCGCTGCAAAACACCCCCGAAAACTAACTGAAAAAACAAGAAAAGCGCGGATATGCGGGCAATGCAAATCCGCGCTTTTTTACGGAAAGGAAGGGGGGAACAGGGGCGTGTTTTCGGCTATCGGCGTTTTATCTTGCAAAGGAAGGGGTTGTGGATGGCTTGGCTTGTTTTCTGTGCGTTCTTTCCCCGCAAGGGTATGGGGATTGCTTGATTTGTTTTCGGTACTTTCCTTCCGTGTTCGCAGAAAAATCACGCTGCCTTCCGGGTTGTTTGTTTGCGTGTGGGATGCGGTAATTTTTCTGCTTAACGCATCGTGTTTTAAGTGAAATTCCTGCAAACGTTTTTCCCGTTCCGCAATGGAAGGGTTTTGGGAAATCTCCCTTTTTTCGCTTTTTAAGGGTTGCATGTTTCTTGCCAAAGGGGCAGAATTTCCCCCAAAAAGGGTTTTCAAGTGATTGAAAACTTCAAAAATATCTTGATTTTTCATTTTTTCCTCCGCAAATTTCTAAAAAAATACCTAAATTCTATTGCTAAAATTTTCGCTTTGTTATATAATAGGACGGTATACTGAATTTTTATGCCCCTTTTTTGAAAAAGGACAACGGGGAATTTCCTTAAAATTCGGTACTTATGAAAACGATTTGCGAAAATGCAAAGGGTTTAGGAGTAATTTTATGTTCAAAAAAGTTTTAACCGTACTCTCCCTTCTCGTTATTGCGGTATGTGCACTTACGGGTTGCGGAAAATCTTGGGGGCCGGTAGAAGGCGCGTCCAGAAAGGATGCGGTAACCTCTAACGGCGGTTTTATGGTACAGAAGGGTAACTATTACTACTTCATCAACGGTGCAACGGATACTACCGTAAATAACAAATTCGGTACTCCCGTTCAAGGTGCGATTGCCGTTGCAGATGCTACCGATTTACAAAAAGAAGTAAAAATCGTAGTTCCCAAGGCAATTGTTGCCGGGGACAAGGCTGCAGGTATTTTCATTTATGAAGATTGGATTTATTACGCAACCCCCAACGCCGATAAAGATAAGGACGGGGAAGTGCAGTCTTCTTATTTGGACTTTGCGCGCACAAAGTTGGATGGAACCAAAACCGAAACCGTGCTGTATACGGATTCCAACAGCACTTTGTACCGCTACGGTATGTCGGGAACCGACGTAATTTTGGCTTACCATGACGCATCGGCGAATAAAATCGTTTCTTACAACTTTACTACCAAAAAAACCACCGTACTTGCCGAAGATATTGCTGCTTGCATTTTCAGTAAGGATTTGGCTTCGGGCTTGGCGTTCTACACCAAGGCGGTTGTGATTGATGAAGAAAACGACGTAGTTGCTTCTTATAACAAAGTTTATAAACTGAACTACTTAACGGGTGAAACCACCGAAGTACTTTCGGGTGTTCCCACCAACCAAGATAACGGTGCCGTTTCCGCACAAGGCTTAACCTTGGGTATTTTGGAACACAAAAACGGCATGCTGGTATTTACCGCAACTTACGTGGATGGCGGTCAGTACCGCGGCGGTTATGTGTTAAAGGATGCAGACGTAACGGATAACGCTATTCAAAATATGGAAGTGAAAGCGATTAGAATGAGCACGAATGACGAAAACTACGCTTCTTCCGTAGTTCTTGGTTTTGACGAACAAGGGAACAATCTTGGCTATCTGTACGTAGATAAGAATTACGGTTTGATGCGCCACGTATACGGGCAGGATCCCGTGCGTTTGTGCACTGCTACCACTGCAACCCTTGTTTCCGTACAGAACGGATATGTATACTTTACGGTAGATAAAAAGTTCGTACGCGCATCTATAACGGCTACGGACGTACAAGTGGCAGACCTTCGCGTATTCACCGAATCTTTATATAGCACTTCTTGGTATCAACCCGAAATCTTCGGCAGCAAAATGTTCTATGGCGATGCAACGGACGGCCGGAACTACGTACGCTACGTAGATTTGGAAAACGAAGAAGCAGAACCTGCTTTCTTTGGTAAATATAACAAAGCAGACCAAGCTGCGGTAGATGCGGAAAAAGAAAAGGAAAATAAATAAATCGCATACAAAAACCCCAGCCCCGCGGTCGCCGTGGCGGGGGTGTGTTTTTTTACGTGTTATTTTAATTCATCCATCAAATAGGAAAGGCAGGGTTCAAACGCTGCGCCG
>JAZRTI010000059.1:0-5339 GCA_045651955.1 Christensenellaceae bacterium | reverse complement strand
GGAAACCCCGTGTAATATAACCATTGTGGTGAGTGGCAGAGAGGTCCCACCTGTTCCCATCCCGAACACAGAAGTTAAGCTCTCTCGCGCCGAAAGTACTTAGCGGGCGACCGCTTGGCAGGATAGGTCATCGCCACATTTCAGTAAAGTGCATTGCTTTAAGCAGTGCACTTTTTCTTTATTTCAAGCCTCCTCTGTGTAAGGGGAGGTGTCAAGGCAAAGCCTTGACGGAAGGGTTGTTTTTGCTAGCAACATTTACAACCCTCCACCCGTAAACGGGAGCCCCCCTTACACAGGGGGGCCTTTTTCCTTCGTATTCTTTTTATTGTCATTCTTCGCCGACCTGCTTTGATGGGCAATACGGAGAATCTAAAAAACAAGCGTTTTTTACTGGCTTTATTAAATAATATATAAAAAGTGTTGATAATCTGACGGCTATATGTTATAATCTTTTAAAATACACATTGAAAGAGGTGTGCTTTGTTGGTTGAAACTAAATGCCCCAACTGTGGGGCAAATATAAAAGTTGAAAATAACAATAAGACCCTTGTTTGCGAGCATTGTGGGGCAAAATTTCTTTTAGAGGACGTTGTAAACAAATATCAAACGGTTAATCAATATAATACTACCCAAAACATCGTGAAAAATATTTATGGGCACGATACGTTGGAAACGGCTGATATGATAAGGAATGCGGACGTTTTTGTAACATTGGGTGAATTTTCCAAGGCTGAAAATTTATATACGCAAGTAATCAATGCCAATCCTGCTGATTGGCGCGGTTGGTTTGGCTTTGTTCGGATAAAAACGAAAAACTTTACCGATTTGGCTGATACAAAGCACTTGGAATATTTGGAAAAGGCGAGAAAGGTTGCAGACAACCAACAAAAAACTGAGATTGACAATATTTATAGCGAATATTTGCAAAAAATAAAGGAAGAAAAAGAAAGGCAACGCAAAATTGAAGAAGAAAGAATTCGAGAACAACAAAAAAGAGAGATTGAAGGGGGAGAAGAGGGCAAGAGGCGGAATAGGAGATTTGCGATAACGCTTGCAATTTTGCTACCAATACTTATTCTTTTATTTGTTTTAGTGCCAATTGTTTATGGTGTAATAGAAAAAAAGACGTATTGCTTTGGAGATTACGGGAAATACGTTGAAAAGTATAATGTTTCAGAATTTGTAATTCCTGAAGGCGTGACTAATATAGATAATGGGGCATTTTCTGGGTGTAATACTCTAACACAAATAGTGATACCTAATGGTGTAACCAGCATAGGTGCTTGGGCATTTAAAAATTGCTCTTCTCTAACGGAAGTCGTGATGCCTGATAGTATAACTATCATAGAGATGTATGCATTTGAGGGGTGCGATTCTTTAACACAAATAGTGATACCGAATAGCATAACCAGCATAGGTGAAGGTGCGTTCCGAAATTGCTCTTCCTTAACGAATATAAAAGTAGACGCAAACAATGCTACCTATAAGGATATAGATGGGAACTTATATAGTAAGGACGGAACAACGCTATTGCAGTACGCAAACGGCAAAACTGCAACAGCCTTTGTCGTTCCCGATAGCGTAACCAGCATAGGTGAAGAAGCGTTCTATTCTTGCGATTCCTTAACCACGGTAAGGTTTGGCGATAACAGCCAGTTAACCAGCATAGGTTATGAAGCGTTCCGTGATTGCGATTCCTTAACGGAAATTGTGATTCCTGCAAGCGTAACCAGCATAGGTTATGATGCGTTCTATAATTGCGATTCCTTAACGGAAATTGTGATACCCGCAAGTGTAACCAGCATAGGCTCTTGTGCGTTCTATGATTGCGATTCCTTAACGGAAATTGTGATACCCGCAAGTGTAACCAGCATAGGTTATTGCGTATTCGAAGATTGCACTTCCTTAACCATTTACTGCGAAGAGGCAAGTAAGCCCAGTGGGTGGAGTGATTCTTGGAATTATTCTAACCGCCCCGTGGTTTGGGGATATGAATATGCAAAGCAAAACGGCATTATGTATGGAATTAAGGATGGTTTTGCAACGATAATTAGTCTATCTTCTAAAAACGACATAGACAGTATTACTATTCCCAACAGTATAATATATAAGGATAGTACCTATGCGGTAACTTGCATAGAAAAGGGTGTTTTCAAAAATTGTGAATCTTTAACGGAAATTACTTTACCTTTTGTTGGTGCAGCTCTAAATGGTACGGAAAATACTCACTTTGGTTATATCTTTGGTGCAAGTTCGTATTTAAATAATAGTTCTTATGTTCCCAAGTCGTTGAAAAAGGTAACGATAACCGGGGGGAGTTGCATAGGAAATTCTGCGTTCTATAATTGCGATTCCTTAACCACGGTAATATTTGGTGAAAATAGCCAGTTAAATGTTATAGATTCTTATGCGTTCTATGATTGCGACGCCTTGAGAGAGATAGAGATTCCTAACAGTGTAACTGCTATAGGACAAAAGGCGTTCTCAGCTTGCGGTGTTTTAACTAAAATTGCGTTTAGGGATATTACTACGTGGTATAACACAACAAGTTTCATCGATTGGGATAACAAAACTGGGGGAATGGAGATAAGTGTAACCAGCATCAGTCAAAATGCAACGCGTTTTCAGTCCTACGATTTTTATTATTGGTATAAAAAATAAAAAATATTGGCAAGCCAATAATTAATGGTAATAATTTAGGTTGTTTTATAGAGAATGAAAGATTTGGATAACTATCAAAGAATTGAGGAAATTGCAAGAGAGCCCTTGCAAAGAATGAAAGAGCTTCAGCAAGATAGAAAATTTGCCCAGATAGATGGACCATATTTTAAAATGTGTGCTAAAAATTTTAATCAGTTCTTTAAGCAGGGGGTAAGCGAAAAGTTTGCTCAAAAAGTTTTGCAACAAGTTTTTGATTTTCATTCTGTAAGGCATGGTGAACACGGGACAGAAGCTGATTTGATTTTTGACGAAAAGGAAGCTTTTGAAATTACGTTAATTTCTGACAAAAAGAAGCATGGCAATTTTGTGCAACGGATTGTAAATAGATTTTTCCATAGTGAAGACGTTGAAAGTGAAGTTTTGGCGCTGTTAAAAAGCAGTATAGAGAGGAAGTTAAAGAAAAAGTATAGGACACAAGAGACAAATTTATGTTTAATTTTGCCTGTGCCTATAATGAATTGGATTGAACTATCTCCAATAATAGAGCTTCTTTACAATAATCCTCGTAAAATATGGTTTAAAGCTCTTTTTAACGAATATGTAGTAACAAAAAAGCTTAAAAATGTTTATGTTTTACTGCCAGGAATGGATTGTCTGTGGTATTTAATCGATTTTAAGGATTTTAAGGAGCCTTATCAAGGAGATTTGGAAGATGAGGACTACCCATATTTTCAGTTAATATCATATGAGGAAGAACAAGAGAGGGCTAAAAAATAACTATGGCTATTTTTAATTCGGTATTGGATACGGTAGGGCGCACGCCTGTGGTTCGCCTTGCGCGGTTTGCGCAGGCGGTGGGTGTTTCTGCGGAAATCATTGCCAAGGCGGAGGGGCGCAACCCCGGTGGTTCGGCAAAAGACCGCGTTGCCTTGCAAATGCTTGCGGATGCGGAAGCGGACGGGCGCATTTTGCCCGGCGGCGTGATTATAGAGCCTACCAGCGGAAACACGGGTATTGGTCTTGCTATGGCGGCTGCGGTAAAAGGCTACCGCGCTATGATCGTAATGCCCGAAAATATGAGTGAAGAACGCAAGCTTTTGATGCGCGCTTACGGGGCGGAGCTTGTCCTTACCCCGGCTACGGAAGGGATGGCGGGTGCAATTCGCCGTGCGGAAGAATTGGCAGCCCAAACGCCCAATTCCTTTTTGGCAGGGCAATTCGTAAACCCATCCAACGCAAAGGCGCATTATTTAACCACCGGCCCCGAACTGTACCAAGATGCAAACGGCAAAATTGACGTTCTGGTTGCAGGGGTAGGCACGGGCGGCACGCTTACGGGTGTGGCGCGTTACTTAAAAGAAAAGAATCCTGCCGTAAAGGTTGTTGCGGTAGAACCGGATACTTCCGCAGTTCTTTCGGGCAAAATCGCAGGGGCACACGGGCTGCAAGGCATGGGCGCAGGGTTTATCCCCGAAGTATTAGAAACCGCCTTGATAGACGAAGTTGTAACCGTTTCCACGGCGGAAGCCTACGAAGCGGCGCGTAAACTTGCAAAAACCGAAGGCATCCTTGCAGGCATTTCTTCGGGCGCGGTGCTTGCCGCGGCCGTAAAAGTTGCAGGGGGCGCAGGGCAGGGCAAAACCATTGCGGTTGTTTTACCCGATACGGGGGAACGGTACCTATCTACCACGCTGTTTAGCGAATAAAAGGTAAGACTGTATCAAACGGCTTTTTTGTATGCGTACGGCGAATTATCACGCCGTTTGGTAAGTCAAGGGGAAAGTTTATCAAAAACAGCCTTCTTTATGCGCGCGTACGACATATTGATTATAAATTTACGTGGGCGTGCGTAAAAACACATCCCGTATTTTGTGTTTCTTTATCCTAAAAACCACAATACTTCGTGCCGAAATGCATGCCACCAAAAAACCCGTAAAAAAACGCAAAAAACTTGCAAAAATGGGCGCAAAACGTTTGACAATCTTGACGGTTTTTACTATAATTAGTAGGCTGTGTAATTTGGGTTGAGATAGAAAGTTACTTAATGCTTTATAAAAGCAAGATAATTTCTATTGACAAATGTGGGGATTGAATCCCTGCGACTAACGACGATATTTTGATAATTTTACCATTCACAGCGGGTAAACCCCAGTGAATGGTTTTTTTATGAAAGCATCGGGACACACACGGCTAGGTTGACACGAGATTGTTAGTATAAAAATGGAGGAAAGAAAACAACAATGGCAAGTCAGAAAATCAGAATCAAGTTGGCGGCATACGATCACGATTTAGTAGATGCAGCAGCAGCGAAAATCGTAGACGCAATGCAAAAAGCGGGCGCAAAGATCAGCGGTCCCATTCCCCTTCCTACGGAAAAGGAAATCGTAACCATTCTTCGCTCTCCCCACAAGTACAAGGACAGCCGCGAACAGTTTGAAATTCGCACGCACAAAAGATTGATTGATATCTATTCGCCCAACGCGAAGATTTTGGATAGCATCACTCTTCCCGCAGGCGTTGACATCAAAATCAAAATCTAAAAACGAAAATTATTATAGGAGGATGAACTTTATCTATGAATAAAGCAATCATTGCTAGAAAGTTAGGTATGACGCAGGTTTTTTCCCCGGAAGGAAAAGTAATTCCCGTCACGGTAGTCGAAGCCGGTCCTTGCCCGG
>JAZRTI010000058.1:0-81727 GCA_045651955.1 Christensenellaceae bacterium | reverse complement strand
TGTGCGTTCCCGCATTCGGATATCTGCGGATCAATGCTTATGTGCAGCTCCCCGCAGCTTTTCGCAGCTTGTCACGTCCTTCTTCGGCGCCATGTACCAAGGCATCCTCCTGTATGCTCTTTGTAGCTTAATCTTTTTTTCAGGGTATCTCTACCCTTCCGTCGAATTAAAAATTCTACCTTTTTAAAAACTCTAAAAGTTCTCGACGATATGCAGTTTATATACTTACTCGTATTAACCTTTTTCGTCTGGATTAAAGACTTATTTCTTTTTACAGATATTTTTCTCTAATCTCTCTTTGCCTTTCTGTACTTTGTTTTCTAGATCTTTATGCAGTTGTCAATCTACCGAAATCCGCAAAAGCGGATATGAAAAGCTGCCTTTTTGCGACAGCTTTTACATATTATCATATTTAAGAAATGGTGTCAACTGTTTTTTAGCTGATTTTTGGGAAATTTTTTACTTTTTTTATTTTTTTTGTAAAAAGATTTTTACGGCTTTTGAACAGCATTCAAAAGTTCGCCAAATGCCTCCGAAATAATAGTGAGAGCCTTTTCTGCATGCTCTTTCTTTTGCGCGCGTATAGAATAGTATACTTTCAGTTTCGGTTCGGTCCCCGAAGGACGGATACAAACGAAACTTCCGTTTTCAATTTCATAGTATACCGCGTTGTTCAAAGGAATATTCATTTCTTCGGTTTCGCCCGTTGCCGTTTTGCGGATTCCCGCAGAATAGTCGCGCGTTGCCACAACTTTATGGATTCCGAAAGATTCCACAGTAACGGTTTTGAATGCGGAAACAACTTTATTCATGCGATCCATTGCACCCAAACCGTCAAAAGCATAACTTTTGTTGCAATCTAAAACGTAACCGTATTTTGCGTAAATTTCCATTAAGCGGTCGTAAACTTTTACGCCGATATGGGTGTAATAGCAAACAAGTTCAGCAAACAGCATGCTGGCAACAACCGCATCCTTATCGCGGCTGTGCGTTCCGCGAAGGTAACCGCAACTTTCTTCAAAACCAAACAGGAAGGTTCCGCGTTTGGAAATTTCGCTTTCCTTAATTTTTTCCCCGATAAACTTAAATCCAACGGGGGTTTCCATCAGTTTTACGCCGTAATCTTCAGCAATCGCTTTTGCCATACCCGTAGTAACAAAACTTTTTACCACAAAGCCATCCGTGGGAAGTTTTCCATCTTCCTGCAAACGGCGAAGAACGTAATCCAAAAGCAAAATGCCCACTTGGTTGCCGCTTAATTGTAAAAATTCGTTTTTATCATCACGAATTGCAACACCCAAACGGTCACAGTCGGGATCCGTACCGAACACCACGTCTGCACCGATTGCATTTGCAAGCGCAATCCCCTTGGAAAGGGTTTCGGTAAGTTCGGGGTTGGGAACCTGAACGGTGGAGAACGCAGGGTCCTTGCAAATTTGTTCTTCTACAAGGGTTGCTTTAATTCCCAACTTTTTCATCATATGCGTAACAGGAACGTAACCGCTGCCGTGTACGGGGGTGTAAACGAGTTTGATTTTTCCGCCGATTTTCTTAACCGCTTTTTTGGAAAGAGAAAGAGCGGAAAGTTCCTTATAATAACGCTTGTCCACACGAGCGGGCACGATATTAACCAACGGATGCAACGAACCCTTGGTTGCGTTTTTCAGCGTTTCGCTTTGCACCGAGAAATAGTCCGTAATTTTTTCAATATGCGCAACCACTTCCTTGGTTGCTTCAGGAGACATCTGCGCTCCGTCCGGACCGTAAACTTTATATCCGTTATATTCCTTGGGGTTATGGCTGGCGGTAATCATAATTCCGGCAGCAGCGTTCATATAACGCACCGCAAAGGAAAGCATGGGAACCGGATGTACGTCCCCAAACAGGTGAACGCAAATGCCGTTGGCAGCCAAAACGCCCGCAGATTCCCTTGCAAACAATTCGGAATTTTTACGCGTATCATAAGAAATAACAACCCCTTGATTTTTGGCATATTCGCCCAAAGACTTAATATATTCTGCCAAACCCTGGGTTGCACGGCGAACGGTGTAAATATTCATCATATTTGTTCCGTAGCCCAAAATACCGCGCATGCCTGCGGTACCAAATTCCAGTTCAGCACCAAAGCGGTATTCAATTTCCTTTTCGTTTTCCGCAATTTGAGTAAGTTCTTCCACCCCTTCTGCCGTAAGCAAAGGATGATTGAGCCAATTTTCGTATTCAATTCTGTAAGCCATAAAAATTCTCCCCTTTCTATTTATGCTTGTCCTTATGCTTCGGCTTACGCCGAAACAGTGTTACTTTTTTCTACAAAAAAACAATTTTAAGATTCCCCTGATTGCCTTTGGCGGCTTGACACAAACAATCATCATAAACACTCCTTTCCCCCCGTAACCTCAAATACGAGAAGGGGACCGCCCGAAAATTCCACCGAAAACTCCTGCGAAAGGCTTACGTTGGAAATACCGCGCGTTTCACCCTGCCGTAACGTTACGCCGGATGCAGGGTACTGTAACCCCCTACTGTTTACAATATGCACGTCTGCCGAAAAAGGTACCAACGAAATCGTGCGTCCTTTGACGGTTTTTGCCGAAAAAGAACTGCTCTTTCCGTAAATTTTACAACAATTTGTATAAATTGTCAACCCCAAATTTTGATTTAATGCAAAAATAATCAGTTGCAGAACACCTAAAAAATGATCTTCCCTACCACCGCCGCCGTTAAAGACTTCAACTTCGGTAAGGTTCAGCTCTTTTTTTCTTGCAAGAAGTTCACGCAGCCCGATTTCCCCATCCGTTGCATCCTTTTCTATTGGGAACACCGTTGCCCCCTTGGGAACAAATCCAAGCGAATCAAAATCCCCCACGGTTAAGTCGGGAACAATCCCCCGCCGTAAAGCATCCCGATACCCCAGATCACAGGCGACGACAAATGCGTTTTCCGTATCAATTTTCCCAAGGTACGGTTCCCCACCTAAAAGAAGAATCCCTTTCATGTTAGCGCGCACCGCGAATTAAGCGGATTGCTTGGGCACGGTCAGGCGCACCGAAAACCGCGCTGCCCGCAACCAAAACGTCTGCCCCGGCAGAAATTACCCGTCCGGCATTGTTGGGGGTAATTCCTCCGTCGATCTCCAAGCGAATATCTTTACCCGTCTTTTCAATCAATTTACGCGTTTCTTCCACCTTAGGCAGGACACTTTCAATAAAGGACTGACCGCCAAACCCGGGGAACACACTCATCAAAAGCACCATATCGCAATAGTCTATGGCTTTGGCAATTTTTTCTACGGGCGTATCCGGATTGATTACCGCACCTGCTTTTACGCCCAACGCTTGGATTTTTTGCAGGGTGGAAATTAACGTTTCCCCACAGGCTTCGTGATGTACGGTAATATAATCCGCACCCGCTTTTGCAAACTGTTCCACGTAACGTTCGGGGTGAACAATCATCAAATGCGCATCTAAGGGCATATCCGTAATTTTGCGAATATCCGCCACCATTTTAATTCCAAAAGTAATGTTGGGCACAAAAACCCCGTCCATCACGTCCAAGTGGGCAAGATCTGCCCCCGCCGCTTGAATGGAGAGGACTTCCTGCTCCATCCGTGTAAAGTTTGCCGAAAGCACCGAGGG
The DNA here is from genome assembly GCA_045651955.1 of Christensenellaceae bacterium. GTDB lineage: Bacteria > Bacillota > Clostridia > Christensenellales > Borkfalkiaceae > SIG402. The sequence goes on along the minus strand of JAZRTI010000058.1, from coordinate 78,092 downwards.
TGCCACCCAAATATTTCGGTCCATTTAACTCTCCTTTTCACCGCAAAGCGTTGCGGGATTTTCCAAATATTTTCTGCGCAACTGTCCACAAGCACCTTGAATATCCGCACCGGCAGACCTTCTTAGCGTAGCGGTAAGCCCCGCGCGCGTCAATGTATCTATAAACGCACGCGCGTGAGATTCCTGCGTGGAAACAAGCCCTGTTTCCTTTACTTCATTTAAGCGAATCACGTTGATTAAGCAGGGCTTGCCCGAAAGCAAGCGCACCAATTCTTTTACGTGTGTTTCGCCGTCATTCTTTCCGCGAATCAGGGTGTATTCAAAAATATATCTTCTGCCCGTCTTTTCAAAATAAAGGGAGCATGCGTCCAAAATTTCACGAATGGTATACGCATTTGCCACGGGCATAATTTTTTTGCGATCTTCATCGAAGGGTGCGTGCAACGAAACGGTTAAGTTTACGGGTAACCCTTCTTCCGAAAGGCGCTGCATTTGCGGAACCAAACCGCATGTGGATAAGCTGATATTTCTGGGGCTGATATTCAACCCCTCGGGCGCAGAAACCAAACGCAAAAAACCCACCGTGTTATCGTAGTTATCCAGCGGTTCCCCACTGCCCATCAATACCACGTTGGTAACCATTCGCTCCTTAACCGTTCCGCCAAGCAAGCGATTGACAAGCAGAATTTGGGATAAAATTTCCCCTTTGGTTAAATTACGCACCAATCCACCCAAGGTAGAAGCGCAAAATTTACATCCCATACGGCATCCGACCTGCGTGGAAACGCATTGCGTGTTCCCGTATTTATACTTCATTAAAACGCCTTCAATCACGTTGCCGTCCGAAAGGCGGAATAAATATTTTTCGGTACCGTCTTTGGAAATCAACCGTTCTACAATTTCGGCGGCACAATCTTCAAACCTTTCCAACAGTTTTTCCTTTAGCGCCTTGGGCAAATTGGATATTTCGCTGATTGCTTTACCCATGGTAATCCCTTCGTATAACTGGTCGCCGCGAAAGGGTTTTTCCCCCAAGGAAAGCATTAGTTCCCTGCAATTTTGTTTGGATAAATCTTGAATAATCTGTTTCATACGTTACGCTTTAATTTACAAAAATAAAAACCTGCACCGAAAGCGGTATGCGGTAAAAACTGCAAACCGTGCTTCATTTTCCTGTGTACCAAGCAAGATTCTGTTTTTTCCACCGAAAAATCCGGATTTTCCTTTAAGAAAGCGGAAATCACGTCGTCATTTTCTTCCCGGAACAGCGTACAGGTAGAATAATACAAACTGCCGCCCGGCTGAAGATAGGATGCGGAATTTTTTAAGATTGCCAACTGCAAAGGGGGCAGTGCAGAAAAATCACGTTCGTTGCTTCTAAGCAAAATATCGGGGTTTTCCTTTAACACGCCGTATCCACTGCACGGCACATCACACAGCACGGCGCAAAACTGTTCCTTCCATTCCGAACGAAACGCCGTGGCATCCTGTTGAACGGCAGTAACGTTCTCCGCGTGCATACGGCGCGCATAGTCGGCAATCAATTCCACGCGGTGTGCATGCAGTTCCCCTGCCGTAACTTTACCGCATTTTTCGGCCAAATATACGCTTTTGCCACCCGGTGCAGCACATACGTCCAACAAGGTTTTTGCAGGGGCAATCATATCGCAAATTGCAACCGAGCCCACTGATTGAAAGGTATACAGACCTTTTCCGTAGCCTGCATCTCGTGAAAAATTCTGTGCAAAAAACACGTTTGCAAGGGGGGAAGAATGGTATGCAATCCCCTGCTCCGTTAAATATTTCCCGCCATCGGTTCCTTTTTGGAAACGCAAAGCATTTACCGGGTCAGTTCCCTGCATAATTTGCTCCGCTTCCTCGCCAAAGGTATGGAACAGCCGCTTAACCGCAAACAACGGATAGCCGTAAGTTGCGGCAAGACGTTCGTATTTCCGTTCGGGCAGAACAATCTGCATCCCCTCGCGAAGAAAATTACGCAACACCGCATTGATAAGCCCTGCGGAAGATCCTTTATCCAAAGTTTTGGAAAAATCCACCGCCGTACTTACCGTAGCGTAAGGGGGACGGCGCAAATCACACAGCAAAAACATTGCCATTTTCAAAATCAGGCGCACGTGCAATTTTAAGGGTTTCCCCTTGGTTAGCCGTGCAATTTGTAGATGATATTTTGCGTCCGTTTCCACCGTTCCATAACACAACTTGGTAACCAGCGCGCGATTTTCCGCATTTTCGGGCAAATCCTGTAAGGCAATTTTCAAAAAGGCGCCGTCATTGTATACGCGGCTTAAAATTTTGTACGCAACAGTAAAATAATTATTCATATTTTTCTACCTGCGCACCAAAAATCATGCCCGGTTCCACCTTTCTTCCGTTGACAGCATCCGCCGCCGTTAAGGGCTTTCCACCCGTAAATTGCAAGCGCTTAATTAAAAACGCATCCGTTTTGCAAGCAACGATAATACCGCGTTTATCCGCGGAAACAACGGCACCCGCCTGTTCGGTATGGGCAAGCGAAAGGGGTTCCCCTTCCAAAATTTTAACGACTTCTCCGTTTAAGTGAGTAAACGCCACCGGCCAATCGTACATACCGCGAACAAAGCAGTCTATCTGATCTACCGTTTGGTTCCAACAAATTTCCGCTTGTTCCTTTTTAATCATCTTTGTATGCGTGGCAAGACTTTCCTGCTGTTTTTGCAATTCGGGATTCCCCGCCAAAATTAAGGGCATTGCCTCCAAAATCGCCTCTGCCCCCAAATCGGACAAGAGCGAAAACAGAGAAGCGGAAGTGTGCCGCCCCACGGGTAAGCTTTTTTGTAACAGCATATCCCCCGTATCTACGCCGATATCTGTTTTCATTACCGTTACGCCCGTTTCCTTTTCCCCGGCAAGCACCGCCGCCTGTATGGGAGATGCTCCGCGGAATTTCGGAAGCAGCGAACCGTGAATATTGTATACCCCAAGGGGGGGAATATCCAACAGTTCCTGTGATAATATTTGCCCAAATGCACAGGTAATCATTAGATCGGGCGCAAGCGCCTTGATATCCGCAACCCCTTCCGCGCGAATTTTATTATACTGATAAACGGGAATCCCCACGCTTTGTGCATAAAGTTTTACGGGGGGTGGGGTTAAAATTTGTTTTCTGCCCACGGGTCTATCCGGATTGGTAACCGCCGCAAGGATATTGTATCCCTTTTCCACAAGCGCTTTTAAGGGAGCAACAGCAAAATCGGGGGTGCCAAGATATACGATTTTTGGTTGTTTCGCGTTACTTGTCAAGCCACACCTCCGTTGCCTTGTCCACATATAAAACACCGTTCAAATGGTCAATTTCATGGCAGCAAGCACGGGCAAAAAAACCTTCTGCAACCACCGTTTGCTTTTCGCCGTTGCGGTTGTAATATTCCACGGTTACCTGTTTTGGGCGCACCACGTTGCCGAATTTCCCACGAACGGATAAACAACCTTCCTGCCCCTTTTGCTTGCCTTTTTCGGAAAGAATTACAGGGTTGACAAATTCAAAATAACCTTCGGGTACATCAATCACGCAAACGCGTTTCAATACGCCCACTTGCGGACCTGCAAGCCCCGCGCCTTTTGCTTTTTTTACTGTATCTTTCATATCGTCCAACAATGCTGCCAAGCGATCGTCAAACACATCCACAGGTTTACAAATTTTACGAAGAAGGGAATCTCCTTCCTGCACAATATTACGGATTGCCATAAGTATAACCACCTTTTAGTTCATATTCTTGGGATTTTCTTCCACAATAACCTGCACATCCGCAGTTCCTTCGGGAAGGGCCGCTTTATAAATTTCATCAATTACCGCACGGCCGGTTGGTGTTACCCGCATCAAAATTTGGTAGCGGTATTTGTTTTGTAAACGGAATAAAGGTGCTTTTGATTTGTGAAAAAACAAAAACTGCTCCTTATTTCTATCGTAAACGGCGGCTACGCCATCGTAAATTTTTCTGATTACTTCCACCGTTTTTCTCTCATTTTCCCCACTGACTAAAATGCGGAGAATGGTGCAAAACGGGGGAAACAGCGTTTCCCTGCGAAGTGCCAGTTCGGATTCGCACATGCCCACGTAATCATACCTGCGTGCAAAATCCAACACGTAATTTTCGGGGGTAAAGGTTTGCAGAACTACCTTGCCGGCACGTTCCGCCCTGCCGCTTCTTCCCGCAACCTGGGTAACCAACTGAAAAGTGCGTTCTCCGCTGCGGTAATCCGAAAAATGCAATTCCATATCCGCATCCAACACACCCACAAGGGTAACCATGGGGAAATCGTGCCCCTTGGCTATCATTTGCGTTCCCACCAGAATATCCGCTTCCCTTTCCGAAAACGCCTTTAATATGCGATAATGCCCTTCCTTATTCTGCGTGGTATCGTTATCCATACGCAACACTTTGGCATTGGGGAACAGTTCGTTCAATTCCATACACACGCGCTCCGTTCCCACGTTGCCAAATTCCAGTTTTGCCCCACAGGAGGGACAAAAATCGGGCATTCGGTATTGCGCACCGCAGTAGTGGCATTTCAACCTTGCGGATTTTGCATGGTAGGTTAAGGATACATCACAGTCTTCACAGGTGGCAACGTATCCGCACGTACGGCATAACACAAAAGAAGAATATCCCCTGCGATTCAAAAATAAAATTACCTGATTGCCATCCGAAAGCGCCTTTTCCATTTCCTCTTTTAATATGGAAGAAAACAGCGTATGGTTTCCGCCTTTGATTTCCTTGCGCATATCCGCAAAAATCATTTCGGGCAGAGGACGCGTGTTGACGCGGAAAGGCATGGTTACCATTTGATAGTCGCCTTGTTTCGCAAGCAAATAACTTTCCACCGAAGGGGTTGCACTGCCTAAAATCAGTTTACAACCGTTATCTTCGGCACGCATTTCTGCAATTTCTTTGGTAAAATAACGGGGAGTGCTGTCGCTTTGATAACTGCCATCATGCTCCTCGTCCACAATAATCACACCCAGATTTTCCAAGGGAGCAAAAACTGCACTTCTTGCACCTACGGCAATGGTTGCCTCTCCCCGACGCAACCGCCACCATTCATCAAACCGCTCTCCAGCAGAAAGCCCGCTGTGCAAAATTGCTACGCTATCCCCAAAACGCGAACGTAAGCGATTGAGCATTTGCGGGGTTAGAGAAATTTCGGGTACCAGCATTATGGCAGTTTTGCCCCGAGATTTCGCCTCCTCTATCAACCGAAGGTATACCTCGGTTTTTCCGCTGCCCGTTACGCCAAACAGCAGATGGATTCTTCTTTCATCCGTTAAAATTTTGCGGATGGCGGTTTCCTGCATGGGTTTTAAGGTTAAAGGCGGGGCAAGTTCTCCCAAACCTTTCATGGGGGTACGCAGTTTTTGCTTTTCGGCAACAAGCAAAGCACCCCGGTCTATCAATCCGTTAACTACCGTAGCCCCGTGATTTTTTCGCAATTCGGATAAGATAAATTCCCTTTCTCCGCGAAGGAGAACGGAAAGCAGTTCCGCTTGTTTTTTTGCACGTTTTTCTGTGGCTATAAACCCTTCTGCATCAAATTGAGGATTCACCGTTACCGAAAAAACCGTACTTTCCTTCACAACCCCTTTACGCATTTCGGTAGGCAAAAACTGCCGCAGTGCGGTTGCCGCCGTTACGTGATAGCGTGCGCACATAAAGCGCATCACCCTAAGCATTTCGGGCGTAATGGCGGGAATGGGGTCCACAACCCGTAAAATATCTTTTATTTTTTGCAGGGGAACATCCGTTGTTTCGGAAACACCAACCACATAGCCTTCCATTTCCCTTTTGCCGAAAGGAACGGTTACACGGCTGCCAACGGGGATAGTTTCCGCGCTGTGATAATCAAAAATACGGTCTACGTCTTTTGCCTGAATATCCACAATAACGCGATAAAACATCCTTTTCCCCTCCCCTTGTATTTAACAAAAAATGCCCAACGGCACGCCGTTAGACATTTTTCTTGCGCTTTTAGTCCTTGGTTGCAATCACTCTACCGCTTAAAATTTCTTCCGCTGCCAAAGTGATGGGCTTTTCGGTGCGAGGCGCAACATCTTCCCCTAAAGGCTTGGGTTGGTCTATAATTTGGCGTGCACGTTTTGCACAAACGGTGCAAAGACCGTATCTGGACCCGATTCTTTTGGTCAATTCTTCCACAGAAGGTTCGTTAATCATATTAGTTTTCCTCCATTATTTTCTTTATGGTTTCGCCGTTGCGGGCGGTTTTGCTTTTTTCTGCTTGCATGATAGCTTTTATGCGGTTTTCCGCTGCCACGATATCGTCGTTTACCACCAGGTAATCGTATAAATCCGTTTTGGAAAGTTCAAACGCGGCACGGGCAATCCGGTTGTTTATCACTTCTTCGGATTCGGTATTGCGTTTGATTAGCCGTTCCTTTAACGCGGCAAAATCGGGGGGCGCAATCATAATCAACACACTTTCGGGCAGGGTTTGCTTAACTGCAAGCGCACCGTTGACGTCAATTTCCAAAATTACGGTTTTCCCTTCTTCCATCGCTTGCATTACAACCGCTTTGGGGGTACCGTAACTGTTACCGAAATGATGGGAAAATTCTAAAAATTCCCCCTCTTTTTCCATTCTTAAAAATTCTTCGGCTGAAAGGAAAAAGTAACTAACCCCGTTTTTTTCCCCTTCGCGCGGCGCGCGCGTGGTTGCCGAAACACTCAGGGTTATTTCGGGGTCATTTTCCATAAGCCTAGAAACCAAAGTGCCTTTTCCAACGCCCGAAGGCCCCGAAAGCACCAACAATAAACCGCGACGACTCATTGTACGTTTTGCACCTGTTCCCTAATTTTTTCAATTTCACATTTTAACGAAAGGGCGTATTCGGTTGTTTTTCCGTCATTACTCTTAGAGCAAATAGTGTTTGCTTCCCGATTAAACTCCTGCACCAAAAAGTCCAGTTTTTTCCCTACGTTTTCCCCTTTCACAATTTCGCGGAACTGCGCGATATGCGAACCCAGACGGGTTAATTCCTCATCCACGTTGCACTTGTCCGCAAACACGGCGGCTTCGGTTAACAGCCTGCCTTCATCCACCGTAACGCCCGCCAAGATTTCACGCATGCGCGCAAGTATCTTTTCGCGGTGTTCGGCTAAAATTTGGGGGGCACGCAATGCGATTTTCCCCACTGTTTCTTCAATGGTACTTACCCGTTCCAGCATGTCCTGCTTCAATTTTTCCCCTTCGGTTTTTTGCATTGCCGAAAGACGGTCCAGCGCTTCGTTTAAGGTGTTCAAAAGAATGGGAAGTAATATTTCATTATCCCCTTCTTCCGCTTCGGTTTTTACGATTTCAGGTAAACGCAATAAAGAAACGGCAGTTAAATCATCCCTAACGCCCGTTTCTTGCACCAAAGTTTTTGCCGCTGTTACGTATGCTTTGGCAAGTGCGGTATCCGCGGTTACCGTTACCGAACGTTCGCGTTTATCGCGAAAAGAAACGAACACGTCTGCATGTCCGCGCGGAAATTTAGCCTGCACCGCTTTTTTCAAGGCATCTTCAAACGCCAAAAAAGCGCGCGGCGCTTTTAAGTTTAAGTCAAAATAGCGGTTGTTTACCGTTTTGATTTCCACTGTTAAATCTATTTCGGCAGAGTAATCAGCCCTACCGTAACCCGTCATACTGTACATACTTTTCTCTCCTATGGAGCATTATATCATTTTTACAAAAAAATTTCAAGGGTTTAGCAGGGTTTTCAGCGCGTTTTCGTCAATAATTTTCACGCCGCGTTTTCTTGCCTTTTCTTTTTTACTGCCTGCATCTTCCCCAGCAACAACCAAAGTGGTTGCCGCCGTTATGGTTGTGCCCACTTCCCCACCTGCCTGCTCTATCAGCGCAGACGCCTGACTGCGTGTAAGCGTGGGAAGTTTGCCCGTCAATACCACGATTTCTCCCGACAAAGGTCCTTTGGCACTTTCTGTTTTTTCCACGGGGGAAACACCCACGGATAACAGTTCATCAAGTTCCACGCCCCCTTCGCCACGGAAATACGAACAAACGGCAGCGGCGATTACTTCGCCTACCTCATCCACGTTCAGCAAATCTTCCGCATCCGCAACACGCAAAGCAGAAATACTGCCGTAACGTTTCGCTAAATCCTTGGCGGTTTTCTTGCCTACCCCCGGAATCCCCAGCGCATAAATAAGCGCCCAAAGTTGGGGGGTTTTGGATGCAGCAATAGAAGATAGCAGGTTTTCCGTTTTCTTATCCTGGAACCCCTCTAACCCCGTTAAATCTTCCTTTGTCAACCGATACAAATCCGCAAAGGCGGAAATGCCCAACTTTTCGTACAGCAAAGATGCGGTCATTTCCGAAAACCCTTCAATATTCATTGCGTCCTTACTGCCAAAGTGTGCCAATTTTGCCGCTACGCGCGGTGCGCAAAGGAGGTTTGGGCAAAATAAATTTGCACCCTCCTCCACAGTAACAGTACCGCAATACGGACACGCCGCCGGGGGCAGGATTTCGGTTGCCCCCTCGGGCACGGATATCGCGCCCAAAATTTCGGGAATTACCTCGTTACTGCGGCGAATTAAAACGGTTGCCCCCCTCTTTAAGCCCTTGCGTTGAATATCCCCAAGGTTGTTTAAGGTCGCTTTTTTTACGGTTACCCCGGCAAGATCTACGGGATCCACAACCCCCAGGGGGGTCAGTTTTCCCGTTCTTCCCACTTGCCAAAACACTTCGCGCAAGGTGGTTTCCGCTTCTTCCGCCTCAAATTTATACGCAATGGCAAAACGGGGGAATTTTTCGGTATACCCCAACTCCTCACGGGTAGCGTAATCGTTAATTTTAATCACCGCACCATCCGTCAATACGTCCAAATTTTTGCGTGCAACTTCAATATCTTCTATAATCTGCATTAGCCCTTCGCAACTGTTTGCCGCACGGAAAAAGGGGAATACGCGGAAGCGGTTTTTTTGTAAAAATTCTACCGCTTGGTCCTGCGAACGAATGCTGCCGTCCTCAATATAATTTACGTCATAAAAGCAAATTTCCGGATTTCTGCTTTTGGTGATTTTGGGGTCCAGATTACGAATTGCACCCGCAACGGCGTTTCGCGCATTTTTCAAAGGTTCCGCCGCCGTGGCGTTGTATTTTTCCAAAACGGAAAGACGAATCACCGCCTCCCCCTTCACTTCAACCACCCCCTTGTAGTCAATGGTTAAAGGAAAGGAAGGAATGGTCAATACCTGTGCGGTTACATCCTCCCCCACGGTACCGTTACCGCGCGTGGTAGCACGGACAAACTTTCCGTTTTCATACGTTAAACAAACGGTAAGCCCGTCAAATTTATATTCCACACGGTATTCACAGTTGCCCTTGGTTTTTTCCGCACGGGAGCAAAAATCGCGAATTTGCTGTTCGGTTACGGCTTTATCCAAGGAATATAAAGGCTGGATATGTTCGTGTTTGCTAAAAGCGGAAAGGGGCTCTCCCCCTACCCTGCGTGTAGGAGAATCGTGTTCTACCACCCCCGTTTCTTTTTCCAAAGCAACCAGCCTATCGTACAGTTTATCGTACTCCCTATCCGAAACCGAAGGATTATCCAAAACGTAATATTCATAACCGTAGCGGTTAAGAATATCAATCAACTCTCTCATTTCTTTCATAGTTTTACCTTACAGTTTTTTTAGAGGCGCAATGGCAACCGCCAACGTCTTTATCCCCGCGCCTGGGAATGCCACGGTTACAGTACCCCCGTTGGGTCCATCCTTTACTTCTATTACGGTACCTTCTCCAAATCTGGGATGTACAACGCGACAACCCGAAGTAAAAGCGGTTTTTTGCGTGGGTTTTACCACCGTGTTTTTTGCACCGAAATAATCCGAAGGATTAAATTGCGGTTCTTTATTTTCAGGTACGGTTACACGCTGTAAATTCCCTGTTTTTCCAAAAGAATTTTGATACGGGGAACTGCGCTTTTCGTTATACGCACTGTACGCCGAATAGGTTTGCCCGGCAAGTTTTCTTGCCTCTCGTTCGGCAAGTGCAGGCACACATTCCTTTAAGAAACGCGAACGTGAATATCCGCTGCGCGAACCGTGCAAATATCGGGTTTCCGCCGAACACAAACATAAATTTTGCTTGGCACGGGTAATGGCAACGTACATCAGTCTACGTTCTTCTTCCATTTCCGCAGTGCTATCCATTGCCCGACTGACGGGGAATAAACTTTCTTCCAGCCCGATTAAGAACACCGTCTTAAATTCCAAGCCTTTCACTGCGTGCACGGTTGCAAGCGAAACGCTTTCGGTTACACCCAGTTCGTCCGTATCCGCAGATAGCGTGATGGAGTTTAAGTAATCTGCCAAGGTTGCCCCTTCGTTTACGTGTTCAAATTCCTGTACCGCCGCCAAAAAGCCGTATACGTTTTCCTTTTTATTTTCGTCCTCTTCGGTATTTTCATTAAATTGGGATAAAAACGCCGTATCTTCTATCACCGCTTTTACAAGTTCGGTTAAAGAAAGGGTGTGCATTTTTATCATTAAGGAACGAATCAGTTTACCAAAATCGGACACCTTTTTTACCGTGGCGGCACCAATTCCCGTGCCGTCTGCTTCCATAACCGCATCAAACACGGATAATCCGTAAGCGTTGGCGTAAGCAAGCAATTTATCCGCCGTTGTATCCCCGATTCCGCGTTTGGGCACGTTGAGAACACGCAGCACCGCTTCGTTATCCAAAGGATTGTTTAAGATGCGAAGGTATGCGGATAAATCCTTAATTTCCTTTCTTTCAAAGAACTTAAAACCCCCGTAAACGCGGTAAGGAATATCGTAGTTGGCAAATTCCTGTTCCACCGTACGCGAAAGGGCGTTTACGCGCATAAGCACGGCAAAATCCGCAGGGCTTGCACCGTTATCCAAAGCACGGCGGATATTCGCGGCAATAAAACGGGATTCCGCATTTTCGTCCCTGCTGATTTGTACAACGACTTCCGATCCCTTGCCGTTTTCCGTCCAAAGTTCCTTGGGATTTCTTTGGGTGTTTTCGGATATCACGCAGTTAGCAACGTTTAAGATGTTTGACGTAGAACGGTAATTTCTTTCCAGTTTATATACTTTTGCCCCGGGAAAATCTTTGGGAAAGCCCAAAATGTTCTTAATTTCCGCACCCCGCCAGCCGTAAATACTTTGGTCGTCATCCCCCACGGCAAACAAGTTGCCATGCACCGAAACCAAATGTTTTACAATGCGGTATTGCACCGCGTTGGTATCCTGAAATTCGTCTACGTGCACGTATAAAAACCGTTCTGCGTATTTTTTACGCACTTTTTCACTGGATGCAAGCAACCGTTCGGTATGTACCAATAAATCGTCAAAATCCATCGCGTTGGATTTTTTCAATTCTTCTTCATACTGTGTAAAATAGCGGCAAATTTCCCCAATACGATCCTCGTCCGCGTGTTCCTCGGCATATTCCCTGGGGGTATATCCCTTGGTTTTTGCTTCTGCAATATGGAATTTGGTGGACTTGAACATTTTTTCCCGACTTTCTTCGGGAACTTCCGCATCTTTTAATATGCGTTTAATCACCCGTTCCCTATCCTGCTCGCTATAAATGGAAAAATTACCGTCAAAGCCCAAGGCAGCGGCTTCTCGGCGTAAAATTCTAACGCACATGGAGTGAATGGTACAAACCCACATTCCATCCGTGGGAACATCCATTTTTTCCAACCGCTCCTTCATTTCGTTGGCTGCCTTATTCGTAAACGTAATGGCAAGCACGCGGTCGGGCGAAACGCCCAGCGTTTCCACGATATATGCAATACGGGTGGTAAGAACACGGGTTTTTCCGCTACCTGCACCCGCAATAACCAAAACTGCGCCTTCGGTATCCTTAACGGGTTTTTCCTGTTCGGGATTCAGTTGTGATACGTATTTTTCTATCATTGCTTATCCTTTCCGCCAAAACGGTTATTTGCGGCGGAGATTAATTCGGTAAGTGTTTGTATATGTTCGCTGTGAATACGGAAAGAAAGTTCCGCATCCGATAAAAAAAAGTTTTGCCAAATATCCTCGGCAGAAAAACAACATTCCGCACCTAAGGCAGTTTTTACAAAACGGAAAGCAAAGCGCTTTTTCAATAAATTCAAAAAAGTAAAATATCCCTCTATGCCCCGGTCAGAAGAAAAATCCTTACAGTACGCATACGCAGTGTAAGCGGTTTTTCCCGTAATTTCACTATCCGAAACGGCATCCTGCTTTAAGCCGAACAGTTCGGTTTTTTGGGTGTGCTCCACCCGTTTTTCCACCGAAAACAGCAGTGCTTTTAAGGTTTCAATCAACTTTCCTGCGCGCAAAGTAATCGCAAGCGGCGTGGGCGAAACGTGCCCTGCGGCAAGCCATTTTTTTGCACCCAAGGGATTGTAGCAAAGGGTTCTTCCATCCGCAATCAACAAGGGAAACATTGCCGCACTTGCGTATTTTGCAGTGGGAAAATCCCCCGAAACACGCTGTGTATTTTCCGCGTATACCCGAACGCATACGCCCCTGTTTTTTGCATCACTTAGGCTCTTTTTTAAGTTCTGCAACAGCCATTCTTCCCCGTCCGTATCGGGCAAAAACAAATCAATTTCTTTTTTTGCGCGTTCTACCGCGTCCAAAGCGCTGCCAAATTCGTTTTCAAAAACGGGGGATTCCTTTGGAAACATCTCCGTTTGCAGCACGGGAATACATACCCCGTCAAACAGTTCCCGCGTATCTTCGGGGAAAAACGCGCGCTCGCGCAAAACAAGATGCGAAATTAAATTGCGCAAAGTTGCATTTTCGGGTAGCCGTGCGGCAAAATATCGGGCATTCGTAACCAGTACGAACTTTCCGCGCGCACGGGTTACCGCAACATTTAACAGGCGCAAAGCCACATCATTTTCTTCACTTTCCTGCGAAAGCAAATATCCGGCTTTGGGTTGGCGCAAAAAATCCACCGTATCAAAAATAACCACGTCCGTTTCACTGCCCTGAAATTGATGCACGGTAGAAACCGTGATATTTTCGCAGGGAAAATCGGATAAAAGGGCGCGAAACAACCGAACCTGTGCAACGTAGGGTGCAACAAGCACCACACTGTTCCCCCCTTTTGCCGCGTGTAACGCCAGTTGAAAGGAAATGATGGCAGACAGAACGTTGAAACGCGAACCGTCCTCCGTCCGTGCGCACACGTTAAAGGTATTACCGATATCCAAAAGCGCGCTTGCATAGCCCCGAAAAGGCAAAAGTTCCCCAAGTTCCGCACGCAATTCTTCCACGCCGTTTGCCGTGGAAAGCAGACCCCCGTATACCTGTTCGGAAATTAATTCCGCAATATCGGGATGCATCCGCCGCTGCTCGTTCAACATTACAAGCCACGGATGATAACTTACATTTTTTCCTTTTACACACTGCAAAAAACGGAACACGTCCTGCCCCAAGGATTGCTTGGCAAAGGGGTCCTGCACAATGGGTGGCAGTTGCCGAAAATCCCCCACAACCACCAACCTGCGCGTTGCAAGAGATGCGGCGTACAGAATTTGCGGAACAAAGCACATACTGGCTTCATCAATCAAAACCGCGCCGAATTTGCGTTTACTTAATACTTCCGAAATTACAGCACGGGATAACGTTGCGCCCACCACCGTAGCGGATGCAAGCAAGGCGTCCTCCCGTTCGGCGACCCTTCTTCGGAAGGCAAAACGCTGTTTTTCCAGTTCCGCAGAACCCGAAAAAGTTACCGTTTTTTTCTCTTTTAACAAACGCTCCTGCTCTTTTTTCAACGCCTCGTCCGTTTTTAAGGCAAGTTCATACGAAGAAAGGGTAATTTTCCCCTTTTCTATCTCCTTTTTTCTATGTCTGCCGTAGCGCAAAACCTTTCCTTCATCCGCACGCGTTAGACGTTTTTCCAGTTCCACAAGGGCGCAATCCACCGCCACGTTGCTGTGTGATAAAATCAGCGTTGGAATCCCCTTTTTATAATAAGCGTACGCAATCTCTGCCAAGGTATAGGTTTTTCCCGTTCCCGGCGGCCCCCAAAGAAAAGTGATGGGGCGGGTTTGCGAAGCGCGAAAAGCAGCCTGCTGCCCCGTAACGATTTTTCCGTTTTCTACTACCCCTTCCTTGCGCTTTTCAATCAGCATTGCATACAGTTCGTCCTCATACGAAGTTTTGATTAAGCGTTCCAATTTACCGCACAAATCTTGCAACAAGAACCAGGGCGCCGCCGAAAGTTCGGCATTCATTACGTCTATTTCGTTAGGCAAAGCAAGAAGAAGGTCAAAGCCGTTTGCCTCCACCACGCTGCCTTGCACAGACTTACCTGCGGTAAATACGGTTACGGGGGTTCCATCACACAAAAACTGCTCCGTTTCCGTTTCAAAACGATACAAAAATTCTTCTTCATCCTTACTTAAAAGGATTCCGTTAAAAAGGGGCGTTTTCTTTACGCTTGCCGTTTTTAACGCTTGGATTTCCTGACCAAGCGCCGTAATATAACCGCGAATAATCGCCTCCACTTCGGGAAGTTCACGCAAAGTTTTTACCCCCTTTGCGGGTTGCCCCGCGCATTTCTTTTTGCTAAATTACGCACAAAAAGCCAAACGGATATTCCCGCAAGGCTTTTGAAATTTTTTATAAGCGGCATTATTCTTGCACGATACCCGCTTTTAATAAATCCGCATGCGCCGCCGCTGCCGCTACCTTTCCGGCACCCATAGCCAAAATTACGGTTGCAGCACCCGTTACCGCATCTCCCCCGGCATAGACGAACGGAATAGAAGTTCTACCCTCCGCATCCGCCACAATACCGCCAAACTTTTGTGTTTCCAAACCTTGCGTGGTCTTTTTAAGCAAAGGATTGGGCGAAGTACCCACGGCAATAATCACCGCTTGGGTTTCCATTTCATACTGGGAATCTGCCACGGGCACGGGGCTTCTTCTACCCCTTTCGTCCGGCTCGCCAAGTTCCATACGGATTAACTTCATTCCCGTAACGTTCCGTTTATCATCCCCTAAAATTTCCACAGGGTTGGTCAGCAAGGAGAAGATAATTCCTTCTTCCTTGGCGTGCAAAACTTCTTCCTTTCTTGCAGGCAGTTCATCTTCTCCACGGCGATAAACCACGGTTACTTCCGCGCCCAATCGGCGTGCACATCTTGCCGCATCCATTGCCACGTTGCCACCCCCCACAACAGCCACTTTTTTGGCGTGAAGGACGGGAGTTTTTGCATTTTCTTCATACGCTTTCATTAAATTGATGCGCGTTAAAAATTCGTTTGCGGAAAGTACCCCGTTTAAGGTTTCCCCGGGAATATTCATAAATCTGGGAAGCCCTGCACCCGAACCAACGAATACCGCGCGGAAACCTTCTTCTTCCATCAGTTCGGAAAGCATAACGGTTTTTCCTACCACCGTGTTGGTTTCCACACGAACACCCATGTTTATCAAATTATCTACTTCGCGCTTTACAACGGCTTTGGGCAAACGAAATTCGGGTATTCCGTAAGATAAAACGCCCCCTGCTTTATGCAGTGCTTCGTACACCGTAACGTCATACCCTTTTTTTGCCATATCCCCTGCAAAGGTAAGCCCTGCAGGACCCGATCCTACCACTGCCACTTTTACCCCGTTCTTTTTGATATCCGGGGCTGCGGACGCATAATGGGAATTGTGCCAATCGGCAACAAAACGTTCCAAATTACCGATAGCCACGGGCTTGGATTTTATACCGCGTACGCATCTTCCTTCGCATTGTTTTTCTTGCGGACATACCCTGCCGCACACTGCCGGAAGGGTGGATGTTTCTGCAATTTTTTGATAGGCACCTTCCATATCCCCCGCTGCAACCAAGGCAATAAATTCGGGAATTTGCACGTTTACGGGACATCCCGCAACGCAAGGCTTGTTCTTACAGTTTAAGCATCGGGTGGCTTCTGCCATCGCTTGTTCTAACGAATATCCTTGGGCAACTTCTTCAAAGTTTTGCGCACGTTCGCAAGGGTCTTGCGCGGGCATTTCTACCCGTTCTAATTTCATATCAGCCATTTACCGCACCTCCTTATTCAGCAAATTGCAAGCAATTTCCCTGGCGCGGGTTTCATGCTCTCCGTAAAAACGGCTCCTTGCAATCGCTTCGTCAAAATCCACCAAGTGGGCATCAAAATCCGGGCCGTCCACACAGGCAAATTTTACTTTTCCGCCCACGGTTAAACGGCAACCGCCGCACATCCCCGTACCGTCAATCATTACGGGATTCATACTGCAAACCGTAGGAATTTCATATTTTTTGGTAAGCGCGGCAACAAATTTCATCATAACCAACGGTCCGATGGTGATTACGCGATCATACTTTTCCCCACTGAGAATCAGTTGTTCCAAAGCGTTGGTAACCAAGCCTTTTTCCCCTGCGGAACCGTCATCCGTCATAAGAACGTATTTATTGCTGACCGCCCGAAATTCTTGTTCCAAAATCACTAAATCCTGATTGCGAAAACCAACGATGGAATGAACCGTAGCCCCCGCTTGTTTTAATGCTTTTGCCACGGGATAAGCAATCGCACAGCCTACGCCGCCGCCCACAACGGCAACCTTTTGCAATCCTTCCACTTCGGTTGGCTCACCTAAAGGACCTACAAAGTCGGGCAAACTATCCCCAACGTTCAGTGCGGCAAGTTGCATGGTGGTAGCACCCACCACCTGATAAATAACGGTAACCGTTCCTTTTTCTAAATTGCAATCTGCTACCGTCAAAGGAATCCGCTCCCCATCCGCGCTGGCGCGCAGGATAATAAACTGCCCTGCTTTTGCTTTTTTTGCAACCCTGGGTGCTAAAACCGAAATTTTAATAACTGTGGGGTTTAATACCACCTTTTCCACAATTTCAAACATTGCACTCCTCCTCTTCCACATAGGATGGCTGATAATACCGAACAAGAACGTCCGAAAGTAATGCCAAAATTTTTTCTGTGCCAACGCGTTTTTCCGCCGAAATGGCAATCACGTTTCCTTCGCCAAGTGCAAAAGCGTTTGCTACTTCCTTGGCACGGGGTTTAATCCGCGTTTTTCCCAGTTTATCCGATTTATTGCAAACCACGGTAAACGGGATTGTATAATGATGTAAAAAACTTGCCATTTGCAAATCTTCCGCCGTGGGATTATGGCGAATATCCGCAAGCAACAACACGTGGGCTATCCCCTGTTGACGCGCAAAAAACGCATCCATGGTTTTTCCCCATTTTTCCTTTTCGATTTTACTGACCTGCGCAAAACCGTACCCCGGCAAATCCGCCAAAACAAATTCCCCAAAATCAAAGTAATTGACCAAACGGGTACGCCCGGGCGTGTTACTGGTTTTGGCAAGTTTGTTGCGGTTTGCCAGCATATTGATAAAGGTGGATTTCCCTACGTTGGATTTTCCCGCAACCGCAATTACGGGTTTTTCGCTTTTCAAAAAGCCCTTTTCATCCGCTGCGGAGGTAATAAATTCCGCATTTGTAATTTTTAGCATACCGTATCCCCGTAGGTGGCGATGCGGAACACTTCTTCCGCCTCCTCCACGAAAACAAATTCCGCTTTTTTCTGCAAATACGCAGGAATTTCCTCCATATCCTTTTCGTTGGATTTGGGCGCAATTACGGTAGTAATACCCCTGCGGATTGCCGCAAGAGCCTTTTCTTTTAATCCGCCGATGGGCAGCACCCTGCCGCGCAGGGTAATTTCCCCCGTCATAGCCACCGACTTTTTCACCATTTTACCCGTAAAAGCGGAGTACAGGGCGGTTGCAATGGTAATTCCGGCAGAAGGCCCGTCCTTAGGGGTTGCACCCGCAGGTACGTGCATGTGTATATCCGTTTTTTCAAAGCGTGAGGGATCAATGCCAAACGTTTCCGCATTCGCACGCAGATAAGAAAGCGCCGCTTGGGCGGATTCCTTCATTACGTCCCCCAAACTACCCGTCAGTTTCAAATCCCCTTTGCCTTGCATTAAGTTCACTTCCACTTCCAAGGTAACGCCGCCAAAGGCAGTCCATGCCAAGCCGTTGCAAACCCCAACACCGTCCTTTTTCAAGGCATCCGAAAGCGTATATTTGGGTTTTCCCAAATACCCTTCCAAACTGCGTTCGGTAACCGTGGTTTCGGATAAGTTGGGATTCTTTACAAGTTTTACCGCATACTTGCGGCATACGTCTGCAACCGTGCGTTCCATATTTCTAACGCCGGCTTCTGCCGTGTATTCTTCTGCCATACGGCGGAATGCCCCGTCCGTAATTTTTACGGCAGTTTGCGTTAACCCGTGTTCTTTTAATTTTTTGGGAAGCAGATATTTTTTTGCAATTTGCACCTTTTCTTCGGTAGTATAGCCCGAAAGTTCAATGATTTCCATGCGGTCGCGAAGGGGCGCAGGAATGGTATCCAAGGTATTTGCCGTACAAACAAACATCACGTTGGAAAGGTCAAACTCCTCCTCCAAATACCGATCGCGGTAAGTGGAATTTTGTTCGGGGTCTAACACTTCCAAAAGTGCGGATGCGGGATCGCCGCGCATATCCGAAGAAATTTTATCAATTTCGTCTAATAGAAACACGGGATTGTTGGTTTTTGCCGAACGCAGTTCGTAAATAATTCTGCCCGGCATTGCACCGATATACGTTCTTCTGTGCCCACGGATTTCCGCTTCATCCTTCAATCCGCCCAAACTCATGCGAACGAATTTTCTGCCAAGTGCACGCGCAATAGATCGGGCAATAGAGGTTTTACCAACCCCCGGAGGACCTACAAAACAAAGAATCGGCCCTTTCAGTTCTCCCGTTAAAGCGTGAACTGCCAAATATTCAATCACGCGCTCTTTCACCTTTTCCAAACCGAAATGGTCTTCATTCAGCACTTGTTCGGCGTGAATTAAGTTGCAGTTATCCTGCGTGCTTTCCCCAAAGGGAAGTTCCAAAACCAAATCCACGTAATTACGGATGACCGTGCTTTCGGGGGCGGAAGGGGGCATTTTATCCAAACGCGCCATTTCTTTTAGCACCTTTTCACGGATGTTTTCGGGCATCTTTTTTTCTTTGATTTGTTGAATGATTTTTTCATTCTCCGCCTCGTCATCCCCAAGTTCGGTATGAATGGCGCGAATTTGCTCTCTTAAAAAATACTCTTTTTGGTTTTCGTCTATATTTTTTTTGACTTCTTCCCCGATTTTCTTTTCCAGTTCCACAATGGATAAAAAGGTTTCCAATGCCGCGCAAAGGGAAATCAGTTTTTCAGCATCCGTATCCTTATCTAAAACCTTTTGCTTATCATCCCTGCGTAAGTTCAATTTACGAAGAACGTAATAAACGAATTTTTCCGCATCTTCGGTCTGCACGGCTT
Organism: Christensenellaceae bacterium; assembly: GCA_045651955.1. GTDB lineage: Bacteria > Bacillota > Clostridia > Christensenellales > Borkfalkiaceae > SIG402. The sequence goes on along the minus strand of JAZRTI010000058.1, from coordinate 58,678 downwards.
TCAGCATATCGTCGGGTAACATTCCCATAGGGTTTTGCGGACATTTTTTTAACGCAGATTTTGCCATGTGCAAGGCAACCGCGGTTTCTTCCGCATTCCCTTTTATATCCGCACGCGGATTAACCTGCGCCCCGAAAAACGCCCCGTCCGAAGAAAATGCAAGTAAATCCGCACGGGTAAGCCCTTCAAAAGTGATGCGGATATTATTTCCCCTGCCTTTGCCGATATTGGGGCTAACTTTAGCAATTACACCCACTGCATGTAAGTCTGCAAGTGTAGGGGCTTCGGTTTCGTCCGTTTTTTGCGCAACAAAGAAAATGCGCCCGTCCCCGTTCAGTGCGCTTTTCACAGCGGCAACGGATTTTTCCCTGCCTACTTCAATGGTGGTAATTCCCCCAACCGTGGCAACCGTGCCGCGTAAGGGAATGGCGGGTATCCAGCCTTGTTCCGATGACTGCTGCGTAATTACGTTTTCTTGCGTGTTTTCCATACTTACTCCTATCCGTCCGAAAAAATATAATACGCAGTATAGTATACCACCTTTTTGGATTTTTGTCTATAATTTTACGTAAAGTTACGAAATTATTTACGCGTACGCGTGCGCATTTGCACTCCCCATCCGTTTTTTTATAAAATACTTGACAAACCATTGGAAAAGGGGTATGATATTTTTATGTGTAACGTTCAATCTGTTTTAGAAAAAATAACCGTGAACCCGCAAGGAGAAACAGTAACGGTTCTTGGCGCAAGCAAAACGCGCACTGCCGAAGAAATTATTGCCGTATTCCAAAAAGGCGTAACCGTTATGGGTGAAAACCGCGCGCAGGAATTTACCGCGAAGTACGAAGCAGTTTCCGCCCACGGTATTCCCTACCGCTTTATCGGAAGGCTGCAAACCAACAAAGTAAAATATTTGATTGGCAAAGTGGATATGATTGAATCGGTAGACCGCGACGACGTGCTGAATGAAATTTCCAAGCGCAGTGCAAAAGCGGGTGTAAACACCCGTATTTTACTAGAAGTCAACGGCGGAAACGAAGAAAGCAAAGGCGGATACGCTTTGGCAGAAATTCCCGACGCGGTAAAACGCGCCGCCAACCTGCCCGGCATTACGGTTTGCGGACTTATGGCGGTTCTGCCCGAAACAGAGAATACTGCCCTTTTGACCGAAATTTGTACCAACGTGCGCGCCACATACGATACACTGAAAGCCACATACGAAAACAGTAAAAACGTACGCTTTACCACCCTATCCATGGGCATGAGCGGCGATTACGAAATTGCCATTGCGTGCGGATCCAACGAAATCCGCCTTGGCAGAATTTTATTTGGGGAGAGAAATTACTTATGAGTATTTTTGACAGATTAACTAGAAACGCTGCAGCAGAACGCGAGTTTGACGACCTAACCGCAAAACACGAACAGCATCACCCCTTAGAACACACGCCCGGCGGCGTAGCCGTTTATCGTCCGAAAAGTTACAGCGAGGTGGTGGAGATTGTGGAACGCTTGCGCAAAAACGCTTCTGCAATCGTCCATTTAGACGAAATTAAGGAAAGCACCGCACAACGCGTCAGCGATATTTTAAGCGGAGCCATTATTGCTTTGGGCGGCTCCATGTATGAAATTCAGCCCAAAATATTTATCTACACCCCCAGTGGCGTAGACGTTATGCTGGATTAAAATCACACAATGAAAAGGGCAACCGTTTTCGCGGTTGCCCTTTTTGTTTTAGAAATTTTGCCCGTTTTCTATTCCCCTGTGGAAGGGGTAATAAGCACCAGCAATCGGTACATTCCCCATTGCATAAGCAAGGATAAAAATACGGTGATTACGGTTAGCGCCATCAGCGTAGCCGTTTCAAAATATATGGAAGAAAGCATCATACTGTGCCCGATAGAACGTGCCGTACCTGCCAAGGTTTCTGCCGCCACCATCAGTTTTAAGTTTAAGGCAAGCGTTGCGGATACCGACCTGCGGCTGTAAATAACCGAAAGGGGTAAGGTAAAACGCAAGGCTAAATCCTTTTTCGTTGCCCCGTCAATTTGCGCCATGGAAAGCACGTCCTTTTCTATCGCTGCCGCCCCTTCGTAAAAGGAAGCGTACGCGGTTGGCATAATCACAAGCAAAGAAACGATAACGGGCGCAAGTCTTGGGCCCGCCCAAATGGCAAGAATTAAAGTTACCGCCATGGTAGGAAGGGCGCGAAGAGCGTTTACCACGGGGGTAATCATTTTGCGGAAGTGCTGATTTTGCACGCTAACGAGCATACAGATAAGCGCAAGAAGAACGCTGACTCCGTACGAAATCAAGGTGCGAAAAACCGAGCCCCAAAGCACCGCGTAAGTATCCCCTTTCCCTAAAAGGGAAATAAAGGCTTTTAGCGTGCTTTCCACCGAAGGGAAAATAAATTCGCTTCCCCCTAAAACTGCGGCAATTTCCCACAGCCCCAAGGCTATAACCAGTATGACCGCAGGATATAAAACCGCTGACAGTATTTGTTTTCCTTTCCTATTACGCAATGCTACTCCTTATAAAAAGAAATTATCCGAAACGGTAGCAGCCGAAGTGGGTTCTACCGCCATAATTTTGGCAAGATAATCTACGATTACCGACTTCATTTCGTTTGCTTTTACTACCTTAATATTGCAACCCGTAATGGCGTTTTCGGTTAATACCGCAGGGTTTAAGGTGGTGGAATACCCTTCCGCCGTGTGGCCGGCAATTGCAGTGTAAGCGGCTTGCCCGTTGGTTTTTACCCACGTTGCGCTTTCGGTAAGGGCGTTTAATAATTTGTTACAGAACGCAGTATCTTGCGCAAGTTCTTTTTTTACCACAAGAACCGCTTGGGGATACGCGTCTTCCCCCCAAAGGGTTTGTAGGGACATTACGTTTTTAATTACGGGCGCAGCGGTGGTTACTTTACTAACCTGCGGCTCGGGCGCAACCACGTAATCCATTTTCGTACCGTCTGTCGCATTCAAAAATCCTGCGACCTGTTCGGGCGCAAGACCCTTTAAGTATACGTTTTCTAAGGTATGTGCGGATTCATCCTGCGTGTACGCAATCCCGTTATTTGCAAGAATGGCACGGAAGGTAAGCCCGGGCACGTTAGCAAGGTTTACAACGCCGATTTTTTTGCCTTTTAAGGCTTGTACGTCCGTAATCACTTCTTTGCCAAGCAAATACAAGTTGCCGTGCGTGTTTACCGAAAGAATTTTATATTTATCCCCCGTTCCGCACAGTTTTGCCGCAGCATTCACGGGCATTAAAGCCACCGAAGCCTGTTCGGTTGCAACCGTTGCGCCGATATTGCTGGAACCCACTACCGTATAGGTTGTTTTTTCGCCCAGCTGGTTATCTTCGTGCATCAACTTGGCAAACGCCAAGGCAGGTGCGCCGTCGGGCATATAAATTGCAATTTCTTTGGGGTTTTTACCGCACCCGGCAAAGGTAAGCGAAGTAATCGCAATTACGCAGAGCGCAAGTACGGAAAGCAGTTTGGTTCCTAAATTAGTTTTCTTCATAATTTTAGTCCGTCCATATTTTTTTAGTATAGGCAGTATAACATAATTTATCCCATATTTTGGTTGTGTAGACAACCATTTTGAGGGTTTTCATAAAATTTTAATTTTATAAAAAAATTTGCATTTCGCACCCGAAAAGCATTTGCATTTTTCACGCGCGTGTGTTACAATGAAAAAAAATAAAGGGGAACGGATGATGAAACCTATCGGCGGCGGTTGGGATGAAGTTTTAAGCGAAGAATTTTCTTCGGATTGGTATCAAGCCCTGCGTTCTTTTCTGAAAAAAGAATACACCGAAACAACGGTATATCCCCCCATGTTTGATATTTATAACGCTTTGCGTTACACCCCCTTTAACGAAGTGCGGGCAGTGATTTTGGGGCAAGACCCATATCACAATGAAGGGCAAGCGCACGGGCTTTCCTTTTCGGTGCAACCGGGCATACAACCGCCCCCTTCCCTGCTAAATATTTACAAGGAAATGAAAACCGACCTGGGGATTGAAAACCCCACCGATTACGGATGCTTGGAATACTGGGCAAAACAAGGGGTATTACTGTTAAACACCGTTTTAACCGTTCGCGCGGGGCAAGCGAATAGCCACCGCGGTAGAAATTGGGAAATTTTAACGGATGCCATCATCAAAAAACTTTCTGACAGGCAACAGCCCGTTGTGTTCTTGCTTTGGGGGAACCCCGCAAGGGCGAAAAAGGGATTGATTGACCGAAATAAGCATTTTGTTTTGGAATGTGCGCACCCCAGCCCCCTTTCCGCACGCAACTTTTTTGGATGTAAGCATTTTTCCCGCACGAACGAAATATTACTAAAACTGGGCGTATCCCCCATTGACTGGGATTTGCGAAAGGACCCCAAATACAAAGATTTTAAGCGATAAACTGACGATATAAGGAGTTTGAATTATGAAATACGCGGTAATTTTATGTGATGGTATGGCAGACTACCCCATCCCCGTTTTAGGCGGCAAAACCCCCTTGCAAGTGGCAAAAAAGCCGAACATGGACGCTTTAGCGGCGCGCGGTAAAGTTGGGCTTTGCCGTACCGTTCCCCACGGGATGAAGCCGGGCAGCGACGTTGCCAACCTTTCGGTAATGGGCTACGACCCCAAAATTTATTATACGGGCAGAAGTCCGTTGGAAGCAGTTTCCATCGGCATTGACTTAAAACCCACGGATACCACTTTACGCGCAAATTTGGTTACCCTTTCGGAAGGGGGCGCGTACGAAGATAAAACCATGGTGGATTACAGCGCGGGCGAAATTCATACCGAAGATGCACGCATGCTGATTGAATACTTAAAACCCCATTTGGAAAACGAACGGTTTTCCCTGTACGCAGGGGTTTCCTATCGCCATTGTTTGGTAATTGACAACGGAAAAATCGGCAACGATTTAACCCCACCCCACGATATTTCGGATAAACCGATAAAAGAACATTTACCCAAAGGGATTTACGGAGAAGAATTGCTTGCTTTGATGAAAAAATCGCACGAATTGCTTTCCGCACACCCTTATAACGTGCAACGGGTAAAGGAAGGTAAGCGCCCTGCAAACTCCCTTTGGTTTTGGGGAGAAGGCACCAAACCCATGCTTACCGCATTTGAAGAATTACGTGGGTTAAAGGGCGGTGTAATTTCCGCAGTTGACCTAATCCGCGGCGTAGGCATTTTGGCAAATATGAAGGTAATTGAAGTTCCCAATATCACGGGCAACTACACCACCAACTTTCAAGGCAAGGCGGATGCGTGCGCAGACGCACTGCTAAGCGGCTTAGACTTTGTTTATTTACATATGGAAGCGCCCGACGAATGCGGACACCAAGGCGATTTGGAACACAAGATTTGGTCCATTGAAGAAATTGACCGTGTGGTAATCAAAACCATAGTGGAAAAACTGCGTGCGGCAGGAGAAGATTTTACCCTTTTGATTGCACCCGATCACCCCACGCCCATTGCAATTAAAACGCATTGCTCGGACCCCGTTCCTTTCCTGATTTATAAAAGCAACGCAGAAAAAGACAACGCTTTTTCTTATGACGAAGAAGGTGCAAAAAGCAGCGGCGTTTTTGTGGAAAGCGGTGTAAATTTGATGCAGGAATTTTTAGCGTAAAAGTAAGTTTTCTTTCTTATAGAAAGAACAAACAAATAATTACGTCCCCGTTTGCAAGTTGCAAACGGGGACGTTTTTTTCTAAAAAATTTTACGTTTCGGCAATTTTCCGCAGTTTTTCCACCGCTTTTTTCTCAATACGCGAAATATACGAACGGGATATTTTCAGCAAGGCAGCAACTTCTCTTTGCGGAATGGGAGGATTTCCGTTCAGCCCAAAACGCAGCACTAAAATTTTATACTCCCTTTCGGACAAGACTTCTTTCATTTTTGCCATAATTTTCCGTGCAGAAATGCGTGTATCTACCTGTTCAAACACACTTTCTTCGTTGCCCGTTAAAATTTCCATTAAGGTCAGTTCATTCCCATCCTTATCCGTGCCTACGGGCTCCATCAAAGATACTTCGTTTTTATATTTTTTGTTGGCGCGAAACAGCATTAAAATCTCGTTTTCAATGCAACGCGCCGCAAAAGTGGCAAGCGAAGTACCCTTACCTGCTTGAAAGGTGGAAACCGCCTTCATTAAGCCAATACTGCCTACCGAAATTAAATCGTCCGTTTCGTAAGAACCGGCGTACTTTTTCACGATATGCGCCACCAGCCTTAAATTATGCTCTATCAGTTTATGGCGTGCGGACTCATCCCCTTCTTCGTGATATTTTTTAAGGCAATTTTCCTCCTCTTCGGGGGAAAGCGGGGGCGGAAAGGCACATTTCCCCCGCACCATACCCGTAAAAAAGGCAAGTTTTCCAAATAAAAACAACAATAATTCCAGCATACGCACCCCCTTTTTTGATAGCGTATGCTTTGATTCGGCAAGAAAAAACCGCATGCCCCAAAAAGGGATAAGCACGCGGTTTTTTTATTTTTATTCGTTGCAGCAGTTTTCTTTTTTGGGCACCGTATAGCGTGCTGCAAGTAGCGCCGCGGCACTTGCCACCAGTTCTTCACACGGTCTACCCCTTCTATCCCCATCCACAATACCCACAGGGCTTAACAGTTCACGGCAAACGATACTGCCGTTTTCGCGTGCAAACGCAGCAAGAAGTTCTTGCGTAATGCCGTACACGCGCTTTTTTTCGGAAAGATTGTGTGGGTCCGAATAGCCTTCCATACGCCCTACCACGTAAGTAATACCGCTTACTGCCCCGCACACCTCGCGCATGCGAGAAAATCCGCCGCCGAACGCCGAAACCGCGCAGGCAACCGATTGCGGCTGGTCCCCAAACAAATCACAAAAAGCCATAGCCACCGACTGGGCACAGTTGTACCCTTCCTTAAAATATTCCCTTGCGCAAAGTACCCGATCCATACGAAAAACTCCTTAAAATTTTTTCTTTATTATAGACGGAAAAGCATAGAATTGTCAACGTTTTTCTTTTGAAAAAGAAAAATTTGTCTTTTCGGGGCGAATTGCGTGCGCTTTTGCTTGAAAAGGGAAATAAAGTATGGTATAATGACCGCAAGGGAATATCCCAACCAAAAGGAAACATTATGTTAGAACTGAAAAATATTACGTATGAAGTAAATGAAAACGGGGTTACGAAACGCATTTTAGACGACGTATCTTTGACCGTAGACGGACATTTCACCGCCATTACCGGACCAAACGGAGGGGGAAAATCCACCCTGGCTAAAATTATCGCAGGGATAATTACGCCTACTTCGGGACAAATTATTTTGGACGGTGTGGATATTACGAATCTAAACGTTACCGAACGCGCAAAAGCGGGTATTGCCTTTGCCTTTCAACAACCCGTTCGGTTTAAGGGCGTTACCGTGCACGATTTAATTTCCCTTGCCAAAGGCAAACCTTTAACCACGGCGGATGCTTGCAAGTATCTTTCCGAAGTGGGGCTTTGCGCACGCGATTACGTTTCGCGCGAAGTCAACGCCAGTTTATCCGGGGGGGAACTGAAACGCATTGAAATTGCCACCGTTCTTGCGCGCGGCGTAAAACTTTCGGTATTTGACGAACCCGAAGCAGGGATTGACCTTTGGAGTTTTCAAAGCCTGATTACGGTTTTTGAACGTATGAGCCGAGAAATTCAAGGGCATATTTTAATTATTTCGCACCAAGAACGCATCCTTTCCATTGCGGATAAAATTGTGGTGATTGCGGACGGAAAACTGACGGGAGAGGGCAAGAAAGAAGATATGCTGCCCCATCTACTTAAAAGCAATTCCTGCCCCACCTTAACCGAAAAAATGAATTAAGGGGGCATAGAAATATGGATAAAATTGAACTGAATATTCTAAAAGAAATTGCCGGACTTCACAAAATCCCCGAAGGCGCGTACAATATCCGTGTAAACGGACAAGCGGAAGCACGAAATTCATCCGCCAACGTGGAAATCGGACAAAAAACGGATAAGCCGGGCATTGATATTATTATTAAACCGAACACTAAAAACGAAAGCGTGCATATTCCCGTAATTCTTTCCCAAAGCGGCATTACCGAAAGCGTATACAACGATTTTTACATTGGGGAAAATGCAGACGTGGTAATTGTTGCAGGATGTGGGATTCACAACTGCGGCACAGAGGTTAGCCGTCATGACGGCATTCACGCCTTTCACGTGGGAAAAAACGCTAAAATTTTATACGTGGAAAAACACTACGGCGAAGGCACGGGGGAAAGCAACAACGTAATGAACCCCACCACCGAAATCACCTTGGAAGAAGGCGCGCATATGGAAATGCAAACCACCCAAATTAAAGGGATTGCTTCTACCGTACGCGTAACGAGGGCAACGGCAGCAAAAGGCGCAACCCTGTTGGTTCGCGAAAATATTATGACGCACGGCAGTCAGTTTGCCGAAACGGATTTTACGGTGGATTTGAACGGCGAAGGCGCTTCGGCAGATATCGTTTCCCGCTCGGTTGCCAAGGAGAACAGCCGCCAAAAATTCCTTTCCCGTATGAACGGAAACGCGCCTTGCCACGGACATACCGAATGCGACGCAATTTTGATGGATAACGCCGTGGTATCGGCAATCCCCGAACTGACCGCCGCTAACGTGGAAGCCGAACTGGTACACGAAGCCGCTATCGGTAAAATTGCAGGAGAACAGCTAACCAAACTGATGACGCTTGGCTTAACCGAAAAAGAAGCCGAAGAAGTAATCGTAAGCGGTTTCTTGAAATAAAACTTATGTATCATGAAAAGCCCGCCGTAATCGGCGGGCTTTTTTAGTGTTTCAATAAATAAAGTAAAACGCGGTAGAAGCAAGTTTTGCAAGGTTTTTTGTTATAAGACGGATTTGAACCAAACAATGTTACCACACAAAGAAAGCGGAGAAACAAGCACAACCCCTCCACCGCAAGCGGTCCCCCTCCCCTGCAAGCAGGGCAGGCTTTACGACAAACGCTGATTTTGGAAGGGAGCATTCCTCTTACGAAACTCAAAAACGCGGTAGAAGCGAGTTATGCAAGGCTCGCTTTGTTGTAAGGTGGATTAGAACCGAGCAAGACAAGGAAGTCCGAGCCGTTTGGGGCGGATGTATACTTGCCGTATTCGACGCTCCGAAGGGCGACGGCTGACACAGTATTGCGACGTGTTATAAGCCGCCGTTATTCTAGCTCGAAGGCGCCCGTGTACAACTGATAATAATTCCCTTTCAAGGCAATCAATTCTTCATGCGTGCCGCGTTCAATAATTCTGCCGTGATCTAATACCATGATTACGTCCGAATTTTGTACGGTGGAAAGGCGGTGGGCAATTACAAATACCGTTCTTCCCTGCATCAGTTGATCGGTACCCTTTTGCACAAGCGCTTCGGTACGGGTATCAATGGAGGAGGTTGCCTCATCTAAAATCATTACGGGAGCATCTGCTACTGCGGCGCGCGCGATAGAAAGGAGCTGTCGCTGTCCTTGAGAAAGATTTGCCCCGTCCGCAGTTAATACGGTTTGATAGCCGTTGGGTAATCGGCGAATGAAATCATCCGCATTGGCAAGGCGGGCAGCGGCGTATACTTCTTCATCCGTGGCGTCTAAACGGCCGAACCGGATGTTTTCCATAACCGTACCCGTAAACAGGTTGGTATCCTGCAAAACAATCCCTAATGAGCGGCGTAAATCCGCTTTTTTAATCTTATTGATATTGATCCCGTCGTATCTTACTTTTCCGTCCGCAATATCGTAGAAACGGTTAATAAGGTTGGTAATGGTGGTTTTTCCTGCACCCGTTGCGCCAACAAAGGCAACTTTTTGCCCGGGTTTCGCGTATAGCGATACATCGTGCAATACGATTTTTTCGGGAACATAACCAAAGTCCACATGGTCTAATACAATATCCCCCGCCAAACGCGTATAGGTTACTGTGCCTTCCGCTTTATGCGGATGCTTCCACGCCCAAATACCCGTACGCTGATCCGTTTCCGTTAAATTGCCGTTTTCATCGTACTTGGCATTAACCAAAGTTACGTAACCTTCGTCCGTTTCTTCGGATTCGTCAATCATCTGGAACACCCGTGCCGCGCCTGCTTGCGCCATAACCACAGCGTTAATTTGGTTAGACACTTGGCTGACTTGGTTAGCGAAATGTTTGGTCATATTCAAAAAGGAGATACAAACGGAAATGGAAAGCACGTTCATTGCCGAAGAAAAACCGCTGCTAAACAACGCCTCTAACGAAATATTTGCGTTTTTCTCTGCCGTTAATACAAACAGCGTTCCGCCCACAAAAGCAACCAAAACGTACAACGAGTTGCCGATATTATTCAAAATGGGCATCAGCATATTGGCAAATTTATTTGCCTTATAGGCGTTTTCCCGCCATTCGCCGTTCACGCGGTCAAAATCCTGTATCGCGGCGGATTCGTGATTGAACACTTTAATTACTTTTTGCCCGGACATTGCTTCTTCCACAAAGCCTTCCACACCGGCAACCGAGCGCTGTTGAGCTAAAAAGAACGTTGCACTTCTGCCCCCTATCTTTTTGGTTACGACAAGCATGGTAAACACGCCCACCAACACAACTAATGTTAGCCACAAGCTGTAAAACACCATGGTACAGAACACTACCGCAATGGTAATAACGGACTGAAACAGATGCGGTATGCTTTGCGAAACAAGTTGAGAAAGTACGTCAATATCATTGGTATAATGACTCATTACTTCCCCGTGCGTGTGCGAATCAAAGTATCTTACGGGAAGTTTTTGCATGCGCATAAACATTTTATTGCGCAATTCGGTTAAAAACTTATACGTTACGATAGCGTTTAAGCGGGTGTGGATAAAACCACAAAGGATATTGATGCCGTACACCCCTATCATAATGCAAATTAAGGTGATTACCCGGTTCCATCCTGCCGCATAATCTTTTAAGGCAAGTTCAATCGCGTCGTACAAGTTCTTCATAAAAATACCGCCAACCGAACTGCAAATGGAGCAAATAATTAAGCAGGTAACAACAGCAATCAAATACCATTTGTTTTCCCTGAACAACATACCTATTAAACGTTTCGTGGTGCCTTTGGGCGCGCGCATTTTCGCGCCTGCGGGCCCCCTTCTCATTCCGGGTCCTGCCATTATGCTTCACCCCCCTCTTTATTTAACGCGGCGCGATTTTGCACTTCGTACATTTCGCGGTAAGGGGGGTATGTTTGCATTAACTGCTCATGCGTGCCTTGCGCCGCAATTTTACCCCCTTCCATAATCAGAATTACATCCGCATCCATTACGGAAGCCACCCTTTGCGCAATAATAATTTTTGTGGTATTCGGGATTTGTTCCTTTAATCCTTTACGAATCAGGGCGTCCGTTTTCGTATCCACTGCCGAAGTGGAGTCGTCAAAAATCAAAACTTTGGGTTTTTTCAAAATAGCGCGCGCAATGCAAAGGCGCTGTTTTTGCCCACCCGAAACGTTGGAACCGCCCTGTTCTATATGACTGTGATATCCATCGGGGAAGGAACGCACAAATTCGTCCGCCTGTGCAATTTTGCAAGCGGCAACTAAGTCTTCATCCGTTGCGTCCGGATTTCCCCAACGCAAGTTTTCGGCTATCGTACCCGAAAACAGCAAATTCTTTTGCAATACTACGGAAATTTCATCACGCAAAGCAACGATATCGTATTCCTTTACGTTTTTTCCGCCTACGTATACCGCACCTTCGGTTGCATCATACAACCGGGGCAAAAGGTTGATAAGCGAAGTTTTTGCCGACCCGGTTACACCCATAATTCCCACGGTGCTGCCTGATGCAATTTTCAGGTTAATATCCGAAAGTACAAAGTTTTCGGCGTTTTTATGATACTTAAAGGAAACATTTTGAAATTCAAAACTGCCGTCTGCAATTTCGGTTATCGCATTTGCAGGACTAACAATTTCCGCCTTTTCATCCAAAACTTCCACAATACGGCGGGCAGATTCCACACTGATTGCAATTTGCACGAAAATCATGGAGCACATCATAAGGCTCATCAAAACCTGCATGGAATAGGTTAAAAGGGAGGAAAGCGTTTCCACGTTGATTCCTCCGGGCACAGCCGTATCTCCCCCGCAAGCGATAATCAGTTTTGCACCAAAAAAGGCGATAACCAGCATATTCACGTGCATAAAGAAGGTCATTACGGGAAGATTGAGTGCAACTACTTTTTCCGCACGGGTAAATTCTTTTTTTACTTCGTTAGCAGCTGTGTTAAACTTTTCACATTCGTAATCTTCGCGCACGTATGCCTTAACTACGCGCATGCCCTTTACGTTTTCCTGAATGGACGCATTTAATGCGTCGTATTTTTTGAATACGCGGTTAAACAGGGGCATTGCCACTTTAATAATCATGCCCAGCGCAAATGCCAGTAAAGGCACAACTACCACAAACAGCCAAGGCAACGTGGGATGCAACGAAAATGCCGCAATAATCGCACTGATCATCATTAAGGGCGCACGCACCGCCGTACGGATAATCATCATAAAGGACATCTGCACGTTGTTTACGTCCGTTGTCATACGCGTGATTAAGCTGGACGTGGAAAATTTATCAATATTGGAAAAAGAAAAGTTCTGCACCGAAACAAACAAATCGTGCCGTAAGTTTTTAGCAAAACCCGTAGATGCTTTTGCTGCGGTTTTTCCTGCCAACGCGCCAAAAAATAAGGAAATTAACGCCATACATAACAGTTGCACGCCGCAAATAATTACGTACTTCATAGACCCCGTACCCGTGGCAACGCGGATATAGCCAACCAGGCGAACAATGGTTAATGGCATCATAATTTCCATAACCACTTCCCCGATAATCAGCAACGGAGTTATCAACGTATATTTTTTACATTCGCGAATACTCCGCATCAGTTTTCTAAGCATATTTTTTACCCCTTTCCTTAGAGCGCAGGTTCCCTGCGTGATACCCATACTATTGTATTTTTAATACACATTTTATATTATACTACTTTTTCCGCACACGCGCAAGTTTTATAAGGGTGGTAATTCCCTTTTATGGAAAAATATTTTCCCCAAAAAACGAGCCTTTTCCCCTTTTTAACTTGCAAGAAAAGAAAAACCGTGTTATAATAAATAAGATATAACTTTTGAAGGTTAAACGGAAATGAAAAAAATCGGTTTTGACGGAGAAAAATATTTAGAATTGCAATCTGAAAAGATTTTGCAGCGCATTGAAGATTTTGGGGGCAAGTTATACATTGAATTTGGCGGTAAGTTGTTTGACGACTATCACGCTGCGCGTGTACTGCCCGGTTTTGCGCCCGACAGCAAAATTAAAATGCTTTGCAAACTGAAAGACGTAGCGGAAATTGTAATTGCCATAAGCAGTGCGGATATTGAGCAAAACAAAATGCGTGCCGACCTTGGCATTACTTACGATCAGGACGTTCTGCGTTTGATTGATGTTTTCCGTTCTTACGGCTTATACGTGGGTAGCATTGTTTTGACCCAGTTTTCGGAAACGAATTTACCCGCAAAACGCTTTCAAAAACGTTTGGAAAAACTGAAAATCAAAGTATACCGTCATTATCACATCAAAGGATACCCCCACGACGTAAAACATATTGTAAGCGACGACGGTTTTGGAAAAAATCAGTATGTGGAAACCAGCAGGGACCTGGTAATTGTAACCGCACCCGGACCGGGAAGCGGAAAAATGGCAACCTGTTTAAGCCAAATGTACCACGAACATTTGCGCGGCCAAAAAGTTGGATATGCAAAATACGAAACTTTCCCCGTTTGGAACCTACCCTTAAACCATCCCGTAAACGTGGCGTACGAAGCGGCGACTGCCGACCTTTCGGACGTGAACATGATAGACCCCTGGCATTTGGCAGCCTACGGCGAGCCTGCGGTCAATTATAATCGCGATGTGGAAATATTCCCCGTTCTGAACGCAATTTTCAGCCAGATTATGGAAACTTCCCCCTATAAATCCCCTACGGATATGGGCGTAAACATGGCAGGCTGTGCTATTTCGGATGATGCAGTGGTTCGGGAAGCATCCAGACAGGAAGTTATCCGCAGGTATTACAAAGCCCTGATGACCGAACGGCGGGAAAATAAGGAAAGTACCGAATCGGATAAAATCCGCCTGCTAATGGAAGCAAACCAAATTAACGTAGACGAACGCGCATGTGCGGTGTTTGCAGGCGATATGGCAAAAAAGAAAAAATGCCACTGTGCCGCAGTAGAACTGCCTGACGGCAGACTGTGTTACGGCAAAACGGGCAGTTTGTTTGGCTGTTCCAGCGCAATGATATTAAACGCATTAAAAACTTTGGCGGATATTCCGGACGAAATGAAGATTATCAGCCCCGAAGCAATTGAACCCATCCAAAAATTAAAAGTTTCTTATTTGGGCAGCAAAAACCCCAACTTACACGTAGACGAAATGCTGATTGCCCTTTCGGTTTCTGCCGCAACGAACCCTTATGCAAAGCGTGCAATGGAAGCACTGCCCCAGTTGAAAGGCAGCGAGGTGCATACAACCGTTCTGCTGACCCGCGGAGATGAAAAAATGTTCCGCAAATTAGGCGTAAACTTAACCTGCGACCCTGTTGTTGATTCCCATTAAAATAAAACCGACGCGTGCTTTTTCGGCGCGCGTTTTGTTTTTGCGGCATCCCTTTCTTTTATTATAATTTTTATTCGGATTTATGAAATTTTTTTCTTTACAATATCTCAAAATACTGCTATAATAGAATAAGAACTTTACGCGTTAGCGTAACAGAAGGAGAAATAAGGTATGACAAAACTTTCTTACCAAGTAACACTTTCCGTGTTGGCGGCAGTGCTTGCCTTGACGCTTGGGCTTTGCCTGCTTTTGATTCCCAAAAGCGCAGCAAAAGCAACAACGGCACTGACGGGCGTTCCCTTTACCGTTTCGGGCGGTACACTGAATACCACAGGGGGCGAAGGACTCATCTCCACCCAAACGTTTACAAACAACGGATTTACTTTAACCGTACGCCTTACGGTAACCAACGGTGCAGCCGAACTGTATTTAGGGGAAAACCTGGAATACTATTTGCGCGTTTCCCCTTTGGGAACTGCCCCCGGCGTTTCTATTACCCAAAAGGATAAACGCCTTACCGTATATTACAACACCTTTACGGGCTGCAACTACGCCCTGGGGGACGTTATTGACCTGAAACTGACGTATGCGGGCGGCAAACTTGCCTTTGCCATGAAAAAGGCGGCGGATTCTTCGTACACCAACCTTGCCGCAAAGGTAAACGACGAACAAAAGAACGTTATTTTCAGCAATAACGCACCCGGGCAACTACCCAAATATACCTATACTACTATAACGGATTGGACGTGCACTCTAAACAAAACCCGCATTGGTATCGGCACGGAAAGAGATCTGGCTTTCTCCGTACAGTCCCTTTCTATGACGGGTAACGGATTTACCCCGCTGAATGAAGATTTTGCAAGTTTAGACGCATCCGTTTGGCATAGCAACCAAGCCCCCTACACCACGAAAACGGGCGAATTTGTAATGCCCTTTTCTTCCGAATTAGAATTAACCACCAAAAAGGAAACCATTAAAAACAGTTCTGCCATTTCCTTGCGCATGAAAGTTGATGCGGGAACCGCCACCCTTTCCTTTGGTGATAACCGCTTTACCGTAAACCCTGCGGAAGGAAAATTCGGCAACTACGACACAGATATTGCTTACGGTGAATTTTTTACCGTTCTTGTATATCATAGAAACAACTATCTGGAAATTTCAGTAAATAGCGAATTGATTGCCGTACATGCTTTCAGCGGCACGAACTACAAATTTACCGTTGCCTTAAACGGTGTGTCTTCACAAGCGGCAATAGACTTTTTCCGCGCATTTGGCAATAATGCAGGCAACAATTCGGGTATTATTGTAGCAGACGATTTTTCGTACTTTAACTACGAAAACTGGTCGGGCTACGGAAAAGCTGACTATGACCTTGCAAAAATGGTACAACCCGTTTGGGAAGGCAACACCGCTTATGAAGAAGGCGTTTGGCTTGTTGGAAACGCAGATGGTTCAAAAGCACAAACGGTTGCCCTTCTTCATAAAATTTCTACCATTGTGGAAATCAAAAAAGCAGATAATTCGGTAGTATACACCCCAGGCGTAGACTATAGCATTTCGGCAGGGAAACTTGTAATTCCCGAAACAACCCGCATGCCCGTTATGAGCAAAGCCACTTACGATAACGGCGCGTTCCTTTATAATAACGTTGGTTATCACGCGGATAACACTTGGGAAGTTAACCAAATTAAAGTAACCTACACCTATACCCAAAAAACCGATTTAAGCACGCCCCCGTTACAAACGTCAAACCTACCCAAAACGACAAGCATTTTACAAAACGGCGGCGACTTAAAAATTGTTACCTTTGGGGACAGCATCACCGAAGGTTGCAGCGCATCCGGACACTTTGACGTATCACCCTTTATGGATAGCTGGGCGTTTATGATGGAAGACGCGCTGAACGCGATGTATCCCAACGTAAACGTTTCCGTACAAAATTCCGGCTTTGGCGGCACGGGCGCAAGTTACGCGATGGGTGGCCACGGCGCATTTGAAAGTAGCGGCAACTACGCTTCTATGCGCGACTACGTAGTTCCCTACGATCCCGACCTTGTAATCCTTGCGTTCGGCATGAACGACTCCGGCACTAGTGCCAACTATTATAAAGTAGCTTTCTACGATTACGTAATTAGCGGCTTAAAAACTTTGGTTCCCAATGCGGAAATCCTTGTGCTTTCCCCCATGACCAGTAACGTATATCAATCTTCCATGGGTTGCTTAATCGGAATGGCAGACGTATTTGCTACCTATAAGGGAGATGGCGTAGCCTTTTGCGATATCACCGCGCTTCACCTTTCCATGATGGGCTTAAATCGCAAAAAACTGGACACCCCGGTAGAAAATGGGCATAGAGAATATGACCTTATTCAAGACACTTCTAGACAGTTCTATAAAGATTACCGCGATACTTCGGGCAACAACTATAACCACCCCAACGACTATTTTGCACGCGTTTACGCACAAGCAGTAATGCGCTGCTTTACGGATAAAACGCTTGCCCTTTCCAACACTATTTCTCAAACGGGCTCTACCGGATACGCATATTATAAAGTGGGAAGTTCGGTTGAACGCGGCACATCTTTGATGAAAAACAATTTCTCCATTTTACAAGTGGATTCCCTGGGCGGATTAACCGTTTTGGATGCGGTTAGCAGTATTTCCTACAACTGGGCAGATGCAGAAAACAGCAACAACCTTGCCGTAACCGTTTCTTCGCGCGGTGGAACAACCTTCGTTGTTCATATTCCTATCACCGAAAAACCGAGCGCAACACCCAGCACCCAACCCACGGTAACGCCTACCACGCAGCCCTCGGTAACGCCTACCACGCAGCCCACGGTAACGCCTACCACGCAGCCCTCGGTAACACCTACCACACAGCCCTCGGTAACACCTACCACGCAGCCCTCGGTAACACCTACCACGCAGCCCTCGGTAACGCCTACCTTGCAGCCCACGGTAACGCCCACCATGCAGCCCACGGTAACGCCTACCGTGCAACCCACGGTAACGCCCACCATGCAACCCACGGTAACGCCTACCGTGCAACCCAGTGTAGAACCTTCGGTAGTTCCCAGCACGGAACCCAGTGTGGAACCCAGCACGGAACCCAGTGTAGAACCCTCGGTTATGAAAACTAACGGTTGTAAAAAGGCAACGGCGAAAACCCTTGCATTCCTGGCATCCGTTATGGCGCTTGCCGGCGTAATGCTGTTTGGTAAAAAACGCTAAATTTCCATACAAAAACGGCTTCCCTTTTTGGGAAGCCGTTTTTTTGTACTCCGATATTTATGCGTTCAATTCGTCCAAAGTAAGGGTAAAGCCGGGAATAAAGTGTTTCATAAAATAATCCACCGAACGGCTTTTATAGCCCTTTAATTCTTTTTCAATGCTCTGTTTTGCACGGGTAAATTCTTGATTTCCCGTTTTCAACTCCTCCAAACATTTGCAGTATGCAGAAAGTTTATCCGCAAATTTCATAAAAGCGTATTCGGGTGATTTTTCATCTGCAAGAAGATAGGGAGCAAAGGAGTTTTTCAATTCTTCGGGTAGCATATCCACTGTTTTTTGCGTGGCAGCACGCTCCATTTCCTTATAAGCGGAAGTGATTTTTTCATTATAATATTTAATGGGCGTGGGTAAATCCCCCGTAATTACTTCTCCCATTTCGTGATAAAGCGCAATCATAACCGCCTTTTCCACATTCAAATTTCCACCGTACAGCGTGTTTTCTATCACGCAAAGGGCGTGTGTAAAAACCGCAACCTGCTGGGTGTGTTCCATAACGTTTTCTTCTTCGGTACTGCGCATCAGCGCCCAACGGCGAATATGACGCATACGCGATTGTAAAGCAAAAAAATTATTCATTTGCGTTCTCCTTTTTGCAATATTCAAATTATATCATACTTTTTTATAAAAAACAATTGACTTTTTACTTTTTTCGTTGTATACTTTGGATAATTTCATAATATCGTCGCTGGGGGTGCCGCTTGCGCGGCTGAGATTATACCCTTTGAACCTGTTGGGATTATCCCCGAAAGGAAATGCAAAGAAATTACCCCGCACTATTTTTAGTTGCGGTTTTTTTTATGCGGTTTTCCTTTCCGCATAATTTTTTTACGTGCGGAAATCCGCGCCCAAAAAGGCGACGAAAAGGAGTGTGTTTTATGTTACCCTATTCCCTTTTAGCGGTTTCCGAATCCACCACCGAAACGGTGGCAACGGTTTCCGTGATTGCAGTCGCCGTACTTTGCGTTGTCCTGTTTTTGCTGTCTATGTTCCGTAAAAACGTAACCGGTACAAAAAACATGGTTTTTGCAGCACTTTGTATTGCCCTTTCCTTTGTGCTTTCGTATATTAAGGTTTCGCCCGTAACGTACGGGGGAAGCATTACGCTGGCATCCTTTGTTCCCATTATCATTTACGCATACGCATTCGGCATTAGCGGAGGACTGGTAACGGGGCTTATTTACGGTATTTTACAGTTTATTCAATCCCCCTACATCTTAACCCCCGTTACCTTTTTACTGGATTACGTTTTGGCGTTTATCGGCATTGCTTTTGCGGGTGTGTTTGGCAATATTGCACGGAAAAAGGAACAAAAGGGTGAAAACCCACGGGAAATGCTAAACGTTACCCTTGCCTGCATTTGTGCCTACGGCTGGCGGTTTTTAATGCATTTTGCCGCGGGCGTTATCTACTTTGATTTAGGTGCAATTTGGGCATCCTTGCCCGCAAACAGTGCGGTTGGTTACAGTTTGCTGTATCAAGTTGTATACCTTGTACCCGACTTTATCATTTGCCTTGCCGTTTGTATGATTTTGGTAAAACGAAAGATTTTTGCACGTCTTGTAGAACAAATGAAAAAGTAACTTTGTTTTTGCGCATTTATCGCGCAACAAAAAAGCCACCCCGACGGGATAATACGTCGGGGTGATTTTTTTTACTCTTCTTCCACGCCTTCTGGCAACAAGTTTTCGGAAACTGCGGCTTCCAGTTCTGCATTGCTATTCTTTTTTCTTCCTTTGAACGGGTGGCGGATTTTATCCCACACGTTTGCTGCTTTGGTTGCACCTTTTATAAGAGAAACGGCTTTATCCTTTGCCTTTAATACCTCTTCCTTCATTTTTTGTACGTCTTCACTTTGCCAGTCTGCAATTACGCTTGCAACAATATAATCTTTATGTACTTCCAACAGATTGCAAATTAGTTCAAAAATTACTTGCAGAACCCAAACGATAATGGTAAGGGTTGCAAGGATAATGCTTAACGGGGGTGTTTTTTGGGGAGATACCGCCATACCGTACAGTAAAATACCCAAAGATGCCGCGCGCACCAACAGTTTTGCCCAATGATAAATTCTTTTAACGACCTTGTGTGTGGGGGTGTTTTGCCGTTTGACCATAAACACGAAAAACACGTAATACAGCACGGTTACGTCTGCCAAGGCTACGTTAACCCAAAAATTTCCCACTTTAGCAATGAATACGTATGCAAGGTATGCAAAGGTGAAAATTAAGGATATAACCTTTATGGTTTTATATATCGCTTTGAAATCGTTTATCGTAGAAGTAAGTGCGTTTTTTGTATTTGGAAAATACCGTTCTATCATTTTTAAACATCTCCTTGTTTTGTTTTCCAAAACAGCGCGTGTTTTTTTCGCGAGAGCGATTAAAGTAATGATAGCATAAAATCCCAAAGAATGCAAGTGTTTTTTTCCGCACGCAAAAAGAACAAGCGGCAACAACAGTTGCCGCTTTTCTTTGTGTTTGTTGTATTAGTCCTCGTAATGACATTCCGAACAGGACGTAGGGGGAAAGGTATCGCCTTCGTTCAAATAAACGCGATTTACTTCCCTACCATTTTCGTTTACAACTTTGTAACTGCCCGTTTTGGGGGCGGTTTCACCACAATTATATCTCATAATTCTACCTCCGTCAACAGTAACAGTATGGCACGGCGAACGTAAATTATACACGCAAATATTTTTTTTGGGGAAAATTTTACGTTTCATTCTACCGTAACCGATTTAGCAAGATTGCGGGGTCTATCCGGATTTTTACCCATAGCGATTGCCGTATGATACGCCAAAAGTTGTAACGGAACGGATGCCAGCACGGGCATACAGGGCGGTGGTGCTTTGGGCAATAAAATTCCCCCCTCCCCATCACAAGTTCGTAAATATTTTTCGCATTGCGTTATGATATACACGCTTGCGCCCCTGCAGGATACTTCGTGAAGGGCATTTACGGTTTTTTCGGCAAGGCGCGGTTGCGTTAAAAGCGCTATGACGGGCGTTCCCTTTTCAATCAACGCCAAAGTTCCGTGTTTTAACTCCCCTGCCGCGTAGCCATCCGAAAACAAGTAGGATACTTCTTTTAGTTTTAAGCTACCTTCCAAAGCCAAGGGATAATCTAAATCCCTGCCTAAAAAGAATACTGCTTTTTCACCCTGCAAACGCCGTGCTATTTCTTCCGTCCCTTCCGCCTTTTTGATTGTCTGCGACAAAAGGGTTGGAAGTTTATTTAAGGAAAGATTTTTACCCCCAAGCGTTTCTAAAATTACCAAAAAAACGGCAAGTTGCGAAGTGAAACTTTTGGTTGCCGCCACCCCGATTTCAGGCCCTGCACCCGTAAGCAAGGTTAGGTCTGCATACCCCGTTACCGAAGAATGCGGCGTGTTGGTAATTGCAATTAACCGCCGGTGCCCCCCTTCCTTCCACGCTTTCATCAGCCGTAAAGTATCTGCCGTTTCCCCACTTTGCGTTACCGCGATACACACGCAATCTTTTTCGGTTTTTACCCCTGCATACCGCAGTTCGGAAGCAAGTTCTGCCATAACAGGTACGTGCAAAGCGCGCGAAAGCAAGTATTTGCCGAATACTGCCGCATGATAAGCCGTTCCACAACCCGTAAGAAGAATACGCGTTGCGCCCGAAAAGATGCGTTGAATCGCCTTTTTTTGCCCTTCCAAAAGGGATAGGGTTTGTTCAACGGAAAAGGGAACCTGCGAAATTTCCTTGCGCATATAGTGCGAAAACCCGTTTTTGTGGGCTACCTCTGTTTGTTTTTGCAAAGGGTACATATTGGGCGTGATTCCTTTTTCGCCCCGGTAAAAACAGGCGCCGCTTTTTGTAATCAAAGCAGACTCCCCCTCGTTTAGACAAACGTAGTGTCGGGCAACCGAATAAAGGGCAGGGACGTCGCTGCTGATAAACGTTTCCCCTTGACTGAATCCCACAATCAACGGGCTGTTTTTTCGGATGCAAGCAAGCGTTTCCGCCTCCCCATCCGAAAGCGCAACAATGGCATAGGAGCCCGTTAACCGCTCTGCGGTTTTTTGTAGCGCAGTAAGCAACGGGTAAGCGCGGTAAACATGCAAAAGCATAACGATAACTTCACTATCCGTTTGCGAGCGAAAAACGTACCCTTTTGCGGTCAATTCTTCTTTTAGTTCCGCATAGTTTTCAATAATGCCGTTATGTACTGCCGTGTACCCACCGAAAGAAAAGGGATGTGCGTTTTCTTCGCTAACGCCGCCATGCGTTGCCCAGCGCGTATGCCCCACACCCACGTTCCCTTTCAAACTTTCAACACCGGCAATTTCCGCAATACTGCCTACCCCCTTTTTCAGGGCGGTGTTGCCGTTACACTGTACTGCAATTCCCGCAGAATCATAACCGCGGTAAGTAAGTGCTTTTAATCCTTGTGTGATGATTGCCGCCGCCGAACGGTTGCCGACGTAACCAAAAATTCCGCACACGGTCAATCCCTCCCCAAAATACGGGATGACAAATGCGAAATACATTCCGAACAGTCTTTCCCGCTTTCCCCTTCGGCATACAGGCGTAATACCGATTCCGTACCCGAAGGGCGAACCACCAGACGCACCGAAGGGTAAAGTTCCCTTTCTTCACGCAGTAATTTTTGTACTGTTTCCATGCAACAAACACGGGGTAAATTTGCTGTGGCACTTGGCAATTTGCAATATTCGCCTTTGCGGAAAATTCGGTCCCCCAGTGCCCTAAACAATTCCGAAAATATTAGGGCGGTATATACGCCATCCCCCGAAGGCTGATTAGAAAACAGAATATGCCCGGCACCTTCCCCGCCCAAGGGAGCAACCGTTTCACGCATCAGTTTTGCCACGTTGCGATCCCCCACGGCAGAACGGAACAGAATAACGCCATTTCCTTTCAGTGCACGCTCTATTCCCCCGTTCGTCAGCACCGTGCCAACCACCCTTGTATACCCTTTTGCCATAGCAAAAAGGTACAGTAAATCGTCTCCGTCATAGATATTACCAAAACGGTCGCTTACGATAACACGGTCGCCGTCCCCATCAAAAGCAAATCCCAAATCCGCTTGTTTTTTTACCGTAAAGTCAGATATAAAACGGGGAAAGGTTGCCCCCGAACGGTAATTGATAGCACCGTTTTCCCCTGCACGGTTAGCAGTATAAACGGTTGCACCCCGTTTTCGGAATGCTTGTGCGGCAAAACGCGTAGTAGACCCAAACGCCGTATCCAAGGCAATTGTTAAGCCCGTAAGGGATACGCCTTCTTCTAAAAACTTTCGGTAAGGCGCAACCGTTGTTCGGAAAAAACCACCCGGTTTCCCCACCTTTTTTTGTCGCATTTCTTTTTTTATGCGTTCGGAAATTTCCCTTTCCTGTTCGGCGGATAGTTTTCTTCCGTCATTGCCAAAAAGTTTGATTCCGTTATCCTGCGCCGGATTATGTGATGCGCCGATAACCACACCGTAATCCACCCCGGCGTGCGCAGTTAAATAAGAAACCGCAGGGGTGGGAACCACACCCAACGCACCTGCTTTTCCCCCTTGCGAAAAAAAACCGGCTAAAAATGCCGAT
This sequence comes from Christensenellaceae bacterium, assembly GCA_045651955.1. GTDB lineage: Bacteria > Bacillota > Clostridia > Christensenellales > Borkfalkiaceae > SIG402. The sequence goes on along the minus strand of JAZRTI010000058.1, from coordinate 35,128 downwards.
TGTAACACTTCCGCGCTGGGGCGCGGATCTTTTCCTATCAGTATTTTTGCTTGTGGCCGCGTACTGCCCAAAGCAGCACCTGCTGCGTAAAAAAGTCGCGGCGTAACGGTTGTTCCGTACACGCCCCGAATACCATCCGTACCGAAAAAAGATTCCATAAGCACCTCTTATTTCATCTTATGCACTAACCGTTTTACTTGCCAACCTAAAAAACAAAGCGAAAGAAAAGCGTTAAAATTCCCAGTGCCGTTAGGTAAATAATAAATCCCGTGTAACGTGCGCGACGAATTACCTGTTTCATCCATCGCAGGGCAATCAGGGAAGAAAGAAAGGCTGCCGTTGCCGCCAGTGCCATCCAAGGAAAGGCTAATCCCACGCTTGCCCCCGAAAGCCATTCGTATAAAGCGCCCCCCAAAATAACGGGAACGCTCATTAAAAAGGAAAAATCCGCTACGTCCTCCCGATTTGCACCCGATAGCGTGCCCCCAAACACCGTAGAGCCACTTCTGGAAAGCCCGGGAACCACGGCTACTGCTTGCATCAATCCCATGGATATTGCCGTTTTATAAGTAAATGCACCCCCCTTTTCGGCTACTGCTATTTTTTGCGTAACGAAAAGCAAAAGTGCGGTAAGCAAAAATCCAAAGCCAACAAAACTGCCCCCGAACAGCATTGCGATTTGATCGTGGAAAAGCACCCCCACAAGCCCTGCGGGCAGTGCGGAAAGAAGAAGATATGCAACCGTTTTACGGTTCCCCTTTTTTAACATAGCAAAAATTTTGTTACGGTAAACGGCAAAAACAGCAAGGCTACTTCCCACGTGTACGGCAAGTTCTACACCCAGTGCTTGCCCTGCCGTCAACTTTCCCACCCATACCGAAAGCAAGGTTAAATGCCCACTGGAAGAAACGGGCAAAAATTCGGTAAGCCCCTGTACAAAGCCAAGCAGTATCATCAACCACACCATAAAGCACCTACTTTCTGTTTTTTTATGATTATATGCGCTTTTCGCCAAAAAAAACCGCTTCGGGAAAAAATCCCCAAAGCGGTAAAAACTTTATGATTGATTTACTTTTTTCCAAGCGAAATTACGCGATAGCAATCTTTAATTTCCAGTCCGCGCACATTCTTCAACGCTTTCCCTTTGGAAGTGCGTTTTTCAATAGAGATATCTTCGGTTGAAAGCCCGAAAATTTCGCCGGTCATATCTTCTACGGCAATTTCGTAGGGATTGGTAACGTAGGAAATAAACAGGATTTCATCCTCTTCATCCGCAAGGTCTGCAATCTTTACCCCTTTGCGGTTTCTTGCCAACGCGTCAATATCCGAAACGAGCACCCGCTTAAACGCACCTTCGGTGGTAACAACCACAACTTCGCCTTCTTCCCCGATTTGAGAAGCATAAACCACCATATCGCCGCGGTCTATTTGAATTCCGCCTACGCCCGTAGCAATTCTGCCCTGCAAGGGAAGATCTGCCTTGGTGGCATTCAAACACATGCCGCGCGCGGTTACGAATAACAGCGTAGTATCCGCGCGGTCTTCTTCTACCGCAATCACACTGTCCCCTTCATTCAGTTTTACTGCCTGGAAGGACTGTTTTTGTACTGCATACTCACTCCACAGCGTCGCTTTAATTCTGCCAAGTCTAGTATAGAATAACAGGCTGCCGCGGGGCATTTTTTCTTCGTTCACCGCAAACAACGCCAGGGGTTTTTCGCCCGGTTCGGGTTTCACCAAGGACTTAAACGGCGTGCCTTTGGATTTATAGCGTTCTTCGGGTAAAGATTCTACGGGAACTTTATAACAGTTGCCGCGGTCGGTAAAGCAAAGAACGGTATCCCCCGTTTGCACACGCACTACCGAACGGAACAGTTCGCTAAGGCTTGTGGATTCACTTACCGTTTTTTTCGCGTTGCCGTATACGCGTTCGGTCATCTTTTTCACACCGCCAAGCGCAGTCAAGCCAACCACAAAATTTTCCTTTTCGGGTTCCTCTTCTTGTACCTCTGTGCGGATTTTTTCTTTCATGCCCACAATTTTAGTACGGCGATCGTCCTTAAATTGCTTTTTTACCTCAATCAGTTCTTTTTTTACAATTGCCATTTGCAATTCTTTATGCGCTACAATTTCGGTAAGTTCCGCTATCCGCTTTTTCAACTCTTCCAGTTCATTTTGCAAGTTAAATACTTCCAGTTTGTTGATGCGGTACAGTTTTAAGTCTAAAATTGCCTGTGCCTGTTCTTCCGAAAGGTCAAACTTCTTTCTTAAATTTGCCTTTGCCGTAGCAGTATCTTCTGCTTTTCGGATAATACGGATAACTTCATCAATATTGTTGCAGGCAATCACTAGCCCTTCCAAAATATGGCAACGCTTTTTCGCTTTATCCAAATCAAATTTGGAACGGCGAAGTACCACTTTGCGCTGAAATTCCACGTAGTGTGCAATAATTTGCAGCAATCCCAACTGTTGGGGTTTCCCTTCCGCAATTGCCACCATATTAATACCGAAAGTACATTCTAAATCGGTATACTTAAACAGGTCTGCAACCACAGGTTCGGGCTTAACGTCCTTTTTCAGTTTAATAACTACGCGCACGCCGTTTAAGCGGTCGGATTCATCTGCAATATCCTGTATTCCCACAAGGGAGGCTTTCTTTTCTTCGTTTAAGTCCGAAATGCGCTTAACCAAAGTGGTTTTATTGACTTGATAAGGAAGTTCGGTAAATACAATGGAAATTTTACCGCCCGTACTTTTTTCAATTTTATAATTGGCGCGCATGGTTACTTTGCCACGCCCCGTTTCGTACGCCTGAACAAGCTCCTCCCCGCCCACTAAATATCCTGCCGTGGGAAAATCCGGACCGGGAATATACTTCATCATATCCTTTAAGGAAATTTTGGGTCGGTCAATAAAAGCACAAACGCCGTCTACCACTTCTGCCAAGTTATGGGGAGGAATGTTGGTAGCAAGCCCTACGGCAATCCCACTGCTACCGTTTACTAAAAGGTTGGGATAACGGCTGGGCAGCATATCCGGTTCTAATTGCTTATCATCGTAGTTTAAGGAAAAGGAAACGGTGTCCTTTTCAATATCCCTTAACATTTGCAGGGCTATGGGTTTCATTTTTGCTTCGGTATAACGCATTGCTGCGGCGGAATCCCCGTCCACCGAACCAAAGTTCCCTTGCCCGTCCACCAACGGCTCGCGCGTGTTAAAGGGCTGTGCCATACGTACCATTGCCTCGTATACCGAAGTGTCGCCGTGCGGGTGGAATTTACCCAAGCAATCCCCAACGATACGGGCACTTTTAACGTAGGGTTTTTCGGGGGTTAAGCCCAGTTCGTTATACATGGTATATAAAATTCTTCTTTGCACGGGTTTTAAGCCGTCCTCCACCCTGGGAAGAGCACGCTCCAAAATAACGTGCTCCGCATAAGGCATCATGGAAGAATGTAAAACTTCTTCTAAACTTCCGACAATCAAGCCTTTGCTGGTTTCACTATTCATAACTTTCTCCTTGTCGGCTTATTTTTTCAGTTTAATAAATTCGTCTACTTTATTAAAGTTGGCGTGTTCGGTAATATACTGTTTGCGAAGGAGTACGTTATCCCCCAACAGGGTGGAAATTTTACGTTCGGCCTCCGCGCCGTCTGCTATGGTTACACGCATTAAACTGCGCCCTTCGGGATCCATGGTAGTTTCCCACAGTTGTTTGGGGTTCATTTCCCCCAATCCCTTATAGCGTTGAATTTGATATCCGCGGCCTACCAGTTCTATTTTTGCTTGCAGTTCTTTATCATCATACGCGTATTCCACGCGATCCTTTTTGAAAATTTTATATAAGGGGGGCATACCGATATATACGTGCCCTGCGGTAAGCAAATCCTTCATATAGCGGTAGAAGAAGGTAAGCAGAATAGACCGGATATGAGCCCCGTCCTGATCGGCATCCGCTAAAATAATAATTTTGTGATATTTCAGTTTTTCAATATCAAATTTTTCCGCAATACCCGTACCCAACGCGCTGATCAGCGTGCGCAGTTCTTCGTTTTCCAAAACTTGATTTATGCGCTTTTTTTCTACGTTTAAGGGTTTACCGCGCAGGGGTAAAATTGCTTGGAACAAACTGTCGCGCCCTTGTTTTGCGCTACCGCCTGCGGAATCCCCTTCTACGATAAACAATTCGTTTTGTTCGGGTTTTTTACCGCGGCAGGAGGCAAGTTTGCCAAGCGTATTGATACTTTCAATGGCGTTTTTGCTACGCGAAAGTTCTTTTGCGTTTTTCGCCGCCAAACGGGCTTTCGCCGCGCCCTGCGCCTTTTTCATAATGGCGTCCATTACCACGCCGCTGCCGCGTTCTGCCGCAAAGTTTTGCAAGGAAGCCACGGTAAAAGATTCGGTTGCAGGACGTGCTTCCGGGTTCCCCAATTTGGTTTTGGTTTGCCCTTCAAACTGCACGTTTTTCATTTTGATTGAAACGATAGCGGTAATCCCTTCGCGGAAATCTTCCCCCAAAAAGTTTTCATCTTTTTCTTTCAGGATTTTTTCCTTGCGCGCGTAATCGTTCAAAACTTTGGTCAAGCCCGCCTTAAAACCCACTTCGTGCATACCCCCTTCGGGCGTGGGAATGTTATTTACGTAAGAAATAATGGTATCCGTATACGCATCCGTATACTGAATTGCAAATTCAATTTTAATGCCGTCCGATTCTCCGCTGCAATAAATGGGGGTGGGAAACAGTTTTGTTTTTTCCTTGTTGATGTCCAAAACAAAATCGCGAATCCCCCCTTCGTAGCAGTATTCCACCGTTTGAGGTTCTTCCCCCCGTGCATCCGTTAAAGCGATTTGCAAGCCCTTGTTTAGAAAGGCTACTTCTTTTAAGTGCCGGCTTACCACTTCAAAATCAAAGCGCGTGGTTTCAAACACTGCAGCATCCGGCTTAAAGCAAACGTAAGTACCCTTCTTATCCGTCTTTTTGCGCGTGTTGGTAAGGGGCGCAATGGGTTTACCCGAATGATATTTTTTAGTGGCTTCATCATAATAACTGTGAAATTCCATACGGTACACCGTGCCGCGGTATACTTCCACTTTCAACCATTCGGATAAGGCGTTGGTAACCGAGGCACCAACCCCGTGCAAACCACCCGAATAACTGTAATTGTGGTTATCAAATTTACCGCCTGCGTGCAGTTGTGTAAACACCACTTCTACACCCGAAATTTTCATTTTGGGATGGATGTCCGTGGGAATACCGCGCCCGTTATCTTCTACCGAAGCGCTGCCATCTTTATTCAGGCAAACTTGAATGCGAGTAGCAAAACCGTTAGCCGCTTCGTCTACTGCATTATCTACGATTTCCCATAAGATATGGTGTAATCCCGTTTTTCCCGTGGAACCGATATACATACCGGGGCGAACGCGTACTGCCTCTAACCCCTCTAAAATCTCAATATCACCGGCGTCGTATCTCTTTTCCGTCATAAAAAAATCTCCTTATGCTCGTGATTATACCACATTATCTAGTATTTTTCAACCATATTCGCCACAAAATACACACTTTTTTTCAAATAATAATACAAATTTTTCGCGTAAAACGCGCCAAAATGCATAACCGCGTATATGTATGCAAATATGTGCATTTTTATAAAACAGTTGCAATTTTCGTAAACCCAATCGGAAAAACAAAATGGGATTTTGTGCATGTGCACAAAAGCCCATTCCGTTTATTTATTTACAGTATTCTTTCATCAATGCAATGATACCGGCAGACCAGCCGTGGCATAAACTGTGGCGAAAGCCTTGGTAACAGAACGCGCCGTGATCCCCGTGCACGTCCTTTTCCCCCTTTTTAGGAAGGCGGGTGATAGGGGCGGAATTTTCCATCCATTCCACGTTGAAATCTTCCCAAAAGGTAGTTGCGCCAAGGGATAGCATACCGCCGTAATATTCCTTCATGATTTGCGTTGCCGTTTGGGGGTTTTTGCTTGCAATCGCCTTCAAAATATAATACGCGGTAAAGGTGGAAAGCCCCTTTGCGCCCCCTTGGATTAGCGTTTGATACTCCCCTTCGGTTAGGTTGCCCGTTGCCATATAGCGAATAGCGATTACTTGCTTTTTCTCCGTGGGTTTTTCCGCGTACGCTTGTAACTTTTGCTTAATTTCGGTGGCAATTTGGGGGTTTTCGGATAAAGCGGAAAGTAAGTATTCCGCCTTTTGCATTGCCCATAGGGCAAGGGCTTGTACCCCTTCTTTCGCATCGGGCGTTCCGCACGTGGGCCAATCTAAAAAGTAATCGGGAAGGGACAATTCCCCCGTTTGGCTAACGTGTTCCCCCAAGAAAGAAAGCAGGGAAATCAAATATTCTTTTTGCCCTTGCGCGTAAGAAAGCGCGCCCGTTTCCTTTACATAATCGGCTAAAACGATCACCCACCAAAAAGAATACGCGGGGTAGCCGTTCATCCAAGCGGGCAAGGGCGTTTGGTTTTTGATATAGGTGAGCGAGCGTTCAATTTGGGGCATTTTGCCGTATAGGGTGGTTAGCGCAAGCATTTCGGGATGCAAATCCCCCACCCAAACTAGGCGGTCGCGCTTTACCCCGTCCCACACGAAGGGGGTGGAGGCGCATAAATCCACCGTGCGCTTTGCCGTGGCGAAGATTTTCGCGATTTCCTTATCCGCGCCTTGGTAGCAATATTGCATTTTCCCCGCGAAAATTTGGTTTTCGCAAAAAATATTTTGCAAACAACATTCCCCGCCCGATAAAAAGTCAATTCGCACAAAGCGGAACCCCGTTTGCCCGAAGGATAAATCCGAAAAAGCGGAAAGTTCCACGGTGATATCACGGGGACTATGGTCGTTGGTGGCGTTTTTTTCGCCAAGTTCGGCGTAGGTTTCCCCCACGCTTTCCCCAAAGCGGATGCGCGCCTTGGTGCCGTTTTCCGCCCTTGAAAGGAGCATACGAATACCACCGTTCATTTCCTTACCGAAGTCCAAAAGAAGGGTTGCACCCACGTTTGCGCGGGCGATTTGGCTTTCCCACCCTTCATCCCAACGAAGAACGGGGGTCAAGGGTTGTTTTTTATATAACGCGCGGACGTTTTCCACACCCTTTGCGCTAATCACTTTTTTAGGCAGTAACAGTTGTTTCATCTCTCTTTCCCTTCTTTTTATCCCTATTTTTGGGAATTCAAGCCCCTACAGTATAACACACCCCTTGCCGTTTTGCAAGGGGTGTGAAAATTTTTTTATTCGGTTATCTGCTTACCACAAGTTGCGGTAAATTTCTTCAATTTGCTCTATGGTAGGCTTGCGGGGAGTGGTTACCATGCAGGCGTCCTCCATGGCTTTTCTTGCCATGCCGGGAACGTTGCGGAAATACTCCTCCTTGGTAATAGAAGTCATTTCGGAAACACGCAAAGGAATGTTCATTTCCTTCAACATAAATTCTACCCAACCCACTAAGGAGTTTACGGTATTTACTTCGTTAAACGCCTGTACACCCAGCGTTCTGGCTACCGTGCAGTATTTTCTTACCGAGGGCAGATATTCCGCCTTACTTTTACTGTAACGGTTGATATCCGAGTTAAAAGATATTACGTGCGGTAACAGCACGGCGTTTGCACGTCCGTGCGGAATATGGAAATACGCCCCCAACTGATGTGCCATAGCGTGGTTCAGTCCAAGGTTGGCAGAGTTAAACGCAAGCCCTGCCAAGCAGGAAGCAACGTGCATTTTCCTTCTGGCATGGGTATCGTTGTTATCGTGATACGAGCGCAGAAGGAACATTCCGATTATTTCAATAGCCTTTTCTGCAAAGGCAGCAGAAAATTCGTTATTTTCCAAGCTGACGTATGATTCCAAAGCGTGCGTAAACACGTCCATACCCGTATCCGCAGTTACCGAAGGGGGTACGGATTTTACCAAAATTTCATCCAAAATTGCTTCTTCCGCAGCAAGTTCGGGTGCAACCAAAGGAATTTTCCGTTCATGCTCTACGTCCGAAATTACCGAAAACATAGTAACTTCACTTCCCGTACCGCTGGTGGTAGGAATTGCAATTAAACGGGGATAATACCCTTCCTTCATGGTGCCGGCAAACGAACGGATTGCCTTTGCGCTATCAATTGCACTGCCGCCGCCTACGGCAATCAGGCAATCGGGTTCCGCCATAAGCACGCTTTTTACCCCTTGCACCACCTTACCGATCGGAGGATCGGGAACTACGTCGTTAAACACGGAAAAAGCAATGTCCGCCTGTTTTAAGCGCGCAGTGATAAGGTCTATCATTCCGCTTTTTACAATAAATGGGTCAGCGATAATCAATGCGTGTTTCGCGTTGATTTGCGAAAGTCTTGCTAACGCATCTTCCCCAAAATAAATTGTCGTTTTAATGTCAAATTTTTTCATAAACTCTCCGCCACGTAAAATTCTGTCCCTAAAAAAATAACTGATTGAACAAACTTTTATAAATTACAAAAAATAACCAAGCCGTATAAATCCGTACATACCCCCCCCTATTCTAAAAGCATCACACAGTAGTTGTGGGAAGGGCTTTTTACCGATTACCGAAATTAAAGATTACAGCAAATAGTAAGGAAGGTCCGTTTTTACGGATTTTACCGCACGGAATTTTTCTTCGTGAATAGAAGGTACGGGGGTGGATTGTTCCGCCGCCTTTTCCACCGCATTCACTTGTTTTGCAAACGCCTTGGCAGCCCTTTCTTCTACCGTAAGGATAATTGCGGGTACTTCGTTCATCTTCAACGCCGTAGCCGCTTTTAAGGTGTTTGCGCCCCTTAACAGGTACAATTCGTTGCCGCACGACCACAGCACAACGGGTTCGGTGATTCCATATTCCTTAATTTGCGCTTCTGCCGAAGAACGCGTATCTTTTACAAACCCTTTCGGCGTTGCGTGAATTGCCGCAACGGGAACTTTCATAACTGTATTTTCGGGAAGTTTTACGGATACTTCTCCCTTCCCTGCACGCGCTAAACTGCTGATTCCTACTGACATCTTTCCACAATCTCCTTTGTAAGCATACGGTATTCTTCCGCACTGCGCGAAGTTTTCTTAAACGCGCCCACGGGTTTGCAAGCATCTTCTGCCCATTCCACGTTGGCATCCAAACGGATATACGTTTCAAAGGCTTTACAGTCCGGCTGCTCTTTCAATGCCGCAAGCGTTTGTTTGAAATAATTTTTGCGGGTATCTACCTTTGTAACCACTACGCCCAACAAATCAATATCGGGAGAAACGGTTTTAACTTGCTGTACAAAATCCAGCATGTTTGCCAAACCGAACAATCCCCAAGGACTGGCTTCTACGGGTAAAACCAAGGCATCTGCAGCAACCAAAATATTCATTGCCCAACCGCCCAAGGTGGGGGGAGCATCTAAAATCACGTAATCGTAAACGCCGCTTTCCACCGTTTTTTTCAAAAGGTTTTTCAGTACAAATTCGCGTTGCCATTTGGTAAACAGTTCAAATTCAATACCCGAAAGAAGGGTGGAAGAAGGTACAAAATCAATATTTTCGTAAGGGGTTTTACGGATAATTTCCGAAATATCTTTTCCGTTTTTTACGGCAGTATACAGGTTATCCTCTCCGCGCGCCATGGAAATTACTTCGTCTTCCGTAAAAAAGGCAAGGGTTAAGTTTAGTTGCATATCGCAATCAATCATCAAAACCTTTTTGCCCATTTCCGCAAGCGAATATCCTACGTTAGCGGCGGTAGTGGATTTACCGCTACCCCCTTTATTGTTTGCAAATGCTATGAGTTTGGTTTTCACAGTTACGCCTCCGGATAAATGCAGGTTAAATTGTTTTGACGGAAAAATTCCAACCAATCGTTAGAAGGTTTGCTTTCGCAAATCACACCGTCCACTAAAGAATAATCTATAATTTTTGCAAAGTTTACTTTCCCGAATTTACTAGCATCTACGGATAAATAAACGTTTTTTGCGGACTGGGCAACGGCGCGTTTCACAGCCGAGTTTTCGTCGTCAGCGTCCGTAATTCCGCCCTTTTGGTCCACACCTTTTGCAGAAAAGAACATTTTATCCACACGAAAATCTTTTGCAGTGCTTTCTGCCCTGCCCCCAACAAGGGAAAAGGACCCGCTTTTCATGGTACCGCCCGTGGAAATTACTTTCCAATCGGGAACGTCCACAAGTTCCACCAAAACTTCTACGGAGTTGGTGATTACGGTAAGATTCTTTTTACCTTTTAATTTTTTTGCAATAAAAAGTGCGGTGGAACTACCGTCCAAAAATACCGAATCGTTATCTTCCACCAAAACTGCAGCCTGCTCAGCAATAATTTGCTTTGCAACCACGTTCTTCTTTTTACGAACGAAATACGGAAGTTCTACGTTGCTTTCTTCTTTTAAGAATGCTCCACCGTAGGTTTTTACCACGTAGCCGTCTTGTTCCAGTTTATCCAGATCGCGGCGGACGGTTTCTTCGGACACCGAAAATTCCTGTGCCAGGTCTGCAACCAAAACCCTGCGGTTTTCCTGCAAATGGTTTAAGATGTGATGTCTGCGTTCAATAGCAAGCATTTCCTGCTCCTTTGGGCGCAAAGTTGCGCATGGTATTGTGAAATCTTGTTTTTAAGGATAAATCCTTTGTATTTGAAAAAACCGCGCTAAATTCGGCGCGGTTATTTTTTACAGTAAGTGTTTTGTAATACGGGCATCCGGACGGGCAATTACGCTGCTATCCAAGAACATGCCACGGGGAGCAACCGCATCCTTTGCACGGTCAATCGCTGCTTGCACGGCAGCCACTTCACCCGTAAGCATAACGTAAGATTTACCGCACATACCGCGTGCCATACGGATTTCCACCAAGGATACATCCGCCGTTTTTGCCGCCGTATCTGCCGCAACGATAATCGCTGCTGCATCATACGTTTCCATAATACCCAAAGATTTTAATTCTTTTACTTCGGTTGCGCCATAGATGGCGGGGAAAATGGATTCATCGGGATTCCCTAAAACAAAGGTATCAATCAGTTCTTCTTCGCGCGTGTGTTTTGCGGTGTCTACCGCAGCGGCAACCGCCGAAAGTTCTCCCGTAACGATAACGATATATTTACCCGGGCATACCGTTTCCGCTTCAATAATATCAATATCTGCGGTTTTAACCATTGCATCCGCACCAAATACACCTGCCGATACGGTTTTATATTCTGCCATTCCGATTGCTTTTGCCATAATTAACCTCTCTTCACGGTAACGAACTTGCCGTCAACCGCCGTTACAGTCCCCGAAAGGGATGCGTGGATATTTACGGATAACCCGTTGCCTGCCTTACCGATCAGTTGCCCCCGCGTTACGGTATCCCCCACTTGTACGGTGGGTATTGCAGGTGCGCCGATATGCATTTGCATAGGAATACGTACCTTATCAACTTTGGCAAGGTCCATATGTAAGGGGGCTTCCACGTTGTATTTCGTTAAGTTCAGCCTTGCAAGCAACCGATCCACGGGTGCTTTGCGAAGGGTACGTTTTTCGGGGGAGAAATTTGCCGCTTGTACTTGCGGGGGTTTTACCCCTGCGGCACGCAACCCCGATTTATAAGCCGCCATTAAACTTCTGGGGCTTAACCCTTGGAAACAGGAATACATTTCGCAAAGGCCACAAGAACTGCAAAAGAACGTGTTTAAGAAAATGTTGGGGTCTTGCACATCCTTACAGGTAGCCGCACGCATGAACAGGTGCGGTTGAATGGGATGCCCCAGCGCGTGGCGCGGACACAAATCCGTACACATGCGGCATTGGCAACAACTTGCCGCCGCACGGCGAAGGGATATTCCCGGATCTTCCTGCCGTTTTCTTACCACCAAATGGTCTTCGGGCAGAACGATAATTGCGTTCGTTGTTTTTGTGATTAAGGTGGATTCGCTACCAAGCGAACCCATCATAACGCCGCCCATAATAAAAGCGGGGTCCTTTACAGTTGCACCGCCCGCAAGGGCAAGTGCGTCCTTTACGGTACTGCCGATAGGAAGAAGTACGGTTACGGGATTTTTCACTTCCCCCGTTACCGTTACCAGTTTTTGCGTTACACTTTCACCGTGCATTGCGCGGTACAGATTATAACAGGTTTCCACGTTAAACACGGCAATACCCTGTTCAATGGGCAAACCACCCGGACGAACGACTTTTCCGGTTGCTTCGTAAATTAAAACCACTTCATCCCCGGCGGGATAGATTTTATCCAAAGCAGCAATGCGCATGCCGGGATATTTACCTAAATGTTCTTCCAAAACGCGGATGGTGCTTTTGTACGATTTTTTAATGCCAATCACAAGATCTTCCGCACCCGTGGCTTTCCCAATTTCCGCAAAAGCAGAAAGGATTTCTTCGGGATATGCGGAAAGCAGCGAACGGTGCAACTTAAGTAGCGGTTCGCATTCCGCACAGTTCATTATCACGGTTTTTGCGCGTTCATCAATCTTTGCGTGCGTGGGAAAACCGGCACCGCCGCAACCGACGATCCCGTTTTCTTTCATAAGCGCAATGATTTCTGCCTTTTCCATACCTTCCTCCGTAAACGTTCAGTCCTATGTATCTGGGTAATGGCTTAGGTTATTCTAAATTACTGCCGTCGTCAATAATACCAACGATTGCCGCATCTACGGGTGCGTTAGCATCACCCACGCCGTAGCGTGCACTGCTGCCCTGTACAACCAAAACGTATTCCCCAATGCCTGCACCGATATTATCCACCGCCACAATGCGGTTATCTACGCGAAGGCTGGGAATGGGCTCAACGATCATGAACTTGCTACCCACTAAATTTTCATTTTTGCGGGTGGAAACTACGCTTCCAACAACTTTGCCGATAATCATGACTCTCTCCTAATCCCGTAAAAATTCTTACGGGAAGTTATACGATATATGCGGACGTACCCGTTGCAATTTTTGCAGCGTTTGCTTCGTCCGTATCAATGTGCATTTCTAAGGTAAAGGTGGGGTCTACGCGAACCACTACATTATTGAACGTAGTTCCGCGTTCGTTATCCACGCGTACCGAAACGACCTGCTTATCCTGAACCCCTGCGTCTTGCGCGTCCTTAGGGCTCATATGGATATGGCGCATTGCCACAATGCAGCCGTTTTGTAAGTAAACGCAACCCTTGGGCCCAACCAGGGCAATGGGTGCGGAATTTGCTAAATCACCCGATAAGCGGACGGGAGCTTTAACCCCGAGTTTTACGGCATCCGTTGCCGAAACTTCCACTTGGGACTGCGAACGGACGGGACCAAGCACGCGCACGTTTTCAATTGCGCGAAGTTTTAGCCCAACGATAGTAACCTGTTCGTTACAAGCGTACTGACCGCCCATAAGTTCTTTTTTCTTGGTAAGCTGATACCCTTTACCAAACAGCGTTTCTACGTCTGCCTGGGTTAAGTGTACGTGGCGTGCAGAAACACCGATGGGTACTGCATAACCACCGCTTGTTTGCTGCTTTTCCAAGACTTCCAAAACAAGTTTGGTAATTTTTTCAATACTTGCTTCTTGCATAAGTTTTTCTCCGAAAAGATAGTTGCAAATTTTTTCGCAAATGAAAGCCGATTGCTTTCATTTTGGGGAAAATCCCCTACGTTTGTACTGAATTTTTGCCATACTACGCCAAGGGGGCGTGAATTTTCGCCCCCATTCGGCGTTCGTAGGCTATGTTAGATTCGGTGAAAAGAATTCAAGTATGGCGGCTTTGCCGCCCGTTTACCTTACTTTAATGCAGGTAAAATCTTTTCAACGTCGGTATGAGGTCTGGGGATTACGTGCGTTGCAACAAGTTCGCCAAGTTTTGCTGCGTTAGAAGAACCTGCTTCTACTGCTGCTTTCACTGCGCCAACGTCGCCGCGAACCATAACGCTTACCAAGCCGCTACCGATTTTTTCGGTACCAACAAGAACAACGTTAGCTGCTTTTAACATGCTATCTGCTGCTTCAATTGCTGCTACCAAACCTCTGGTTTCGATCATACCCAATGCTTCCTGTGCCATTTTTGAATTCCTCCAAATTTATTTCTATGTTATTTTTTTCGGGCATCTCACCCGAACAGTTTTTCATTTATTTTCCGCATTGCGGAAAGTTTGCGCGTTTATGCCTGCGCTTTGGGCGCCGCCTTTGCGCGCGGTTTTGATTCGGCGTTCTTTTTTTCCATTCTTGCCGCGCTGATTTTTGCGATTCTTACAATTTCCGAATGGGGATTTGCAATTACCGCTTTCGCTACCGGCTTTTTAATGCAATTGTTCGCCGCCGTTTCTACCGATTGCGCCACTGCGGAAACTTCCCCTTCAATTACAAGCGTTACCAATCTGCCGCCCATTTTACGTTCCCACGTAACCAAGTGCACGTCAGAGGTTTTGCACATAATATCCAGCGCGTCTACCGCCGCGCAAACGCCCGAAACTTCAATAAAGCCGTACGCCATGTTTCTTTCCTTCCTTTTGCTTACGCGTTTTTACGCGCAATTTTTACGGTTCCCTTACGCAAGCGTGGGGAGAATTTTTTCAACGTCGTTGTGGGGTCTGGGAATTACGTGAACAGCTACCAGTTCGCCAAGTTTTGCTGCTGCGCCCGCGCCAACTTCGGTTGCAGATTTAACTGCGCCTACGTCCCCACGGATCATAACGCTTACCAAACCGCTACCGATTTTTTCGGTGCCGATTAACGTTACCTGTGCTGCTTTAACCATTGCATCTGCTGCTTCAATTGCTGCAACCAAACCTCTGGTTTCTACCATACCCAATGCTTCTTGTGCCATAATTCTATTCCTCCGATTTTTTCTTTTCTTTTTTTATTTTGTTTTTTTGACTTTGGAACAATCAACAGTTGATGTAAAAGAACGACGAAGATGCGGTGCATTTTTGGCGTGCTTTATCAAATGCTTGTTGCAACAAAGCCTATTTAAATCAGGATTTATCCAAACCGCTGATTTTGAACATTTTTGCCGTATCATCCATAGGCTGCGGGATGATATGTTGAGTGATTACGCCCGAAACGGTTTCTGCCGCGGCTGCTGCCGCTTCTACCGCTTCACGAACGGCTGCTACTTCCCCACGGAATTTTACAACCACGATAAGGGGAACGGGAAGCGCATCCGCATTTGCGGGCTTATTCCTATCAAACACTTCCAAAGTTACGTCTGCCGCTTTGCATCCTGCATCCCCTGCAACAAATGCCGCAGTCAAGCCGTAAACTTCTAAAATACCAACTGCTTGTGCCATACGCAATACCCTTATTTATTAACGATTGCGATTTTCAAGCCCTGCATTGCAAGGTTGGTTTTCAGTGCTTCGTTAATTTCTTCCAAGGGATATTTGTGGGTGATAAGGTCTGCCATGGGAAGACCAATACCCTTTGCGCGTTTTAAGAAATCAAAGGTGGTTGCGTAATCGCGAAGGGTGTAAACCCAGCTGCCAACCGTGGTAATTTCTTTTGCACAGATATCAAAGTGCGGGTTGATGGTTGCATCCCCACCGTTGATAAAGAATCCCAGTTCGCAAAGTCCGCCGCCGTTACGGATGAACTTGTAGATGTTTGCGTGTGCTACGGGGCTACCCGTGCATTGGAAAGCAAAATCTGCCAAATATCCGCCAAAGGCATCCTTTACGCCTGCGGTAAGTGCATCCAAGCCCTTGTGGTCCTTAAAGTTCACGGACTTAGTTGCGCCCATTTTCTTAGCAAATTCCAAGCGTTTGTTTTCTCCGTCTACCGCAACGATATTTTCAATACCCATCGTGCGAAGAACTGCGATACAGATAAGCCCGATAGGACCGCAACCCTGTACCACAACCCTACTGTTGAAACGAAGAATGCCCGTGGTTTTTGCACGTTCTACCGCGTGGATGAGTACCGCGCAGGGTTCGATTAAGATACGGGAATCCAAATCCAAATCCGAAACGTTGAATACGGTGCTGCCCTTTCTTACCAAAATGTAATCCGCAAACCAACCGTTCAAGTGAATATCATCATCGGGAAGCAATCCGTATACGTCTGCACCGCCAACGTTTTGTTTATTCAGGTCAAACATCGTGATATCCGGGTTGTCCTTGAAAATCATACAGGTTACAACTTTATCGCCAACCTTTAAGGGCTTACCCGCGCTATCCTTTTGTACGTTTTTACCCATTTTTACGATTTCGCCCGTACCTTCGTGGCCAAGCGCCACGGGAATCAGGTTAAAGGGGTCGCGCTTATATTCGTGCGCGTCCGTACCGCAAACGCCGCAGCCTTCAACGCGAACCAAGATGTCGTCGTCCCCAACAACGGGCATGGGATATTCTTTAATTTCAAAACGTTCTTTTTCAACGAGCATAGCTACGTGTGCGGTGGAAGGAATTGCGCCGCCGCTTACGGGTGCGCTTGCCTTTACCGAAGTACCGCTCATATTCGCAAGAACTTGTTTTACGATTTCTTCAATGTTAATATTGCTCATTGTTCTCTCCTTATCGGATGCACAGGCTATCGCCCATAACACATCTTCTTGCCTTGGTAAAGGTTTTTGCAGAAGTTAAGCCTTCGCCCGTACGGGAAGCGATGGTAAAGGTGCAAATGCTTTCGCCGCCAAAACCAAGCGCTGCGTAAGAAGGTGCATTCTTAACCAAAATTGCCGTATCCATTGCTTTGGCGTATTTGGTAAGGTGATCCACGTTTTTAGAGTGAATGTGCGCGGAGTGGCGATTGCCATGTTCCAGCCAAACTGCCTTTTCAAGCGCATCTTCAAAATCTTTCGCGCGAACCACACCCAAAATGGGCATCATCAATTCTTCTGCAATCAAGGGATGTTCCTTTTCCCCTTCAAAGATAATGCAACGGATATTATCGGGAACGTCAATTCCTACCATAGCAAGAAGCGCTTTTGCGCTTCTACCTACGCACTTACGATTCAAACCCTTGGGGGTAAGAACGGTAGCGGTAAGTTTATCCTGCACTTCCTTGGAAGCAAGATAGCATCCTTGTTCTTCAATCATGTAGTGCATCAGTTCGTCCATTACCGAAGATACGGCAACAACTTCCTTTTCTGCAATACAGGGAAGGTTATTATCAAAGGTACATCCGTTTACAATATGTTCTGCCGCTGCACGGATATCCGCAGTTTCGTCAACGAGCGCGGGAGGATTCCCTGCACCTGCACCAATACCGCGTTTACCCGAAGAAAGAACGGTAGTAACCACACCGGGGCCGCCCGTTGCCGCAATCAGATGAATATCTTTATGCTTTAACATAATGCTGCTGCTTTCCATTGTGGGTTTTACCATGGAAACAGCAATATTCGCAGGGCCGCCTGCTTCCAAACTTGCACGGTTAATCATATCCACCGCAAAGTTAGAAGTTTTAACGGCTGCGGGGTGGCAGTTGAAAACAACCGTATTTCCGCCCGCAAACATCCCGATTGTGTTACAGATAACCGTTTCGCTGGGGTTGGTACAGGGAGTGATTGCCCCGATAACCCCAAACGGACCGCGTTCTACCAAAGTCAAGCCGCGATCTCCCGACCACGCTTCGGTAGTAATATCTTCGGTACCCGGAGTTTTTTCCGCAACCAAGTGATGTTTTAAGATTTTGTGCCCCACGTTACCCATGCCGGTTTCTTCCACCGCCATACGGGCAAGCGTTTCCGCGTTTTCCACCGTCTTTTTGCGAATGTTTTGGATGACTTTTTCACGCGCATCCATCGTCATATTCCGTACGATTTTTTGCGCTTCTTTCGCCGCGTCAATGGCTTTGTTCATATCCGTGAAAACACCCAACTGTTCGGGCACGTCCGTCAATTGCATTTTTGCAATGACCTGTTTCACGATTTCATGAACCTGTTGTTCGTTCATAAAAGTTCCTCCGCAAAAAATTGTTTTGCATAGTCGCCCAGTTCGGTATCCTGCTTGGCTGTTCCCCCCGAAACACCGAATCCACCCACGATTTTGCCGTTTCTAATTAAGGGAACACCCCCGCCGAAGATTACGATTTTACCGTTGTTGGTGAATTGGATGCCGTAAAGGCTACCGCCCGGCGCCGCCAAAGACGCTAAATCCTTGGTGGGCATTTTTAGGGCTACCGAAGTGTAGGCTTTATTTTGCGCGATGTCGCAACTTGCGATAAACGCGCCCTCCTGCCTGTGAAGGAGTAAGGGATTTCCGCCCTCGTCGCACACCGCAACAACAACTTTCATTCCCATTTCCTTCGCGCGCGTTTCAACGGCGGCTGCAAGTGCCTCCGCCTGACGCAAGGTCAACCCGCTTTCGGTGGAAAGAACGGTTTTCACCACCTGTTCCACCACCTGATTCAGGTCGTAATTCATAAATTATTTACCGAGTTGTGCCATTACCTTTTTGGTAATTTCTGCAATCAACGCACTGTCGTCAGCCTTGCCTTCGCCGTGGCAGGTGCAGTTACCGCCGCAGCTGTGGCAGCTGGGAAGACCTGCTTTTGCATTGGGGCAAAGGTTAGCGGGATGACGACCGGTCATACCGAACTGTCTTCTGATTTCATACAGACGTTCTACTTGTTCTTTGGAAAGTTCCTTGGGGCCGCCAAGAAGTTTAGCGTTGAACAACAAGCGAGCATAGAATTCTACGGATTCCATTTTGTGATATGCGGAAAGCAAGGAATCAGAGAAAGTAAGCGCACCGTGGTTTTCCAAAAGAACTGCGTCAAAGAATTGTACGTGTTCGGAAACTGCATCGGGGATTTCTTCGGTAGAAGGAGTACCGTATGCAGCGATGGGAACGCAGCCAAGAGTAATAACCGCTTCGGGCATGATAGGCTGGGTCAAAGGAATACCAGCGATTGCAAAGCTGGTTGCGTACATGGGGTGTGCGTGAACAACCGACTTAACGTCAGGACGTTCCTTGTATACACGCATGTGCATTTTAATTTCGGAAGAGGGTTTGAAACCGGGGTTTGCTTGAATTACTTTACCGTTTTCATCCACCTTGCAGATATATTCGGGGGTCATGAAACCTTTGGATACGCCCGTGGGGGTGCAAAGGAATTCGTGGTCGTTTAACTTAACGGAAATGTTCCCGTCGTTAGAAGCAACCATGCCGCGATTGTAAATCCGCTTACCGATGTCGCAAATTTGTTTTTTGATTTCGTATTCGTTTACCATTACCATATCTTTTTTCTCCTATGAAATATGATATTTTTTTTATCTTTGAAACTTGCGTGAAGAGAGAGTTTTCCCCTTCCCACCGTTCTTTGATACCATTATACAATAAAAACCAAATAAAGTCAATACTTTTTTTGAAATTATTTTTGTTTTTTGTGGTTTTTTGTTGGAAAGTTTTGGTTTTTTGTGGTTTTTAGCCTGTTTTTAGGAAATTCTTGGGCAAGCCAGGGCAGTTCATCCCCTTCTTCCGCCAAATATTCAAAAATTTCCGCCAAGCCTTCCCCCGTGGTGCTGTCCACGTAGAAGATTTTGGAAATCCCCGTCATATGCAACCATTCGGTTACGGCGGGAAGATTTGCGTTTTTATCATTGATTTTGGTTATAATCCCTATCACGGGGCGGTTAGAGGTTGCCGCACAGCCGGGGGGGAAAATACAGTAGGGTTCGTTAGAGGCAGCAAGCAAGGCTACCACCTGACATTCGTAAGAATACAACGCAAGCGCGTGCGCCAGCGTACGCTCTTCGGCGTACTCCCCCGGAGTATCCACCACCACGTCGTAATTATTGATGTACTGCGTTTTGTGATAATGGATTTTTTCGCTGCGGAGCGCCTGCGTTAAGGTGGTTTTACCACAACCCACGCGCCCCATTAAAATCATTTTCCGCATAAAAACTTAGGTTTTGGTGATGGGGCACACGGTAAAGCCCAATACATCCTTTGCGTAATCCACCAAAGCAGTGATGGAAGAAAGCACTTCGCTTACCGTACCAATTAAAATCAACGTACCAGAGAAACGGTCCACAAAACCGAGTTCCGCGCCCGAAGATTTTAACGCGATATCCGCGATAATGATAGCAGTTTCCGCCGGCGTGATAGTAACAACGCCGATGGCTTCCTTTTTATAATCCTTGGTGGGATCCAGCCCCAACTTGGTATACAGTACGTCGTCCGGGTTTGCAATTACGTGTGCAATGGAAATTTGCTTACCGGGGACCAATTCCTGAACGATACGCAACTTTTCATCCGACGAACGGATTAAATCTTCAAATTTCATAATTTAGCCTCCGATTTGCACTTCGTAAGGAAAAGCGGATTTTGCCGCTTGCAAAAGAACTTCCATTTCTTCTGCCGTGGGGGGCGTGATATGCGCCATTTCGTACGTTCTATTTAGCCCCGCGTATTTATCCTGCCCTAACCTGTGGTAAGGCAACAAGTGCAATTTCTTTACCCCGGGAAGGGTTGCCGCAAACGCCGCAATATCCCGAATTTCCTTGGGGGTTGCGTTAAACGTGGGAATTACGGGAACACGAATAATTAAGTTCGTAAGTCCGCTTTCCGCCACCTTTCTTGCATTTTCCTTCATTAAGCCGTTCCGTTTTCCCGTAAAAGCCAGGTGCTTTTCTTCGTCCGTATGCTTAATATCCATTAAATAATAATCCAAATAAGGTAAGATGCTTTCAATAACTTTATATTCTGCGCACGCCATGCTTTCAATGGCGGTGGTCATGCCGTAATGCTTTGCCGCTTTTAATAGTTCGCGCGTAAATTCGGGTTGGCAAAGACATTCCCCGCCCGATAGGGTAATTCCCCCACCCGTACGGCGGTAATACAAACGGTCTTTCAGCACCGTTTCCATTACTTCCCCAACGGTTACATCCTGCCCAACGATTTTTTCTTCGCCCCCTTGTTTCATGGTTTGAATTGCATATTCTTGGGATTCAGGATTGCAACACCAACGGCAACGGAGCACGCAGCCTTTCAAAAAGACCAACGTACGAATCCCCGGACCATCGTGGATGGAATACCGCTGAATATCAAAGATTCTTCCCTTTTGATTTTCGTTTACTTGCATAATCCTTAGCCGCTTTTAGCCGCGGAAAGCTTGTTCGGTTCTGTTAATAATGTCGTCCTGCAACGAACGGGAAAGGGTGGTAAACAGCGCACTGTATCCTGCCACGCGAACCACCAAATGCTTGTACTTTTCGGGATTCTTTTGCGCATCTAAAAGGGTTTCCCTGGATACAACGTTGAACTGCATATGGCTGCCCTTTTGTTCAAAGTAGGTTAAAATCAGTGCAACGAAGTTTTCCAAACCGTTTTTCCCCGCAAGCGCGCTGGGGTGGAATTTTTGGTTGAACAGCGTTCCGTTGGAAGCGATACCGTGATCCAAACGAGATACCGAGTTCGCCGCCGCCGTAGGTCCGTAAATATCCTTACCTGCAGAAGGCGAAACACCGTCTGCTACGGGTCTACCCGCAAGTCTGCCATCGGGGGTTGCGCCCGTTTGCGCGCCCAAAGGCACGTTCGCAGATACGGGATATAACCCTGCTTGGAACTGACCGCCACGGGGGTTTTTATATTTTAAGAGCGGGCGCGTGTACGTGTACGCAACATCCCTTGCAAACGCGTCAACTTCTAAAATATCGTTACCAAACTTGGGTATTTTTTCAATATCCTTTTTCAGCTGGGCGTATTTTGCTGCGTTTGCGCCACCCGTTAAGGATTGCACCACCTGCACTACTTCGCTTTCGCTTACGTTTTTGCCCGCCGCTTTTAATTGCGCTGCAACGATAGCCGCGATTTTTGCGGTTTGTTCTACGTCTGCACCCACGCCATAATTTGCCGCAAGTGCTTCTTTTACTTCCTTTAAGGTATATTTCTTTTCATCAAATACCAAGGTTTTGATTGCGTAAAGGCTATCCGCCATATTCGCAATACCAAATCCTTGGGGGCCGGTAAAGTTATATACCGCACCGCCTTCCTGCATGGTTAAACCGCGCTTGATGCAATCATCTACCATCATGGATTGGAAAGGCAGGGGGCAACGTTCGGCATGCGCTACGTCAATCGCGTTATCCGCATTTACCATGGCCTCAATCCAAAATTCCATTTGCGCCTTGTACGCATCATAGAACTGATCAAAGGTGGTAAAGGTTTCCACTTCCCCCGTTTTGGGGCCGATTTGTACGCCGGCATCCACGCCGTTGCTGAACACGAGTTCCAAGGGGCGACACATATTAAAGAACGCTGCGTCGTGCCAGCCGTCCGTTTTACCCGCTTTTTGGGGTTCTACGCAACCGATAATATTATAAGTGCGCGCGTCTTCTAACGTAAGTCCACGGCTCATTAGCGAAGGAATAATTACTTCGTCATTATAGTAAGCAGGCAAACCGATACCCGTACGGGTTACTTCCGCTGCCTTTAACATAAATTCGTGGGGGGTGCCGTTCCAAACGCGTACCGAAAGGGAAGGTTGGGGCAACATGGTATGCATAGATGCGTTCATGCACATAAAAGATAGGTCGTTAGTTACATCCATCCCCTGTTCGTTCTGACCGCCCACAATCAAGTTTTGGAACAAGCTGTAACCCGCAAACCCTTCTGCCGAAGCGGCATCACGGCACTTGTTTAAGTCGTTTAATTTTACCCAGATGCAGTCAATATATTCCTGTGCGGTTTCACGGCTCATTCCGTTTTCCCTGCAAGTTTTATAGTAGGGATACATATACTGGTCAAAACGTCCGGGCGAAATGGAATGTCCCGAAGATTCTAATTGCAGCAGTTGCTGTACAAACCAAAAACTTTGGCATGCCTGATAGAAGGTTTTTGCACCTTTTGCGGGAACGTTTGCGCAGTTTTTCGCAATTTGAATAAGCTCCTCACGGCGCGCGCCCGTTTCCTTTTCTGCCATTTCCAAAGCGAGTTTTGCATAACGGTTTGCATAATAAATTACCGCGTTGCAGGAAATTTCCATTGCGGTTAAAAGATTGGACTTTCTGCAATAGTTTGCATCCCCAACGTGCATGGTTGCACGTTCTTTTGCAATTCTATCCAAATACCCTTCAAACCCGTGGGCAAGCACTTCTTCGTATTTTACGGTAACGTGCCCTACCCCGTTGTAAAAATAGTTGCCGGGGGTGAAAATGTTATGGTCAATCCCGTCCTTTGCCTCCTTACTCATATAAGAAAGAGCAAGGTCGCTGCTGGTTTTACCTTTCCAGTACGCATTGGCGGCTTTTAATTCCGCTTTGGTTTCATCCGAAATATAGAAGGGATCGGCAGAACGTTTTTCCACCGTTTCAAATTCCGCTTCTAACCATTCAAACGAATATTCGGGATAGGTTTGACAACCGCGGGGCGCAATAGTGGAAGAACCCACGATAAGTTCCCCTTCACGGATGATAATGGGAATATTTTTTAGGATATGTTCAAACGCTTTGGCACGGCGAAGCACCAAAGGTAAGCCTTCGGTTTCCTTATAAGATTCGGTAATCAAACGCGCACGTGCCCCTTCAATCACGGGCATTTTTGCATACATCCGTTCAATAAGCGCTGAAATTCGCGGGCTTTTTTGTACGTCCGAAACATCGTATTTTGCCATAAATTTTCTCCTTTCCGCCACGTTTAGCGGGAGAATTTCGGGCAGTTCGCGCACGCGCAAGAAACGCGCATACGGGCACCCTACTTATTTTTAATCGTAATCATTATACTACACCCACAAGGCCTTGTCAATAGAAAACGGAAAATTTTGCCCGTTTTTTTTGATTTTTATTGTTTTGTGTTGTTTTTGTGTGGTTTTTAGTAAAATTTTTCCCAAAACTATTGACAAAACCAAATTTTTAGTGTACTATGCTATAAGAGAAAGTTTGTGTAATTGCAAGGGCTTTCTGTTCTTGTAAAAAGTTTTCAGGGAGGGCACCGTGTTCACGATTGACGCGCACGTACATACCGTTTCCAGCGGACATCATACGACCGACCGCGTGATTGACGTGGCAAAAGTTGCCCAAGCGCGCGGGCTTTCTGCCGTAGGCATCTGCGAACACGCAAGCGGCATGCTGAACGGCTGTACCGAAAGCGGATTTTACAGTCAGTTGCTTGCCCCGAAGGTACGTGCCGGCATCCGAATTTTGGTGGGCGCGGAAGCAAACATTTTACCTACGGGAGAAACGGACGTTTCCCCTTCCCTATACAAAAAATTAGACTTTGTTGTGGCATCTTTACATAAAGAATGTTACAAAAATGCAGGGCGGACGGAAAATACCAAAACGGTGATACGATTAATGGAACGCGGCGGATGTGATATTTTGGGACACCCAGCAAATATTGCTTTTCCTTTAGATTTGCAAGCGGTGGTAAAAGCAGCAAAAGAAACAGGGGTTTTGCTTGAAGTAAACGAAGCAAGTATTCGCGAGGGTGGATATCGCGGAGATAACCGCGCACTGACTGCCGAACTGCTTTTATGGTGCAAGCGGTACGGCGTAACCGTTTCGGTAGGCAGCGACAGCCACGGCAAAAACCACGTAGGATTAACCCCTACCGCGGAAGCGTTTTTTAGCGTGATGGACTTTCCCAAGCATTTAATTGCCAACCGCAGTGTGGAAGAATTTTTAGCATCTTTAAGAAGAAACAGATAAAATGAAACCCCGCCCCGAACGGATTTACGTTCGGGGCGGTTTATTTTTTCTTTCGTTATTTACTTGGCAAAATTTTTTATAAGCAATTTCATAAAAAATTACGGCTGCCCAAAAACGTAAAAGGCTTAGTGCCGGTCGGGCGAATCAAAAATTTCACAAAAGCGCGCGGAAAAGGAGGGGTCTTCCCCACCCAACGCCAAGTGTTCGGTACTACCAAAGGATAAACAGCGGAACTGCGCCACACCCTGTTCCCGTTCCTCGCTAACCAAAGTAGTAACCGAAGAAGGGGCTGCGCAAAAATGGTGCAACAAACTTGCAGGGGCAATGCCCGTTAAATGAGAAAGCAAAATGCACTCTAAGCCGAAATGGCAGAAAAAGGCAATCGTATCCGTATTGCTTTTATGCACGCGGTACAGCATTCCTTCCCTTTCATAGCCGTGCTTTTTCATCAGCGCGTCCAACCCTTCGGTAACAAAGCGATACCCTTCGGGTATGGGGGTATTTTTGATAAATTCCGTTTCTTGCCACGAAGTGGGCTGGAATAAATTGGGATATTCCGCATAGTACGAAGGCAAATAATCCCACATAAAGGATTCCTTTTGTTTTTTGGGATTATATGCAGGATAGTAAAATTCCGCAAGCCAAGGCATAGTTTCCCCCTGCATCCCTTTGGCTTTTAGGGTGTATTCCGCGGTGCGTTGCGCCCTGCCCATGGGGGATATATACGCGTAGTCCAAGGGGCGCAAAAGCATATATTTGGAAAGCAATTCCGCTTCCACTTCCCCCTTGGGGGTTAAACCGTCAATTTCGTAATTCGGATCCGCATGGCGGATGATGAGTATTTTCATTTTTTCTCCTTGAAAACCCGTGGGATTTCCCACGGGTTTTAGATTACTTTTCTGCCTTTTCCAGTTTGGTTAAATCGTACGGGGTGGACTGGTAAACAAAATAGTTCAACCAGTTAGTAAACAGCAAATTTCCGTGTCCGCGCCAAGTAACCACGGGGGGAAGTTCGGGATTATCCCCTTCGTAATAATTTACGGGTTTTTCTATGGGCAGATTTGCCGCCAGGTCGCGTTTATATTCTGCGTCCAGCGTATAAGGGTCATATTCGGTATGACCGAAAACGAAGAATCTTCTACCCCCCTTTTCCGCCACAATATGCAGACCTGCTTCCTGAGAGGAGGCTAAAATGCGCAAATTTTCCACCTTTTCCACATCCTCCCTTCTCACTTCGGTATGGCGGGAGTGGGGAGCATAGAACACGTCGTCAAAACCGCGAAGCAGCATGGATTGCGCGTAATCCGCGCGATGCGGAAATACGCCAAACACTTTTTTATCCATTGCGTATTTGGGAATACCGTAATGATAATACAAGCCGGCCTGCGCCCCCCAACATATATGAAAGGTGCTGTGCACGTTGGATGCGCTCCATTCCATAATCTCACACAGTTCGGGCCAGTAATCCACTGCCTCAAAGGGGATTTGTTCTACGGGCGCGCCCGTAATAATCAATCCGTCGTATTTTTCATGCTTAATTTCTTCAAAAGTTTTATAAAAAGAAAGCAAATGGTCTTTACTGGTATTTTTGGTTTCGTGCGATTTTACACGTAGCAAAGTAAGTTCAATCTGCAAAGGCGTATTGCCCAAAATGCGAGAAATTTGCGTTTCCGTTTCAATCTTTTTGGGCATTAAATTTAACAAAACGATACGAAGAGGGCGAATATCCTGCGTCATTGCACGCGTTTCGGTCATTACAAAAATATTCTCCCCTGCCAACGTTTGCACTGCAGGTAAGTCGTTGGGAATTTTGATGGGCATACCGCACCTCCTTTTAATTTTTATTTTTGAATTTTGTTAGGAAAAGCCGTAATATTATACGTTTTCTAATGCTTGGGCTACGTCTGCAATCAAATCGGCAGCATCTTCTAACCCTAAGGACATTCTTACCATATCGGGAAGAACTCCGCAAGCAACCAGTTCTTCATCACTTAACTGGCGGTGCGTTGCGGTTGCAGGATGCAAACAGCAACTGCGCGCGTCCGCAACGTGCGTTTCAATAGCAACCATTTTCAAAGCAGCCATAAAGCGAGAAGCCGCTTCCCTGCCCCCTTTTACCCCGAAAGAAATAACACCGCAAGTGCCGTTGGGCATATATTTATCCACCAAAGCCTTATCCTTATACGAAGCAAGGCCGGGGTAGTTCACCCAACCGATTTTGGGGTGGTTTTCAAGGAAGGATGCAACCGCCATACCGTTTTCTGCGTGGCGCTTCATACGAACGTGCAAACTTTCTAAGCCCAAGTTTACGTAGTACGCCGTCATGGGGGCGCAAGTAACGCCTAAATCGCGCATTAACTGCGCGGTAGCCTTGGTAATATACGCGCCGCCCTGACCGAACTTTTCCGCATAGGTAATGCCGTGGTAGCTTTCGTCGGGCGTGCAAAGGCCGGGGAATTTTTCCGCGTGAGCAAGCCAGTTAAAGTTACCGCTATCCACAATAGCGCCGCCAACCGAACTGCCGTGGCCGTCCATATACTTGGTGGTTGCGTGCGTTACGATATCCGCGCCAAAATCAAAGGGGCGGCAATGTACGGGCGTGGGGAAAGTGTTATCAATAATCAAGGGTACACCGTTTTTATGTGCCACGCGCGCAAATTTTTCAATATCCAAAGTAATCAGTGCGGGGTTTGCAATGGTTTCCCCAAACACAAGCTTGGTGTTGGGGCGGAAAGCCTTTTGCAATTCTTCTTCGCTTGCTTCGGGGGAAACGAAGGTTACGTCAATCCCCATTTTGCGCATGGTTACGTTAAACAGGTTAAAGGTTCCGCCGTAAATTGCGGAAGAGGTAATAAAATGGTCGCCCGCCGTACAAATATTAAATACCGCAAGGAAGTTTGCCGCCATACCCGAGGAAGTCATCATTGCGGCAGAGCCCCCTTCCAACGCGCAAATTTTAGCCGCAACGGTATCTACCGTGGGGTTTTGCAAACGCGAATAGAAATATCCGCTTGCTTCCAAATCAAAAAGTTTGCCCATATCTTCGCTGGTTTCATAGCGGAAAGTGGTGCTTTGAATAATGGGAATTTGACGGGGTTCACCGTTGCCGGGCGTATAGCCCCCTTGTACGCATACCGTACCAATACCTTTCTTTTCCATAACTGTATTCTCCTTAAAAGTTAGATTAAACAGTGAAATCCACTGCTACGCTGCTTTCTACCACCGCATGCATGTGCTTTTTTACCACCGAAACGTGGTATTCGTCCACTTGGTAAGCATCCAGCGCGGCGAAATCGTCCAATAAAACGGTTAAATGAATATCGTACGAGCGGGGGGAATGTAATTCGTCCACACCCACTTGCAGTCCGCGAAGCATAGGCACGTTACCCTGCATGGATAAAAGAACTTCCTTTGCCTTTTCTACGCTTTCGCCTTGTTTTAACTTAAAACACACTACGTGTTGTACCATAATTTTCTCCTTTACTCCCCTTTCGTTTTTCCGTTTACAAATGCTTGCAATTCGGTTAAGCGTTCGGGGGACAGGGCGGGCGTTCCCGCCAAGGGATTTTGCATCCCCATTGTTTCGTATTTATGAAAGCCCATGGTGTGAAAAGCCAGCAGTTCGTATTCTTTTACGCACGTAAACCCACGCAAAAGGTCAACGTACGGGGTAAGTTTTTCCTTGCTGTCGTTAATGCCCGTAACAACCACGGTGCGTACCACGGTGGGCACGTTTTCTTTTTCCAAAAAGCGCAAAGTTTCCATTACGGGAAACATAGAACCGCCCGTAAAGGTTTGATACTCCTTTTCGCTTGCAAATTTTACGTCCAAAAGCACCATCTGCGCGCCTTTGCATACTTGCTTTACCGCAGGCGTTAAAGGTACCGCGCCCGACGTATCCACCGCATAGCGAATGCCGCGTTCATTCAATAAGGCGGTAAGTTCTAATAGAAATTCCGCTTGCAGTAACGGTTCGCCGCCGCTAAAAGTAACGCCCCCCGTTTCCTTAAAATAGGGAACGTACCGGGTAATTTTATTTAGCAACTCCTCCGCAGTATACGCCCTGCCTTTGGCATTCCACGTATCGGGATTGTGGCAGTACACGCAGCGCAAGGGGCAACCCACAAAGAAAATTCCGTAACGAAGCCCTGCCCCGTCCACCGCCGCCAAGCTTTCAAACGAATGAACGTAGCCTTTCATTACATTTTTTCGTGGAAGGTACGCGAAATTACTTCCAACTGTTTATCTTTGGTAAGTTTATTAAAGTTTACCGCATAACCGCTGACGCGAATGGTAAGCGAAGGATATTTTTCGGGATGCTCCATTGCATCAATCAGTTTATCGCGATTTAACACGTTTACGTTTAAGTGATGTGCGGATTGCGCAAAGTAGCCGTCCAACACGTTTACCAGGTTGCTAACGCGGTTATCTTCATCCTTACCCAGAGCGCTCGGAGTGATGGAGAATGTATTACTGATGCCGTCCTGACAGCAATCGTAGCAAATTTTTGCCACCGAATTTAAGGAAGCAAGCGCGCCTTCGCTATCCCTGCCGTGCATGGGGTTCGCACCGGGAGCAAAGGGTTCACCCTTCTTTCTACCATCGGGCGTAGAACCTGTTTTTTGCCCGTACACAACGTTAGAGGTAATAGTCAGTACCGAAAGCGTGTGTTTTGCACCCCGGTAGGTTTTCGTTTTGCAAAGTTCTTCGTAAAAATATTCGGTAATCCACTTGGCAATTTCATCCACACGGTTATCGTCGTTACCGTATTTGGGGAATTCCCCTTCGGTAATAAAGTCTACAATTAAGCCGCGTTCGTCCTTAACGGGGGTTACCTTTGCGTACTTAATTGCACTTAAACTATCCGTTAAAACGCTAAGCCCGCTGATGCCGAACGCCATCAAACGTTCGGGCTCTACGTCATGAAAACTCATCATCAAGCGTTCGTAAGCGTAACGGTCGTGCATATAGTGGATAACGTTCATGGTGTTTACGTATAAGTTCGCCATCCAAGATGCGTACTTTTTGAAAGATTCCAAAACTTTTTCATAGTTTAAGGGTTCTTCCGCAAACACTTCCCCTTCGGGCGCAATTTGTTCACCATACATTTCGTCCTTACCGCCGTTAAGCGCCATTAAAAGGACTTTGGCAAGGTTACAGCGCGCACCGAAAAATTGCATTTGCTTGCCCGTTTTCATTGCCGAAACGCAGCATGCAATGGAATAGTCGTCCTCAAAATCCTTACGCATTACGTCGTCGTTTTCATATTGAATGGAATCCGTATCCACCGAAACCTTTGCGCAGTAGCGCTTAAAGGGTTCGGGAAGGGCGGTAGACCAAAGCACGGTAAGGTTAGGTTCTGCACTGGGTCCAAGGTTGTATAAGGTGTTCAGGAAACGGAAGCAGGTTTTGGTAACCAACGTTCTGCCATCCAACCCCATACCGCCAAGCGAGCAAGTTACCCAAACGGGATCGCCTGCGAAAAGGTTGTTATATTCGGGGGTACGCAAATGGCGAACCAAGCGCATTTTCAAAACCAAATCGTCAATCAGTTCCTGCGCGCCCTTTTCATCCAGCGTGCCTTCTTTGAAATCACGTTCAAAGTAAATATCCAAGAAGGAAGAAATTCTACCGATACTGTTTGCCGCGCCGTTTTGTTCCTTAATTGCGCCAAGGTAGCCAAAGTATAACCACTGTACCGCTTCGGTAGCGTTCAATGCAGGGCGAGAAATATCACATCCGTACGCCTTTGCCATTTCCACCAAATCCTGCATAAATTCCAACTGCTTTTGGATATCTTCAAGTAAATGGATGGTTTCTTCACCCATATCACGCAAACCGATACGGCGCTTGTCTTCCTGCCGCTGCTTGATTAAGTAATCCATACCGTACAGGGCAATCCGGCGGTAATCGCCGATAATGCGTCCACGTGCGTAAGCATCGGGAAGCCCCGTTAAAACGCCCGCGTGGCGCGCCTTTTTCATGGTATCCGTATACACACGGAAAACCCCCGTGTTATGCGTGGTGCGGTATTTGAATTCGTCCGTAATCGCTTGTCCGATTTCGTAGCCGTACGCCTTACAAGCCTGTACGGCGTTTCTGAATCCGGCAAAAGGGTTTACCGCGCGCTTTAACGGTTCGTCCGTTTGCAAACCCAGAACGATATCTTTCCCCTTGATTACATAGCCGGGGTCGTATGCAAGCAGCGAAGATACGCGCTCGGTATCCACCGAAAGCACGCCGCCTTTTTTCATTTCCTCAATCAAAAGTTCGTCAACGCGCCCTTTTACTTCATCCGTACGGGGTGTGGTTCCCTGCAAAAAGTCCGCCCCACCCGTGTAAGGGGTATAGTTTTTTTGAATAAAGTCCCTTACGTCAATTTCCTTAGACCAGTTGCCTGCTGTAAATGAACGCCAGTATTCCATGCGTAAGTTCCCTCCTAAAAATAATCATAATCAAAATAAGTATACCATATCTCATGCAAAAGTGCAATGTTTTTTCTTAATTTTTTTCTTTTTCCTTTGAAAAAGGAAGGAAATAAAAAAAGAAGGGGTAAAAGCGTTCTTCCCGCTTGCCCTTATTTAAGAAAAAAAGAGGATTTGCTTGACTTTTTGACTTATTATACAGTATAATAACAAAGATTATAGCATAATAAAAACGTTTTGATTAGGAGCTGCCGAAAATGATAAAGGCAAACACAAAACCGCTGATAATCCGCTGAAACAAAGCGTATAATGAAAACAAAAAACAGTGGCGACCGTAAACATTACGGTCGCCACTGTTTTTATTATATAACTAATCTAAAAACCGGAACCAGTCCAAAGCAAAGGCTTTGCCGTCGCCATACATTTCTATAGTAACGGAAAGTTCCTTTTCGGTAATCTTACGGGTTAAAGGCAACACTACGGGGCGAATACCGCGGTAATCGTTAAACTTTTGCGCGGGGATTTCCGCATCCGCAAGCACTTCCCCCCCTTCCGTTTTCATGGTGATGCGAGAGCCTTGCACCGCGTTTTTTACCGAAAGCAGGATAGATTGTTTCCCTTTTACGTGGCTAATATGCGGAAAAGAAAGCGTACCTTTGCCGTTTAAGGGGGATACCGAGAATCCACCCATATCGTTTTCTTCTTTTAGGATACTTTCGCAAGCGGTAAACCACTCCCCTTCAATGCGGTTCCAACGCCCGTCGTAATGGCCGACCCCATATTCCGCAATCATTTGATCGCACACCATTTCCCCGTTATTTTTGTAATGCACGTAGCAAATCCCCGTAGCACGGTAATGGTCGGTGGGGTCCTGTATGGTAAAGGAATGATACCATTGCCCTTTCCATTTTTCGTAACTGCCGTGATCGGTAGAAACCCCAACGTTACCGCGCAAGGTATACGGCCCGTAAACGTTTTGGGAGGTAGCGTAAAAACTGCCGTAGGTTAGGTAGTAAATACCGTTTTCCTTATGCAAGGAAACTTTATCATCCGCAGGGTGATTCAGTGCAATGGGACGTGGCCGTTCGGCAAGGGAAATCATATCTTCGTTTAATCGGGCAATAAAATACTGTTCCCCTTCCCCATATGCCCAAGCAGGTGCGCCGAATAGAATATAGGGGGTTCCGTCATCTTCAATAAAAATTGCAGGGTCGTATGCGTGGTTACAATATTCCCCTTTGGCAATTAAAGGCTTTTTTAGGGGGTCAAGATACTCGCCGTCCAAGGCGTTTGCAACAAGCACGCCCGTTTGCTCGCCTCCATCCGAAAAATAGAAATACACTTTGCCGTTGCGCGAAATCCCATCCGTTGCCCAACAGTACGGACTTTTTCCCATAAAGGTTTGGGTGGGGAAAATACGTTTTTCACGGGTAAAAGTGATAAAATCCTGCGTGGACCACACTTCCCAATCTTCCATGCGGTAACTGGGCGCGTTTTTATCCGCATCGTGCGAACAAAATAAAACCATTTTATCCCCAAAAACGCGCAAGTGCGGGTCGCAAACCCCCTTGCCGCGAATGATGGGATTTTTATTTGCCTTTACCGTAATTTTTTTCATAACTTCCCCCCCACGAATAATTTTTTTTATTATAAATGAAAAGCATATTTTTTGCAATACGTATTCTAAAATTTTTACGGACAAATTTTGTTTTTACATAAAAAATCGCCCTGCAAAAGCAGGGCGATAGGTTGATTACTATTACAGGTTGTAATACTTATCAAATTCCGCAGGGTGAGGAATTTTGTTCATTTCGGCAACTTCCGCCTTTTTGGTGCGGATAAAGTTTGCCAAAAGTTCTTCGGGGAATACGCCGCCTGCGGTTAAGTAATCGTGATCCTTTTCCAAAGCATCCAACGCCTGTTCCAAGGAAGTGGGTAAATGCTTTAACTTTGCCTTTTCTTCTTCGGGCAAATGATACAAGTTCATATCATAAGGTCCCCAACCTTCCGCATGGGGATCAATTTTATTTTTGATACCGTCAAGACCGGCCATCAAAATTGCCGCATAGCAGAAATACGGGTTGCAGGTTGCATCCGGATTGCGAAGTTCAAAACGGCGTTTTTCTGGGCTTTTTGCATACGCGGGAATACGGATAACCGCACTGCGGTTAGAAGTTGGGTAACCTACGGTTACGGGTGCTTCAAAGCCGGGAACCAAACGCTTAAAGGAGTTGGTGCTGGGGTTGGTTAAAGCACAAAGGGAACTGATGTGTTTCAATAAGCCGCCCATAAAGTAATGTGCTTCTTTAGAAAGGCGCGCATAGCCGTTGTCATCCGAAAATACGGGTTTTCCGTCCTTCATCAAAAGCATATGCACGTGCATACCGCTGCCCGCTTCCCCGTAAATGGGCTTGGGCATAAAGGTTGCACTTTTGCCGTACTTGAGTGCCGTGTTGTGAATAATATATTTAATCCACATGGTGGCATCTGCCATCGTGCTCATTTTACCAAGTTGAGGCTCAATTTCAAACTGACCGGATGCCGCAACTTCGGGATGGTGGTAGTTGATTTCAATGCCTGCATCCTTCATCAGCATACACATTTCGCTGCGCATTTCGTAAGATGCGTCAAAGGGCTTTGCAATATGGTACGCCTTTTGTTTTGCAACAACCGTGCCCTTGCCTTCGGTTGCACTGTTCCAGTAGGACTGATTTGCATCCAAACCTACCGCAATGCTGTTGGGTTGCACTTCCCAACCCACTTGGTCAAAAAGATAAAATTCAAATTCGGGCAGGATGTACATAGTATCCGCCACACCCAAATCCTGCATATATTTTTCAGCCGCAAGAACAATATTTCTGGGATATTGTGCCAAGGGGCGATTTGCAGGGGTATCTATAATCATTGCATTACCCGTCATAGATAAAGTGGGGATTTGACAGAACGGATCAACAACTGCGGTATCCAAATCAGGAATAAATACCATGTCGCTTTTTTCTACAACCGCATAGCCGTAGTTAGATGCGTCAAACCCAACGCCGCTTTTCATTGTTTCTTCCGAAAAGTTTTGCGCAGGAATGGTTACGTGGCGGTATTGCCCGTTGATATCTACCATTTTGAAGTCAATCATTTTGATATCGTTGTCTTGAATCAGTTTTAAGATGTCCTTAGGGGTGTTTGCCATAAAACACGTTCTCCTTGAAAGTTAAAATCTTTTATTACTATATCACTTTTTCTAATATAAGTCAATATATCATAAGAAAAAAACGGAAATTTTTGATTTTGTCGCAACAAAAACAGCCTTTCTTTGCATAAGCAGGATAATATAAACCCCTGGCGATAATGCGCCCTTGTTTTCGAAATTGATTACTAGGCGGTAACAATTTCCCTTAAATTACTTTTTAATTTTTTTATAAAAATAGGACAACGTAAAAAATGTATGTTATAATACTACCGTAAGCGAGGTAGAACAGAATGAAAACAAATTATTTTTTAGAAGAATACCTGAAAAGTTTAGATTGCAAAGAAGTAAACGGCGTGTTTACTTTGACACTTCCTTTTGCATTTTTTAACGACGAACAGTCCGTAATTCAACTAAATATAAAACAAAATACGGGCGGCTGGTTTGATATTGATGACAACGGCAACACTTTTAGGTACTTAAACAGTATTGATGTTCATATAGAAGATTATAAAGATAGGGTTGAAATTATTTGTTCACTTTTTTCCTTGACCTTTGAAAATGGATTGGTTAAAGGCGTAATAGGATTTCCAAAGAACCAAACATATAAACAGTTACACAATTTTTTGCAAGGCATCTCCCACCTTTCCACAATGAAATATTTTGATTAAAAAAGGATTGCAATAATACCAACCTATTTGCGTGCGGCATATTGCCGACACCCCCTAAAGGGGGCAACCCCCTCGGCAACCTTTGCCCATCATAATAGCCCGTCATATGACGGCCGAACCTTCGGTTCTTTCGCCTAACGCCCATCAAAAACGGACACCCCAAATTGGGATGTCCGTTTTTGGCGGAGCGTGAGGGATTCGCAAGGAGCGTGGACTTCCCACGCGACGGATTAGCGAGAGCGAAGGCAAAGCCAAGCGGAGCGTCACGTTATTTCGCTACCCCGATACGCGGAGCATAGCGCAGC
>JAZRTI010000057.1:0-13994 GCA_045651955.1 Christensenellaceae bacterium | reverse complement strand
GGGGCAGAAACGGTCCGAAACAACGGGAATACCGCTGACCATAACCGCCTTAAAACCGCCCGCCACCGTTTGGTATACGGGGGTTTCGCCGCTATTTACAATGGCTGCAATCAACGCGCGTTTTACGCCCGAAGAACATACGATAAGGTTTACCTTGCTATCTGCGGTTTCTTCTAAGTAATCCACCGCTTTCAAAATTTCCCCTTCGGAAATACCGCCAACGTTATCCTTCATATAAGGAATCATCCACTTATGGGTAGCACGGTCCAAACCGTAAAGGCTGCCGGTGGGCTTGAATATCGCGCCAAGACCGGTAATTTCCTTGCCGTAAGAACCTTGCACGGTAAGGGTATCCCCCGTGCTTACGATAGCGGAAATATCGCGATCAAAGGTTACCGCTTGGGTTGCGCGGTCCACCGAAGTAATGCGAACCGCCGCACAGCCGCTTACGATACCGTTTGCGTTTCTTACGTCCACACACATCCCTTCCATTAAGTTTTTCACGCTGTCTGCGGTAATTACACCGCTTTCCACCGAAAGGGTGCAAAGGGTGCCCGTGCCATCACCGAACAGCATTCTGCCAAAGTTAAAGGAAGA
Organism: Christensenellaceae bacterium; assembly: GCA_045651955.1. Lineage (GTDB taxonomy): Bacteria > Bacillota > Clostridia > Christensenellales > Borkfalkiaceae > SIG402. The sequence continues at coordinate 13,397 of JAZRTI010000057.1, read as the reverse complement.
CGCCTTTACCAAGCCTTCCATTTCGGCGTTCAACAGATTGACAAACGCACCTGCGTTGTTTTCGGATGCGCGTACCGCTTTATCCGAAATTTCAATTCTGCCGTATAAGTTTTTCAGGGAAAGAACGAACTGTTCGTAGTTGTTTCCGCCCGCAAAAGGAAGGTCGCCTTCTTCACTGCCTGCACCAACGCCGCCGTTTACGCCGTAAGAAGCCACCCTGCGGATTTCCTTGCCCCATACGTCCGTTTCGGTCTTTTTAATTGCGGCAAGCAAAGGGTTTACACCCGTATTTAACTGTTCGGTTTCTACACCGAGGTATAAAGTTTTTAACGCGTTATCCGCGCTTTGCATGGTTACCATATTTGATTATCCCCCTTATGGTTAATTTTCTTGTTTTTTGGTAAAGAGCGAACGCGCAAGTGCGCCCGCTTCTTCAATACTTTTGGGACAAATGGGCGGCGCTACGCTCACTTCCCCCACGTCTGTCAAAACAGGAACCGTTCCCGAAGTTTTTGCTACGGCTTTTACGTAATCGCGCACGGCACTGATGCGTGCTTCTTCGCATGCACGGGAAAATGTTTCCCGTTCCTTACCGCGCGCCTCCTCCAAAAGCCTTACGTATGCTTGTTCCACTTCACGTTCGGTTACCTGTTCCTTACCGCTGAACGTTTCTTGCAGCGGCAGCAAAAATTCCACGGCGGTTCCCCGTTTTGCAAGGTACGCAGATACCGCCCGGTCCGTTTGCAGCAAACCTTCTTCCGCATCTCCCTTCGGGGGGACGGCTGCGCTTTCTGCCGCCTTTTCCCCGTTTGCGGAAATTTCCCCTTCCAGCGCGCGGATTCTTTGACACTTTTTCGTGAACTCCGATTCCAACGCGCCGTACGCTTTGAGTAGAGAGCGAACGTCCTTAAACTTGCCCAAAGATATTTCTTCGCCTACTTGTTCTTCCGCCGCTGCGGGGTGCGATTCTACCCCTTGCCCGCTTAGGATGTTTTCTTCGTTATTCTCCACTGTTTTCTCCTCCCTTCATATAGTTTTCGTGTTCTTGAATATGCGCCACGAATCGCGCTTTGGTGGTTTCGTTTACCCGTTCGCTGAGTAGATAACGGGTATGTTCGGTTACGTGCAAGTTATGGTCATCATAAATTTCCGCATGCACGTTTTCCTTAGTAAGTAAAACGTTTTCTTCCCCTGCGCGGCAGGAATGTAACTCGCTTAAATCCCCTTCCGCACTTAAATTGGCACAACCCATGGCGCGCAACAATCTGCGTCTTGTAGAAGCATTCATTTTGCCTTCGTCATCCGTCAACAGTTTTGCTCCGATTAGTTCCAACACCATACTTCGCGTTTGCGCAGGAGATGCCGACTGTTCGGTTTCCGTTTCGTAAATCACGTCATCACTGTTTAAGTCTGCCGCAGAAAAATAGAACATTTGCACCTTTTTGCCCGTTCCGCCACTTTTCATCAGTCGGTTTTCCCCCGCATAAGCGCGAAGCAGACGCAGCATTTGCTTACCCACCTGTAAAATCGCGCGGCGCTGAGCATCTACCGTCATGGAAAGTCGGTTTTCATCCTGTTCAATCAGCAGTTGCAGCGCAACGCCGCTGGTAACGTTGGCAGGGGTTTTGCTGGTGCGTGTAACTTCCGAAACGCCACTGATTTGAATAAACTCGTTAGAAAGTCTTTCTTCTTCCTCGTGAAAATCGTTGGGAATATACTCCGCCTGCAAAAATTTGGGGGGTGTGCTGCCTTGTCGGTAAACCACCACTTTACCGGGGCAAAGCCCGTCCTCCATCAGTTCGTCCGTATCCACAGACCCGTCTTCCACCGTTAAAACGCCGTTTGCCACGCGGTTTAAGTATTCGTGTTTGCGGTTTTTTACAGCGTTATACGCACGCTGTACGGGAATTAAGCGTTCCACCACCGAAAGCCCGAAAAACATTCCTGCGTATAAAAGGGCAGTTTGTCTTACAAAGGGAAAATCCCTTCTGCCCGATTCCCCGTTTACGTAGGGCAAATCCCCGTCAAACAGCAGGGTATTCCCCGCAACTACGGTTAATCTACCCAAAGGATATTTTTCACTTTCGCGTTCGTATCGCTCAATCAAAACTACGCTGTCCGATTGCGCGTTTCCCCTGCCCGTTTCCGCTTCGGTCAACGTAATGGCATCCACCGTTTTCCCTTCTACTTCTTTTTGGTACAACGTGCGGATTACCTCCCTTGGCACCGCTTTGGCATGAATTAAACTGCGCACTTCGGATAAACTTTCCGCAGTTAAACTATCCGGGAAAATTTCAAAGGGAGAAACCGCGGTTACGGATATATCCCCTTCGTATACCGGTTTTCCGTCCGCAACCCCCACGGTTTTACCTGCCTGCGGATTCCAAAGAATTTCGTAAAAAGCAGTGCCGTACGTTTCAGAAAGCACGCTGGCACGGGCAATTACGTCCGAAAGCCCGATTCGTTGGGAAGAAGATTCCAGCACGCGCGAAGCAAGTTCGGCACTTCTTAAATCCCCCTCCTCATCCGTGGCGGCACGTACCACCAGTTTGGGGCGAACCGAACCCAGGCGCGCCAAACGGCTTTCAATAATGGGCGCAATGTTGTTATATACGCCGCGAAAGGACCATTCGTACGCTTTGGGCGCGTCCTCTACCGTCATACGGGGAGTAACGTCCACATACTGATTCCCTGCCAAAAAGTTTTGGCACAACTGCCATTTGGTTTCCAGAAAGCGGCGCATTTCCCTGCGCCTTAAAAAATCCCGGGTTACTTCCCCCACAATTTCCTGTTCCCTTTGTTTTTCATTTTCTTGCATATTTTTTCTCCTTCATTACGGAAGCGCAAGTTCTGCTTCCAGTTTTTCTTTCAAAGCAAGCAATTCCGCATCCGTTAAAGCGGATAAGCTTTCGGTGTTTCCTTCCAGCAGTAATTTCACCGCGGTTAAATCGGGGGGGATTTCCTTGGTAGTAACTTTCCGTTTTTTTAAGACTGCCTCCCCTTCTTCAAACCCGTATTCTTCCTGCGTTTCGGTAACCGTTTCCCCAAAAGCCTTGCGTTTTAAGGCGTGCAGAAGCGCTTGCTTTTCGCTTTCCCCCTTCATAAATAGCTCCTTTTTTTCCTACCGTGTAAGCGGATTAAACGTTCTTTTTCTTTCAGAACGGGAGATTTTTCAAGGGCAAACGGATGCGCGCGGGGCTTGGTCATCAAATAGTAACGGAGTTCGTCCAAAGCGTGGTCATCCGTCTTTTTGGGTTTATCCCCTTCCGCCCAACGGTAGGCTTTCAGTTCACGGATTAAATTCGGGCAATTCCTAAAAATTTTCAGTTTTCCTTGTTTTAAGTAACTTTTTACCTGCGCAATACCCGAAAACAAGTCCTTATTCACTTTGGGATTTGCCAAAATTCCATGCTCCAAAAACAGTTCCTGCACGGACTTCACACCGCTTAGCGTGCGTTGTTCGGCAGCACTGTCAATCAGCGCATGAATACGCCCGGCGCCGTCCTTTACCCACCCCAGCGTATCCGCAATCGCAAAAATCTTTTGGGCGTGGTAGTCCACCGTTTGTTCCGCTTCAAAATGTTCCCCCACCACGTATACCGTGCCGTCATAATCCACTGCGTAAAAATGTGCGGATAACGGATTGTGCAGTCCGGGGTCGATGGAAACCGCGTCCTGCCATTCCACGGGCACGGGAAAGGGGTCTATCACATGCAGATTTTCGTCAAATTCGGGATATACCGGCCCGCTGCCTTCGGTAAACCTTCCGTACCGCCGTTTGGTCAGTTCGTCTTCCGAAAGGGCGGCAGTAAACGCCGCAACTTCCTTTTTAGATAAAAAGGGGTTGTCTGCCCACTCCATAAACTCATACCAAACTTCGGGCGAATTTCCTTTATTTAGGTAAATTTCGTCGTACACAAAGGTCAAGCCTTTCAGGGGCGTCATGGTGCCAAAGATATCCCCACGCTTATCCAGTACGCGCATGCGACATTCTTCGTAAATATCCTTGGGCGGTTCTTCGTCAAACCAAACAAAGTCTAAGGATGCGCCTTGAAATTTCTCTCTGCCCTGGTCGCAACTCTTAAACCCGATAACAGAAGTTCCCCCCAACTCGTTCTTCACCACGATACGGTCTATAATCCCGCTTTGCGGATGGTCTTTTCTACCCGAAAGCATTACGATTTCTTTGATGTAACGGGGGTTTAGGTAGGAAAGGATTTTTTCCTGCGCCACGTCCCTTTGCACTTGTTGGGAAAGGGAAACAACCCACCCCGTTACGTTGTTTTTATTTTTGCGATAAGGATGTATGCCCCGTGCTAAATATACCGTTTCCACCGCACCGCACTCCGTTTTGCCCGTACGGTTCCCCCCAAACACCCAGCGGTTGCGTTTTTTGCATTTGTGAAACGCCATTTGTTTTTTGTGCTTTTTTTTGCCCGCGTTATATTTTGCCAGTTTATCTTCCTTTCTGTTTTTCAGTTCGGAAAGTACACCCACTAACAGTTCTTGCGAAAACCGCTGCCTTGGGTTTGGTGCATCCGTACAAGGTTCCACCCCCGCTTGCGATTGTGTACATACAGGGCTTTTCGCCAAAATATCTCCCGTTTTTTCTTTCTTATCACAAATTTTCATACTTTTTTCCTTTATAGTTTCAGCAAAACGAAAAAAGGGGGATGTAATGCACAAACGGATTGTACGGCTTTTCGCCCTTTTTTTCGCTGCTGCGGTAGGTTGCTGTGTTCTTTTCCCCACCAAGGTATGGGCAAGTACGGGGTACGTTCGCGTGGTTGCGCCCGAAGTTACCCTTTACCGCGCCCCCGTGGAGCATCGGGATTACGCCCTGTTTTTTTTGCCCGAAACGTACTATCTGCGCATTGTGGATGAACAAGGCGGGTTTTACGAAGTGGAATATCAGGATGGCGAAAGCGGATTTCCCGTGCTATACGGCTACGTAAAAAAGGATACAGTTTCCACCGATTATCCAACCCCAACCGAGCCGATTTACGAAAAACAAACGTTAAGCGTAATTAAAGCGTGTTACGTGTACGCCACCCCCTGGGAGGGCGGCGAACTGCTTGCCACCGCCCTTTCGGGGCAAACGGTACGGCTGTACGGTACCTTTCCGGATAAAACGGGGGAATCCCTGTTTTACTACGTCCGTTTGGGACACACCATGGGGTATATTTCCGCACAGAACTGCACCGCACCCCTATTTTCTCCCCATCCGGACCCCATACTTACCCCCTCGGTCAGCGTTTCCCTTTCCCCTTCGCAAAACGCGGAAAAGCCTCCCATCATAACCCCCGTAAAAAAGACGGACGTTTTGCAAATTATTTTAATCTTGGCAATTTGCCTTACCGTTTTACTTGCGCTGTACACCGCATTTCGCCCCAAAAAAAATACCGAGCGTTATGAGGATGAAGAAGATTTATAACTCCCTTCCCCGCTATGCTTGCGGGGATTTTTCATTTGCGATTTCTTCCTTTCTTCTGCTTTCTTTGATGTGTTCGCTTAAATAGCGAAAAAAGGTAATGTTATATAAGTTTGCATCGCAAAATTTTTCTTCGGTTTGATGCGCCGATAAAAACCCTTCTATTTTTCGGATTGCCTTTTTTAATTTGCGGTAATAGGTTGTTTTGCTGAACGCGTACTCACCTTTGGCATGCGTGGGGCAGGTCCCGAAATATCTGCCGCAAACAATCTTGCGCTCTTCCTCCGTCAGCATTTGCATTGCCCCTTGCATTTCACTAAGCACCGCAGCAACAGCAATGCGCATCTGTAATTTTCTAACAAGTCGGTCCGCAATCCCCAACGCTCCCCTTTGTTCGTAAAAGGAACGCAAGGCGGTTTCATTTATCATTCGGTCTATACTTTCTATCAATTTAGGAAGTTTCGGATATGCCGAAAGCATCAGTCTGGTAAATTCTCTCATTCTGTCTTTCTCCTTAGAAAAGCACTGATAGGCCGTCCCCATCAGCTACCCGTATTATATAAGACGATTTTCAAATTTGCAACTTTTAGTTTCACTTTTGTTCAAAATTTATTCAAAATTGTTATATTTTTTCAAATATATTTGAAAAAGATTTTATTAAAAAATTTTTCAAAATATTTACAATTTTAATTTTACCGTCCGTAACACAGACACCAACTCCTTTGATTTAGACAAAAAAAGTGAACACTTGTTCGCGTTTTTCTTCATTATACACCCGTTACTATGACAAATGCACGTCATAGTTCCGCTTTTTTTGAAAATTTAGGGAATTTTTTTCGGCAAGCAAAAAAAGCGCGTTCCTTTTTATATAAAAAGACTTGAAACGCGCACGCTTTTTTGTTATAATGTTGTTATCTATTCCTTTGTACTTTGTATATTGCGCGTAGCAGCGCATGCCGCGGATTTTGCAAAGTTTACGATTTTGGTGAAACTATGAACCTTACGAAAACAAAAACCTTAACATTTTTACTGACGGTTGCAGGGGCGCTTTGTTTGCTGCTTTCTTTCCTTTTTGCATTTCCCACACGGGCTGCCGCCCTTTCGGAAGAACAGATTTTATTCCCTGCAGACTACCGTGATTTTTTCCGTTTTGGGGAAGAAGGGGCAACCGCATCCCCCAAATACATTTTTGCGGGCACCGATTACCTTGCTTTTTCGGATGACGACATATTGACCGTAAAAACAGCAAGCGGCAAAGTAATTCCCATAGATATTACCGCCTTTTCGCACGCACACCCCAAGCGCTTTGCCGAATACGTTAAGGGAACGGATACTTTCTTATTAATTTCGGATGGGTTTTCGTTATATGCGGTAAACGTTACCGCGCCCACCCCTACCCCCACAATGCTTTTGGAAAATAAAATGATGTACGGTTCCGCATTTACCGTTAGTGGTGATGCGCTGTACCTAAAAGGCAGTTGTTTAATTCAATACAACCTTACCGTTGCAGAAGGATTACTTACCGCTACCGGAGAAACCCCGCTAAAAGATTTCCCCGTAGCACAAGGCTACCTAAGTTCCCCCTTATTTTCCCTGACGAAAGAAAGAAAAATTATCACCCCTTCGGATGACGGCACCGAACTTTTGGTAGGCGCAGGCAGATTTTTAATTTCCGCCAAACCCTTATCCCTTGCCGTGCAGGCAGAAACCGCATACTATTTAGGCACCCTTGCAGATAACACCCGCGCGGTATACACGGTAAACCTTTCCACGGGCACCGAAACCATGCTGATCGGGCTTACCAACCCTGCAGCGTGCGGACTAACCGTAAAGGGTAATACGCTGTACGTGGCTTACGCCAACGCAGATACCACCCAAAAACAGTACATTACACGCTATACTCTTTCGGAAGGGGGCGCAACCCTTGCCGGAGAAATTTGCGCCTATTCCAGTAGGGAGGACCGCCTTTCTTCCAACGCGGCAGCCATTGCCGAATACGAAGGTACTGTGTCTATTGCGGACGGGGAAAACAACCGCATTTTAACCTTTGACGGCACTGCGTATCATTCTTTGCCCTTGGAATTTTCCCCCTCCTTCTTAGCCGTATCCGAAGATTATATTTTAACGGGCACAGGCAACCGCATCTTTTTAATGAAAAAGGACGGAACGGTGGAACACGAAATTCCCCCCTTAGAAGAACGCAAAACCGTGAAAAAAGCCACTTTTGCTTCCAGCGGCAAATTTTATTTGTTACTGGAAGTAACCGAACAGGGCAATCCTTTTTTCTCGGTTGCGGAATACCGTTTGCAAGAAAAAGCGTTTACCGAAGATTTTATTTCTGCAGAAAAAAGTGAAACCGTGCTTTCCCTTGCCACCGATTTAAGCAACCATTTATATTTGCTGAAATCTACGGGCGTTTCCGTTTACGATACGCAAGGCAAACTTAAAAGCACCGTGGCAGGCAATTTTTCGGATGCGTACGATTTGCAGGTGGACTTTGAAAACAATCTGTATTTCCTGCTTTCCGCAGGCCGTATCGGCGTATTAAAGGATGGAGATACGCAAATCAGCACCCTATATAACCTGCTTACCGACTATCCCTACCTGAAAAACGAACGTCCCGTTTCCTTCTATTTAAGTTTTTTGGATAAACCCTGTTACGTACTGTACAGCGGATTCGTTATGAAAACGGAAAGCGTTGTTCTATCCTCCCCCGTGGAAATAGAAATTCCCACGGACGTAGACGTAACCGCCCCCCACAGCGGCGCGAAATACGTTACCGCAAGCGAAGGCGCGGTGTTCTTTCATTTTGACTTATCTACCCATAACCAATCGCAACGCAGCCCGTTGGGATACGAACGCGTTACCGCCCCCACCACGTACATATATTTGGCGGATACGGGCGCGTACGCATACGTTTTAAGGGGTAAAAACGCAGGGTTCATCCGCAAAGAATATCTAACGGAAATCACCCCCGAACAACCGCACACCCCCAAAGAAGGGGTCCCGGTTACCACCGTTTCGTGTAACTTATACCGCTATCCCCTGTTATATTCGGTATATCAAATTAAGGACGAAAACGCCGCTACCGTTTCTCTTTTGAAAAACACGGCGCTGACCGTAACGAGAGAAGTGCAGCACGAAGGCATTACCTATTACGTTCTTTCTTACGGGGAAAGCGTGGCGTATCTGCCCCAAGGTTTGGTTACCTACCAAACCGCACTGCCCAAAACAGAATCCTACACCTTGCGCACGGTACAAAAAGTGTACGGAGAAACGCCCGTTTTGTATGCAGACGCCGCTTGCACGCAAAAAATTTGCGACTTAAAGGATGAAACCCGTATCCGCGTGTATGGGGTTAAGGACGGGGTTGCAACCGTTGTTTTCATCACCGAAACGGAAGGAACGGCAGTGCAAACGCACGGATTCCTTCCCGAAAAATTCCTGGTAAACCGCGGCAGTAACGTGGGCGTAATCGCTTTGGTAATTTTACTGCTTGTGCTTTCTTTGGTGCTTTCCACCGCGTATTTGATTAAGCGGAAAGGAAACCTGCCCCCCGAAGAAGAGTTTTAACAAAACGTGCAATCAAAATAAAATTTCCCCTTTGGGGATGCTGAAACAACAAAAAAGGATAGCAATTATTTTGCTATCCTTTCTTTTTTCTTTATTCCCCCTTGCAATTCGGGGGAACCTTGATTTACGGTTGCCAAGCGTTTCGCTTTTCCCTGTTTTATTACAATACGGCAAATCCTGCTTTTTCGTGCGCTTCCATCAGCTCGTCGCACATTTTTATAATATCGTCAATGGAAAGTTCCGCCGCCGTATGCGGTTCTAACATCGCCGCTTGGTAAATATGTTCTTTTTTTCCCGTTGCGGCCGCTTCTATGGTAAGCAATTGGCAGTTGATATTGATCATATTCATTGCCGCGCATTGTACGGGCAAGTTTCCAACTACGGTGGGATGTATCCCCTTTCCATCCACCAAGCAAGGCACTTCTACGCAAGCCTCGGAAGGCAAATTAGAAATCAACCCGCGATTAAGCACGTTTCCGCCAATTTTATACGGCGTATTCGTTACGATGGATTCCATAATGCGCGAAGCGTATTCGTGCGAACGCGTGTGCGCAATCTCTTTCCCGCCAAGCAAATCCTCCCTTTGCTGATTCCATCCACGAATTTGATCAACGCAGCGTCTGGGATATTCGTCCAAAGGAATATTAAACTTTTCAATCAGTTCGGGATATTTGGATTTGATATAGAAGGGGTTATATTCCGCGTTGTGTTCGGAACTTTCGGTACAATAATACCCAAATTTATCAATATAATCAAAACGAACCATATCGTGGTGCTTTTGGGTGGCGTTTTTCAGTTTTGCAAGGCGGCGAATTTCGGGATACAAATCCTTCCCGTCTTTATCCGTAATGGAAAGAAGCCACCCCATATGGTTGATACCCGCAATCAGTTCGCTACCCACTTTTACCTCTCCAAGCCCCAAGGAATTGAGAAGATCCTTCGTACAAACTTGCACGCTGTGGCATAGCCCCACGGTATTTACGCCCGTATAACGAAGCATATACCCCGTTAAAATGGCCATCGGATTGGTGTAGTTTAAGAATAATGCATCGGGGCAAACTTCTTCCATATCGCGCGCAAAATCCTTCATTACCTTGATGGTTCTTAGTCCCCTAAAAATACCGCCGATGCCCAGCGTATCCCCAATGGTTTGCCTTAACCCAAACTTTTTGGGAATTTCAAAATCCATTACCGTACAAGGCTCGTATCCGCCAACCTGTATCGCGTTGACCACGAACCTTGCGCCTTTCAGGGCGGATTTTCTGTTTTCCACGCCAAGGAATTTTTCTATTACCGCCTTTCCGCCGTTGTATTTTTCGTTCAAGCGGTCGATTACGATATAAGAATCTTCTAACCTGGTTTGATCAATATCATATAGCGCAATCGTAAGATCTTCGGTTAATGCCGGCGCTAAAAGTACGTCCCCTAACACGTTTTTTGCAAAGACGGTACTACCTGCGCCCATAAACGTAATTTTCATAGTTTCCCCTCCGTTTTCGTTGATTGGTTATCTTTATTTTAGCATAAAAATGTTGCTACGTCTATTGACTTTTGCGACTAAAACATGTTAAAATGTTGCAAAAGAGGGATATATGAAAAAGGAAATTTTAATTGAAAAAACTCTAAACGCAGATATTCTTCCCTTGTTTGCGGGGCATGAAAAATGCGCGCCTTCGTACGCTTACGGCCCGCACACTAGGGAATATTACATCATACACTTTTGCTTAAAAGGAAACGGTGTGTTATACGATAAGTTTGGCAAACACCTAATTCGCGCGGGCGAACTATTCATTATTCGCCCGGACGAAATTACCACCTACCAAGCGGACGCTTCCACCCCTTGGGAATATGCTTGGCTTGCCTTTTACGGCAACGCGGCAAACGTGTTTAACGAAAGCGCTTCGGTGTATCCTTCCCCCGGAAACGCGGGGGTGGAAATTCAAGATTTGGTGTACGCTAACGAAACCGCGCCCGCCATTTACACTTCCATCATATATAAGTTAATCTACCACCTATTCACCGAAAAAAGCCCCAAACAGGGCTTTGTAGAAAAGGTGAAGCAGTACGTTATTTTTAACTATATGAACGATATTACGGTGGAAAGCATCTCCCACTTTTTTGGGTTTGAAAGAAGTTATCTTTACCGCATCTTCAAAAAGGAAACAAATAGTAGCGTAAAGGATTTCATCACGAAAGTGCGTATGAACCAAGCAAAAAAATTGCTGGATAAAGGCTATTCGGTAAGAAACACCGCCTACGCCGTGGGGTATAAGGACCAGTTCAATTTTTCCAAGGCGTATAAAAAACACTACGAAACCTCCCCCAAAGAAAGGAAATCCGCGGGGAAGGAAGTTCCCAACCGTCCGTTTTAAGGAAAGGGGATATTATTTCGCCTTTTCGTGCTCTTCTTCCAGCCTTTCGCGCAGTTTTTTAATGATACTGCTTTCTATTCTGCTTACTTGCACTTGGGAAATACCCAAGGTTAGGGCTACGTCTGCTTGCGTTTTATCCCGAAAATAGCGCAGGGCTACAATGGTTTGTTCGCGCTCCGAAAGGGTTGCTATCGCATCTTTTACGGCAATGCGCTCTACCACATCTTCGGCGTCCTCCCCTGCGGGCAGTCGGTCTATCAGTTCACACTTATCCTCCTCACTTTCCTTTTGATACAAAGAAAGTGTGGGTTTTGTGCTGCCCAGTGCGTAAACTATTTCCTGCGCGTCCACCTGAAAAGTATCCGAAAGCAAAGCAACCGTGGGGCTTGCCCCCGTTTTTGCACGGTATTCTTCGGAAAAGGCGGTAATTTTTACCGCAAGGGCTTTTAGCGTACGCGAAACTTTTACACTGCCGTCATCCCGCAAAAAGCGCATCACTTCTCCGCAAATCATAGGCACTGCGTAGGTGGTAAATTTCACCCCGAACGCCTCCGAAAAATTAGCAATCGCTTTCAAAAACCCGATACTGCCTATCTGGTATAAATCTTCGTATTCTACGCCCTTGCCGCGAAAACGGCGGATTACGCTTTTTATCAAAGGCGAATTTTCCTGAATCAACCGCTCTTTCGCGTATTCACTGCCATCCTTTGCCAGGGCAACTAACCTTTGCGTTTCTTCTTTACTTAACATCTCCCGCTGCCGTTCCTATCCGTTTTTGCATACGAACCACAGTTCCCTTTCCGGGGGTGGAAACTACTTCCAACCCATCCGTAAACGTTTGCATAATGGTAAAGCCCATTCCGCTGCGTTCCGCATCCGCACCCGTGGTAAAAAAGGGTTGCATTGCCTCCCCAACGGAGGCAATCCCCTTGCCTTCGTCTATGATTTCCATATGTAAGATGTGGTCTTCGCCGTAACGGGCGGTTACAGTAATTTCCCCAACCCCGTGCGGATAAGCATGCACTACGGCGTTGGTTACTGCCTCGGATACGGCAGTTTTAATCTCGTTTACCTCGTCTAACGTGGGCGCAAGCGGAATACAAAAAGCCGCCACCGCACTGCGCGCAAACGCCTCGTTTTCCGAAAGGGCGGAAATCGTTATTTTCATACGGTTTTCCATAATTCACTCCTATCCGCAAAGCGGAATCATATTGTAAATGCCACCGATTCCCAACACTTTAGAAACGGCAGGAGAAGGATTGCGAATATAAAAACGCAAAAATTTGGCGTATTTTTTATACCTGCCAAGAATCACCCCCACGCCCGTGCTATCCATAAAAGAAAGTCCACCAAGGTCAAACACCACCTTGGGCAGGGTTAAATGCTCAAAAATCAGCGCGTCTGCCTTTTCGCGCACAAATGCAGCCGAATATTCGTCCAATTCTCCGCTGAAAAACAGATACAACCCGTCCGCTCCCACGTGATAACGCAGTTCCATATCGCCACCTCCTTATAGGCTCCCTTTAAGGATAACATACGGGAAAATGCAGAAAATAAAACTTTTTGTCAAAAGGCGTTATTTTTTGGAGAAAATAAAAAATTAAAAAAAATCCAAAAAATGCTTGAAAAATCGTTGACAAACTTTGTGAAATATAGTAATATGTTTAAGCGTTGTGCGAAACTTCGCAAACGGCGGGGTGTAGCGCAGTTTGGTAGCGCACGTGCTTTGGGAGCATGGGGTCGGGAGTTCGAGTCTCTTCACCCCGACCAATAAGCGATAAGGGCCTTTAGCTCAGTTGGTTAGAGCGGTCGGCACATAACCGATTGGTCCGCGGTTCAAGTCCGTGAAGGCCCACCAAATATTCGCATACGTTTTGGCCTGGTAGTTCAGTTGGTTAGAACGCTAGCCTGTCACGCTAGAGGTCAGGGGTTCGAGCCCCCTTCAGGTCGCCAATTTTATTCCCTGCTTAACCCTACCGGTTAAGCAACCTGCCTCGGTAGCTCAGTCGGTAGAGCAGGGG
>JAZRTI010000056.1:0-12311 GCA_045651955.1 Christensenellaceae bacterium | reverse complement strand
AATCGCATGGCTCCTGTGCTTTTTGGATTCTCCGGTTAGCCCGCCAAAGTAGGTAGGCGAAGAATGACAAGGAAAAGGCTCCCTCTACGAGGGGGCTCCCGGGACAGCGGGGGGAGGAGTTTATAACTCCCTCCGTCTTGCTATCGCAGGCCACCTCCCCCAAAGGAGGAGGCTTTTTATAGATTCTCCGATTGCCCGTCAAGGTGGTAGGCGAAGAATGACAGAAAAAAACACCTTCTCTTGTAAGAGAAGGGGGACCGCCTTGCGGTGGATGAGTAGTTTCACACGATATCTTGGTTTATACCCACCAAGTGCTAATACACCTCATCCGTCAAGCGTTGCTTGACACCTTCTCCCACAGGAGAAGGCATTTTTCCTCTTTTTAGATTCTCCGTTTTGCCCGCCAAAGTAGGTAGGCGAAGAATGACAAGGAAAACGATATACGCCCGTGGGCGTATGATATAAACTGCGTTTATGATATATCCTAACAGATATGATATATTTCCTTTGGAAATATGATGGTAGGCGAAGAATGACAAAAATGGCCCCTTAATAAAGGATGCCATTTTTCATTATTTAGGGTAAACTATGCCATTAACTTAGCACCGTACCTTCGGTGCCTTGGATTACGCGGAAAATTTGGATTTCTTCCCCCGTGTTGGCGGAAATATAGAAGTAGTACTGCTGGTTGTTTTGACCGCGACCCGAAAATTCGTAGCACAGTTCTTCGCTTTCCCCTTTGGGGGCAACGCAAAGTCTTCTGGTTTCCACAGTAACGGTATCTGTTACCTTACTTTCGGCAACCGCTTGGGATAAACGGGGCACTAAATGTTTGCGTTCGGTATGGTTTAACAGGTAGGAATATGCTTCTATCCCCAACACCTTGCCATCTGCACAGTCCACCTTTACTTTAATTAAATCGGGGTACATGGTTACGCCCTCCTGATTTGCCGCACAGTTCACCGTACATTCTCCGCGGAAGGAATCCGTCCATACCCCTTCCATATTTTCATAGCCGCATTTTTCCAAAAAGGAAAGGGCAACATCTATACAGTCTTCCGTAGAAACGCTTTCGCTTTTTTCACTTTGGTTGCGGTCAAACAGGGCAAGTTTGCCCCCTTTTGCGGTAATTTGTGCGTAAATTTCCCCGCCATCCGAATCCGTTGCGGTAAAGCAGTGGCAGGTAAACGCAGTTCCCGTGCTTTCGCCTGCGTATTCTACCTTGCTAAGCCCGTAATCCGCAAACAGGTTGCGAAAAATTTTTTCCGCTTGGGTGCGCGAAGTGGGTTCGCCCGTCAGTCCGCGTGCCTCCGTTCTGTTTAAGGTGGATTCGCTAAATGCGCCGTCATAAATCAGTTTGGGTAGGGCAGTAGATGTTTCTTCCAGTTCCCCCAAACCCTTGGTGATAGCGCCCGAAGATTTCAGCATTTTGGAAATGTTTTTGGTGGGGTTATCTTTGCTGCCCATTTCCTTTACTTTGTCGCGCAGTGCTTGCGTGCTTTTTTGCAAGGAAAGCAAGGTTTGGCGCTGTTCCTTTGTCAGGGTGCCGCTGTTTAATTCCTTTTGCAGATATTTTGCGTAATCGCCCACTTGATTAATCAGTTTGGCGGTATAAAATTTCGTTTCGTCCGAAAGGGGGAGTTCTTGCAAACTGTTTTCCGCCAGTTCGCTTTCTACCGCAAGGTCGGTGGTAAGGGTTCTACCAAGTGTTTGGGAAGAAGAAACGGCAAGTTTGCTTAGGTTTGCATCCATGGTATCCAAATACCCTTGCAGGGAATAAAAGGCACGCGTATAGCCGGCGTTCAGTGCGGAAATTTGGCGGTTGGCGTTAAAGTAGTACACGGTAAGTGCAGAAGCCAAAACCATGGTGCTTACGGATAGGGCGATTACCGCCGCAATCAAGCCGGGCTTGCCGTGTGATTTTTGCCGGGTATCGGCGCGATTTTTTCTTGCAGCCTGCTTTTCTTCTTTTCTTGCGCGTTTATCTAAGGAACGGTCCTGCTTTGCCGCCTGTTTTTTGGCGTGTGCGGCTTGTTTTAAGCCTTCCTGTTGGGCAGCGGTGCGCTGACGGGATAAACTGCTTTCCTGCTTGTGCTTTGCCGTTTTTGCCTTTTTTAAGCGAACTGCTTGCGCTTTTTCGGCTTTTCTTTGGGATGCACGCGCTTTCCGTTCGGCTTGTGCTGCCGCTTTTTGTGCTTTCCGTTCGGCTTGGGCTGCCGCTTTTTGTGCTTTTCTTTCTAATAAAGCGGCTTGCCGTTTTTGCTTATTTGCGCGTTTTGCCTGCTTTTTTTCCTGTTTTAAGGATATTTTTTTGCGCTTTGCCGCCGCTAATAGTTCGGCGCGGCGAATGGCGCGTTTTTTCTTAAATTCTTTTTTTGCAGCGCGGATTTCCGCCTTTTTTTCTTTGCGCTTTTGGGCGTTTTCCCGTTGCTTTTCTTGTTTTGCGGTTTCCTTTACTTGCATTTGTGCTTTGGGGCTTTCCGTTTTCTTGCTGCTTGTTTTGGCAGTGCTTTTTTGGGGCGTGCGTTTTTGTTTTTCGCTGGTCATTTTTTCATTCCTCCTTATCTACAAAAAACGTGATTACCTATGGTAACCGCTACGGGTCGGGAATAAATCCATTTGCTGGTTGCCACTGCGGGATTATAATAGTACAAGCAGCCGTAGGTGGGGTCCCAGCCGTTAATGGCGTCCTGTGCGGCACGCTGACTGGATGCGTCGGGTGCTAAATTGATTTGCCCGTCTGCAACTGCAGTAAAGGCGCCGCTTTGGTAAACAACCCCCGAAATAGAGTTGGGGAAGGAAGGGTTTTTTACACGGTTCAAAATAACCGCGCCCACCGCTACCTGACCGGTATAGGTTTCTCCGCGTGCCTCTGCGTGAATAATTTTAGCAAGCAGGTATACGTCCGAACTACTAAAACTGCCCCCCGTGGTGCCGCCCGTAGAAGATGCGCCTGCCCGAATACCCAGTGCGGCAAGGGTTTTGTTTCCTACGATACCGTCTGCGGCAAGCCCGTTCTTTTTTTGGAAATAGATAACGGCGGCTTTGGTTTGACTGCCGTAAATGCCGTCCACCGCGCCTTTATAATATCCCCAGTTTTTCAGTTTTTGCTGTATGGTTTTTACCGTAGAACCGCTGCTGCCTACTTTATACGTAGCGGCTATTACAGCAGGTTCTTTTGTAAAGTCTGCCTGTTTTAAGGTGGCGTTGACCGCCAGCCCCGTAACAAGCATGCAAAGGGTTGCCAGTAAAGCAACCGGTTTTGTGCGTTTTTTCATAATTCCTCCTATCATACAGGGGGAATTTCGCCCCCTTATTTTCTAAATAAATCGTAAAGAAAACTGCGGTATTCCATGGGCTGATTTTCGCTTTCTCCCGTAAAACATAACGGGGGATATACCACGCACCACCAGTTTTCTCCTTGGGCGTTGCCCAGCGAAATAATCAGCGCTTCGTATTTGCCGTAGGGCAGGGAAATGCCGCTGTATACCCTGGTGGGAAAAATCTCGCTTTTTACTTCCGTATTCGCGGTGTAGTTTGCACCGTTTTCTTGCAAAATGCGGTTGGCAATCGTGGTTAGGTTGTTTTTCTCCCCAAGAACCACGCGCCTTGCTTCTGCCTTGCTTTTACAGTTGTTTAGTAGTGGGGTTAGGTATGCCACAACCCCGTCCTTTACTTCGTATTTTAGCCGCTGCGCGGTAGAAGAATTGTCGTTTGCGCGAACGTGTATGCGCAAATATTCTTCGGTGGATAACACCTGGGCAGTGGGCGTAGAAGGGTTGCACCCTGTACCGCAAAAAAGCAAACAAACCAAAACAAAACCAAACAAAATGCGTTTCATAACCAAAAATTCCTTATTCTGTTTTTGCCGAATGCACTGCTTGTGCAAACGGATTTACTATTATGGTTGCCCCAAAAAAAGGAAATTATGCGTTGTTTCATTCTGCAAGTGAAAAATATTTTTTTGGTGAAAGAAAACCGCCTTGTGTAATCGTAAAGGCGGTAAAAAAAGCGGTGTGTTCGCAGGGGGCATTTCTAACGAAAAAGGAATGTAAATAAAGGTTTTGGTAAAATGCTTGACAAAAACAAGTTTCTGTGTTAAATTTGTACAAAAGTTATTTGGATGTTACAAATGAAGATAGGTTTAGTATTGTCTGGTGGCTTGGCAAAGGGAGCCGTGCAGGCAGGTTTTTTAAGAGCCTTTGAAGAAGTGGTGGGCTCCGAACACGTGTGCTGTGTTTCGGGTGCGTCCATCGGGCTTTTGAACGGATATATGTTTTGCAAAGGGCAAACAAGGCAGCTTTTGGATATTTGGAAAAGCGTGCATTTTGATTCGGTGCCCGATTTGGTTTGTCATACCTTTTTTAAGCGTTATCTGAATCACGTTGTAAAACAGGTGTTAAATAAGGACGACCATTTGCATATCCCCTTATATTCGCCCATTTGCTATCTTCCCTTTTTGCATATGAACTACGCAAGAATGATAGGGGAGTTTTCGCCAAAGTGGTATTCCTTTGTTCGCGGTGCGGTTGCTTTTCCCGTGGTTTCGGGCGGAATCCGTTTTTTCCGCGGTCAAATTGTGATAGACGGCGGAACGGTGGATAACGTTCCCGTTTGTCCGCTGGCAACACAGGAAAAGCCGGATGTGATACTCGTTTTGCACTTTTTATCAAAGTATCGCCCCAGAAAAGAATATTTAGATACGAACATTCCTATTTTTGACTTTGATCTTTCGGTGGATGGCAAATATAAAAAATCTACCTTTGACTTTCATCACGAAACGATTGAAGAGATGTTGCAGTACGGCTATCAGCGCGGAAAAGAATTTTGTGAACAGGTATTCTCGCAAAAAGAAAACGTAAGCGCAACCGTGAATTTGTTGCGCGAGAAAATGCAGGAAGAAAAACACAGAAGAGCGGGCGGAAAAGAAATTGATTCTTGGGTGCGCAGGATGAACGAAGTATTGCACCCCTTTGTAAAAAATGGGAAAAAGCGCATCTTGAATTTACAACTGAAACCAAAGAGGAGGAAATTAAGATATGCCGTTAAAGAAATGTCCTAATTGCGGAATGCCCGTTGCTGGGTATACCAAATGTCCCTTTTGCGGAAAAGACCTTTTAGAAGAGGAGGGGCAACAAAGCGTACGCCCAAGGAATAAAAAGATTACCGTTGGGCAAATTCAACTTTCCCCGTGGGAAGCAGGATTTTTGCTGGTTGCAAACCTTTCGCTGATTTGTATTCTTATCAATGCGATTACGGGCGGAACCTTTTGGGCGCTGTACGTTTCCTTAACCCTGGGGCTTATCTACTTACTTGCTTTTACGATAGCATCACAGTCCGCGCAAAAATTTATTACCAGATTCAGAAATTTAATTTTCTTAATCAACGCCATCTTGTTTATCTGCCTGTTTGTATCTAAAATGATAGATTCCACTGTGGTTTATCCCTTGGTATGTTATTACGTGCCTGCTTCGTTGATTGTGGGCAATATCGTGTGTTTACTGTTTTTGCTGAATCCGAATATCGGAATCAGACAAATTCAGCACTGCATACTGGCGTTCTTCGTGCAAAGCAGCACTTTGCTTTTGTTTATGGCAACCAAGGCGGTTCCTGTTAGCGAACTGACCAAAATATTATTCCTGGTTTCGGTGGGTGTGAACTTGCTTTCTACCGTAAACCTGATTGCTTTGCGGGTTATCCGGGTGCGTTCTAACGTACATAACGCGTTTAAGTTTTGGGAATAACCCTAAAACACATAAAATAATCCAAATAAGAATTGTTTAGCCGTGTATCACTACGGAAAAAGGGGAAGGGTGTAAATAACGCCCTTCCCCAAATTTTGTTTTTTACTTTGCACACGCTATAACAGATATAGTTTGTAAATAAAAACCGCCTTTCCCTTTCATTCGGGGGAAGGCGGCTTGTTATTACTATTTTACATAGCGGAAGGTCCAGCGGGCGGTTTTTGCTTTTGCGGTAACAAGCAGTTGATTTCTTTCGGTGTGCAAAATGCAGTTTTCTCCGCTGAAATACAGCCCCGTATCGGCATCCGCTGTTTCGCGGAAAATCAGTTCGCCGTTTTCCTGATACAGGCGGTTGGGGGTAATGTGATACAGGGGGTGGTTGGGCAGGTTTTCAAAGTAAAAGGAAAGGGGAACGGAAAGGCAAAATTCGCGCGTCCATCCGTTTTCTTCGTAAGTATCCGTAATTTTTCCCAGCGGAGTTTGTTCGTCAAACAGTTGATGGGTAATCACGTTGCCCTCTAATGTGCTTTCCGCCCGTAAATCCAAGCGAGAAGTAACGGTAAGGGTAACAAAGGGGTTGGGGCTTTCAATTTTTGCATCCGGGCCGCTATACGTTACGCCCCCCATAAGGGGTGCTTTTTCCCAAAGTTTATTTTCGTTTTTATGTGTCCAAATCATATCAGTTGTTTACCTTTTTATAAAAGAAATATTTGCCGCTTCTTGCAGGCAGGCTTACGTGCAAACCGTTTTTGATTAAATCTATGCCCCTTGCGGTAAAGGTTTCGTTTGTTTCGGGACATTCAAACGCGTAAAGTGCGTTCTTTTCTATTTGGCGCAGGGAAAGGGAGATTTCTTCCTGCTCGCACTTGGTGTTTCTTACCGCGTTGATAACCCCTTCGCCCTTTTCTTCGTTATGGAACTGCATGCAGTACCAACCCGTAATATCTTTACTGTAAGGGGTTAAGGGGTAGTAGTCGCCCGAAAAGTTGTAGGCCGCAGCGCGCCGCCAAATATTAATCATCTTTTTGCAGTATTCCGCTTTCTGTGCGTCATCGCCGGGGTGAAGATACGTTGTCATTGCCGGGGCAAAAGAGGTATGGAATGCGTAGTTATCCGTATCGGACATTTTAGATGCCCCTTCCGTGCTATGTGCATCCCCCATCTTATAAGTTCCGTCCGCGTAATCCCAGCTAAGGGTGGGGTTGCGGAAGTAGGGAATCCAAGCGAACATAGTTTGCGTAAACGCCTCCTTAATGCCGTGCAGTCCATAGCCGTAATCGGTATAATGGAAGGGAATTGCGCGTTTCATGGTGTCGTAATCGTTTCTTCTGCCACCCGAAGCACAACTGTCAATTAAAAGTTGAGGGTTTTGTTTTTTCAGTTCGTCCCAAAACGCCAAATATCCCGTACAATGGTGATTTTCAATGATGCCCTTGCGGTTTTCTTCGTCATTTTCCCGCCACCATTGTAAGGGACCCATATTAAAGTCTTGGCGGTATACGTCAATTCGGTTGCGCTTAATAAACGCGCTGTATTTATCCGCAATCCACTTGCGCGCTTCGTCGTTGCCCATCTTAAATAAAACGGTTTCGTCGGGGAACGGTTCGCCCTTTTCGTTTGTCAGGGTGCGCCACCAGCCGTACTTTTCGGGAACTGAGCCGGGCATGTGGAAACGGCTCATCCGTTCGGGTTCAAACCACAAAAGAAAGCGTTTGCCCATCCCGTGTACTTTTTCGGAAATTTCCTTAAATTCGTTGGGGAAGCGCTTTTCGTCGCAATCCCAGTTCGCGGTGCGCGTCCAAACGTTTCTATCCACTTCGGGAACATAACATTTGTACCAGCCTGCGTCAATCCACCACACGTCAAAATCCAAGCCCATATTCTCAAACGCCTCTAACGCGGCAAGTTGCTGCGCGGTGTTTGCCATGGTAAATTCTTCCCCTTCTCCGTGTTCGTGTGCAAACAAAAGGGGTTTTAAGGGTTCGCCCTGCCACTTGGGCATCACGTGCGCAAAATAAAATCTGCGCCAGGTGTTGATACCGCGTTCGGTTTTCCCGTCGTAAATCTGCACGGCAAGGCGGGGGGAACGCACGGTTTCCCCGGGGTTTAACCGAAAGGCGCAGTCCTTTTGCCCAAGGGTTACTTTGGTATGGTTGTTTCCCCCCAAATAACTCACTTCCCATTGCCCCGGCCAACCGATGGCAAGGTTATAGCCAAAAGTGGGGCTTTCCAAACGGTAGTAGGGGAACGCGCCGTCGCAAGCGCGCCCTTCTAACGGGCTAAACGATAAAGTTTCGCCTTTCAGCAGGGGGGTAATAAAGGTTTCCAATCCTTCGGGGCGGTAGCCGTCCCCCGTGTTGTGGTGCAGTTTTGCGTTGGGGGAGTGCAATCGCAGGTGTTTTGCCACCTTAAAATCGGTAATTAAACCGGACGGGGTTTTCCCCACGTTTTTCAAGGTAACAACCCATTCCGCCACGGGGTAATCTCTGTATACCAGCGTTTCTGCCGTAATTTCTAATTTTTCCTTTCTGAAACGTGCGGTAAAGGTGCGGCGTTCCATCGTACTATCCAAAATTTCAAACGTTTCCTTTACGGGCGTTTTGCCAAAGCCCGATTTTTCCTTGCCGTCTACGGTGAAAGAAAAGGGCAGCAGCCGCTTATCCGTTGCATAAGGTAAAACGTTCTTTGCAAACAAGCGGTAATCTTTTTCGGTGGGTTTGCAGGTGTAATTCATAATAAAATCCTCGCTTTTTCGCGCGTTCGCATTTTGTGCATAAGCGCTTTTGGGATTATCCGTATTATACGGTTAGTATAATAGAAAGTCAATACCAAACCCCAAAAAAATGGGTGGAATCCAAAAAAAATTCACAAATGCATAAAAAAGGTGATAAAAGCCCCTAAAAAACGTTGACAAAACTTCTTTGAAGTGTTAGAATATGAGAACACTCCGAGATTTTGGGGTGTAATTTTTTGGGAAGGTGTTCCGAAGATGAGAACGAGAATTACGCTTGCTTGCACCGAATGTAAGCAAAGAAACTATGACACGATGAAAAACAAGAAAAACGATCCTGATAGATTGGAAATGAAAAAGTACTGCCGTTTCTGTAAGAAGACGACGGTGCATAAGGAAGCGAAATAAGTTCGGTTCCTACCGATATAAGGGGTTAAAAATGAAAAAAGAAGTAAAACAAAACGCGGAAACCAAGGGCAAGGTACAAAAAACCGAAAAGAATAAAAAGCCCTTTTTCCTGGTTCGTTGGGCAAAAGCTATTGGCAGAAAATTGCGTGAAATTTTCCTGGAACTGAAAAAGGTTACGTGGCCTACGTTCGGTAAAGTGGTAAAAGAAACGGGTATTGTTCTTGCCGTTTGCTTGTTTTTCCTTGTGGTAATTACCGCAATTGACTTAGGTCTTGGCGAACTGGTTAAATTGATAACCGGTATCGGTGGCGGCAATTAAGGAGAACACGTGGCATGTTAAGCGAAACGCCTAAGTGGTACGTTCTTCATACCTACTCGGGTTATGAAGCCATGGTAAAGGATTCCTTGGAAAAGCTTGTAGAAAACAACAACTTGCAGGACCGTATCTTTGAAATCCGTATTCCGATGGAACAAACCATTGAAGAAAAAAACGGAAAAAAGAAGGTCGTAGAAAGGAAACTGTTACCCAGCTACGTATTCATTAAACTGATTTATACCAACGATTTGTGGTTCCTTATCACCAACACCAGGGGTGTTACGGGATTCGTAGGTCCTAACGGCAAACCTTTGCCGCTGACCGCCGAAGAAGTGCGCCGTATGCAACTGGAACGCGTGGTTACCGAAACCGACCTTGCTGTGGGAGATGATATTAAAATTATCGCCGGTCCTTTGGAAGGCTTTATCGGTAAAATTGTGGAAATCAACGAAGCAACGCAAAAAGCCAAGGCAAACGTGGAAATGTTTGGTCGGGCAACGGACGTTGAGTTGGATTTGATTCAGATTGAAAAAATTGAACTGACCGTAATTCCCGAATAAAAGGAAGGATTGCGGCAATCACATCAGCAAAAAACCGATTTCGGTTTTTGTGGGAGAGGCGCAAATTTTTTTTCATACGCCTTGCTAAAACCACTATATTTGGAGGAAGACTTTTATGGCAAAGAAAGTAACTGCAGTAGTTAAGTTGCAGCTTGCAGCCGGTAAAGCTACCCCGGGACCTCCCGTAGGTTCTACCTTAGGTCCCCACGGTATTAACATCCCTGGCTTCACCAAGCAATTCAACGAACAAACCGCATCGCAAGCGGGGCTTATTATCCCCGTTGTCATCACCATTTATCAGGACCGTTCTTTTGATTTCGTTCTGAAAACGCCCCCCGCACCCGTTCTTATTAAGAAAGCGTGCAAGATTGAACACGGCAGCGCTAAACCCAACAGGGATAAAGTTGCTAAAATCACCAAGGCGCAAGTAGAAGAAATCGCAAAGATGAAGCAACCCGATTTGAATGCTGCATCTTTGGAAGCGGCAATGAGCATGATCGCGGGTACTGCCCGCAGTATGGGCGTAGTCGTAGTAGACTAAGCCGTGTAATGGGAGAACGGGTTTTACCGTTCGTTAAAACCATAGGAGGATTGACAAAGTGAAATACGGAAAAAAATATGCTGAAAGCATCAAGGCGTATGATCGCAGCCAAGCTTACGACAACGCCGATGCAATGAAAATCGTGGTAGATACCGCGAAAGCAAAGTTTGACGAAACCATTGAACTTCACGTTCGTTTGGGCGTAGACCCCAAGCAAGCAGACCAACAGGTTCGCGGCGTTATCGTTCTTCCCAACGGTACGGGTAAAAACGTGAAAGTTTTGGTTATCGCAAAAGGCGATAAGGCGGATGTTGCAACCGCAGCAGGCGCAGATTTCGTTGGCGCTGAAGAAATGATTCAAAAAATTCAAACCGAAAACTGGTTTGACTTTGACGTAATGATTACCACCCCCGACATGATGGGCGTAGATGGTCGTATCGGTCGTCTGCTTGGTCCTAAGGGCTTAATGCCCAACCCCAAGTCGGGTACCGTTACTATGGACGTTGAAAAGGCAATCAAGGACGTAAAAGCCGGTAAAGTTGAATACCGTTTGGATAAAACCGCGATTATTCACTGCCCCATCGGCAAAAAGTCTTTCGGTGCTGAAAAGCTGAACGAAAACTACACCGCGCTTATGGAAGCAATCGTGAAAGCGAAACCCGCTGCTGCAAAAGGTCAATACATCAAAAGTATTACCGTTGCAAGCACCATGGGCCCCGGCGTAAAAATCGCAAACAACAAGTTCAATTAAGTTGACAAACCTTGTACAGTGTGATATACTGTACGGGTAATCAAGCCGTAGACAGTAGGTTTTACGTAATAAACCGCAAGGTTTTCCTACCGAGGTAATGGTTTTAAGAATATCGTTAAGATACCCTTATGCCGTTACTACGCGGCGTAAGGGTTTTTCCATTTTTCTGTTTCAAATAAAGTAGGAGGTAAAGGCTATGTCAGCGAATTTGGAAGCAAAAAAGCAAGTCGTTGAAGATATCAAAGCACGTATTCAAGCAAGTAAATCCGTTGTTTTGGTAGACTACAAGGGCATGACTGTTGCTGAAGACACTGCACTTCGTAATAAGTTCCGCGCAAGCAACGTGTTCTACAAAGTTTATAAGAACACTCTCTTAAAGCGTGCTTTTAACGAATTGGGCATTGACGCGTTTGACAGCGATTTGAACAATACTACGTCCGTTGCGTTTGCAGAAGACGAAGTATCTGCAGCAAAAATCGTTGTAGACACGGTAAAAGCATTAAACGACAAAATTTCCGTAAAAAGCGGCTGGGTAGACGGCGCTTATATGGATGAAAAGGGCATCAAGGCACTTGCAAGCATTCCTTCCAAGGAAGGTTTGTACGCAATGCTGGCAGGCACCTTGCAAGGCTTTATCAGCGGGTTTGCTCGCGCAATCAAAGCCGTTGCAGACAGCAAAGCGGAATAATTCCGTTTTTGCCAAAATTCCCGCCTAAGGCGGAACAAAATTTTATTTATTATTCTTGGAGGATAGAACAATGGCAGATATCGCAAAGATGATTGAAGAAATCAAAACCATGACCGTTCTTGAATTGAACGACTTGGTAAAAGCAATTGAAACCGAATTCGGCGTAAGCGCAGCAGCTCCCGTAGCAGTTGCAGGTGCAGCAGCTCCCGCAGCAGCAGCTGAAGAAGAAAAGACCGAATTCAACGTAGTACTGAAAGAAGTTGGCGGCAACAAGATTGCTGTTATTAAGGCAGTACGTGAAGCAACCGGCCTTGGCCTTGTAGAAGCAAAAGGTATGGTAGAAAAGGGCGGCGTAATTAAGGAAGCCGTTCAAAAGGCAGACGCAGAAAAGATCGTAGAAGCGTTGAAAGCAGCTGGTGCTACCGCTGTTATGGAATAAGAAAAACAGGAAAAACCCAAGCGGAAAAGGGCAGTGCAGTTATTGCACTGCCCCTTTTTTATTCGGCGGCTGATAACCGCCGCCCCGCGGTGTGGGAGTACGTCGGCTTTTACAAAATAATTGCATGATATTC
>JAZRTI010000055.1:0-7762 GCA_045651955.1 Christensenellaceae bacterium | reverse complement strand
GGTAAGGGTGGCGGTGGCACCCGTTTTTATTTGCATGTTTGCCATACTACCCGAAGTTGCTCCGTTTCCGTTAAACTTTAACGTGTTTAGATTGCCTTGCCATACGGCGTACAGGGTATATTCGCTATTCGTACCCATGGTGTAGGTGGCACGGTTTGCATATTCTTCTACACCCGTAGGGGTGGTAGACCAACCAATAAAGGTGTAACCCGTTTTGCTAAATGCATTTGCGGTTAAGGTTGCCGTTGCATCCGAACGAATTTGCATGTTTGCCATGCTACCCGAAGTTGCGCCATTTCCGTTAAACTTTAAGGTGTTTAGATTGCCTTGCCATACGGCGTACAGGGTGTATTCGCTATCCGTGCCCATGGTGTATTCCGCACCGTTTTGATAGCGCACCGGACCATTTGCACTGGTTGCCCAGCCAAGGAAGGTATACCCCGTTTTGGTAAAGGCTACGTTTGGCAAAGTTGCGCTTTCCCCCGTACGGATTTGGATTAACTGCATATTCCCAGCCGTTGCCCCGTTAGGGTTAAAGGAAAGGGAATTTAGGTTGGCTTGCCACTGCGCATTAACAGTGATACTTTGGGTTACGGGGGTGGTAAAATCGTAATCCCAACCCGTAAACATGTAGCCCGCACGCGTGGGGTTTTGGGTGGGCTGAACGGCGCAAAAGCCGTTTTCTACGTACTGCGTTTCCACTGCGCTACCCTGCGTGTTGAAACGCACGGCATACGTGGGGTTGCGCGTAATTACCACTGCGTAGGTTTTGGGAAAGCCCGTGGGCATAGTTACCACTAAGGAATATACGTTTTCCCCTTCGTAAAGGGAAACAAGGGTGGAAGTAAGTAAAACGCCCGTTCCGCCCATTTCCTTATATAATTGCGCAGAAACGCCCTGGGGAATATTGAATTTATCCGAAAGTTCTAATTTCGTTTGGCTGTTGGGCACGGTTACCGAAAACGTAGTGCCACTCAGGGTGAAAAATTCGGAGGTAATATCACTTGGCGTGGTGCTTGGTGCCACCGAAGGAGTACCACTGGGCGTGGTGCTAGGTGAAGTGCTAACACCGGGCGCAGTGCTTGTACCGGGCGTAGGCGTAACGCTTGCCGTGAGTGTAGCGCTAACGCTTGCCGAAGTGCTAACACCGGGCGTGGGGGTGGGCTGGGGGTCAGAACTGCCCATGCACGCGGTTACTGCAAGGCAAAGCATAACACAAACCAATGTTACAATTACTGTTGTTATTTGTTTTTTCATTGATTTCTCCTCCTATTGTTTTGTTTAGGCGTTGTCTTGTTCTGCTTGCAACGCGGCGGAATCTTTGGCAATTTCTTCCGTGGGTTCTTCCCCATGCGGTTCTTCCCCTTTTTCCCCATCAAACAAGGGGGAGGGGTCTTCCTTTCCCAGGGTGATTTGCTTTACGTAATCTATCAGCATTTTACCCACGCCAAACAGACCCAACAGCATGACAACCGAAACCTGCCCTAACGAAAGGAAATCCGTTTGGTACAGATACTTCATAACCACGAACAGCGAACCGCCCATCAGTGCCACGCAAGGCAACCATTTTTTGTGGTTCAGCACTAAAATAATAAGGAGCGCGATATCCGAAAGGAACCAGTAGCGTTCGTGCATATGCGGCATAATAAATGGCATAAAGGCGGCGAAAAAGGCGGTTATCATTAGCCATACGCCGTCATCCTTAATATCAAATTTCGTGCGGTATAAAGGCAGCAGGGCAATCCCCGTAATTGCGATAGCACCAAAGGTCATACCGCCCGAAAGTGCGTCCCTGTGAATATTGTTGGGGGCAAGGTAAGCAATCCATGTATACAAGTTGGGTGCGTTTAAGGTTAAACTGGGGAAACGCCCCATTTGCATTACAAAGGTGAAATACGCCTGTTTTACCGTTGCGCCGCCCATTACTGCGGGCAATCCCGAAAAGGCATAGGTCATCAAAGCAAACAGTACAGACCACCAGGGTAATTTCCCTTTGGCAACGGCAAGAACCAGAACGGGTAAAAAGAACACTGCCTGAATTTTCAAAGCAAACGCCACGGCAAACATAACCATACAGGCGCAAGGCTTTTCCTTTAACATAAAGTAAAAGGACATTAAAATAAAGGCAACGTACATTTGGTCGCACTGACCCCAAACCGCGCTGTTTAAGAACACCGCGGGAAGGAATAATACTGCGGAAAAAGTAAGTGCAAACGCCGTATCCGATTTTTTGTAATGGCGCACGATTAACCCTGCAAACAGTGCAAGCACGAAATCAAAAATTACCGAAAGCCACTTAATAAGAACAATGGGCTTACCCGGGAAAGCGGTTAAAATTGCCAAAAAATATAAATACGTGGGCGCGTAATCGCAATCATAAGAACCGGGGTATTTGGCTAAAATCTCCTCCGGAACGCCTTTGGCATACAAGGCACCCACGCCCCCAAGACCGCCGTATTGTTTAATTCCTTCAAACCAAGGAACCAGCGCACCGTACATATCCCCCGAAAGATATTCAAACAGTTTTACGCGAAGGATAATCGCAAACACGCTGATAAGCGCCAAAAAGAAGAAAATTTCCCACTTTTTAACGAATAAGAATACCTGTTTTATCCAAGATGTTTTCTTTTCGGTTTCCGAAAAGATTTCCGCATTGTTTTCCATACTATCCCCCTTATTTCGTGGTAGAACCAAAGCCGCCTTCGCGAACGCCTTGGGCTTCGTCCTCCTCCGTTATCCCAAAGGGCAGGAATACCCCCTGACAAAAGGCTTCGCCCTTATTTACCGTAAGGGACTTACCCGTTTTTCCGTCATTCGTGATTTTTACAAAGATGTGCCCTTCGTTTTTTGCGCCGAAGTAATCGCTGTCTATTACCCCCACGGTATTATCCAGTTGCAAGCGGTACTTAAACCCAAGCCCACTGCGGGGGAAAAGCATCAGCACCCAGCCGTTTTCCATTTTTGCGCGAATCCCCGTGGGAATTTTTGCCGTTTCGCCCGGGGCAAGGGTGAAAGATACGGGGGCGTAAAAATCGTACCCTGCGCTACCCAAAGTGGCGCGCTTAGGCAGATTTACTTCGCTTACTTCCGCGTTTTGCACCCCAAATTCTTCCAGCATTGCCGCTGCAAAGTTCTCCTTGGATACGTGCATGAATTTTGCAATTTTTTGCATGGTTTTTCTCCTTAAAACTTATGTGATGCCGTAATTACGCCACCGCCAAGACACTGCGTTTCGTTATACAACACACAGTATTGCCCCGGGGTTACGGCGCGCTGTTTTTCGTCAAATTCCACGTACAGTTCGCCATTCGGCTTTACGGTTACGGTTACCCCTTGCTGTTCCTGGCGGTAACGGAATTTTGCAAAGCAACGGAAGGTGGTTTGCGCGGGCTGACACGGAATCCAATTCATTTCGGTAACAGTTGCCGCATCCGTATATAACAAGTCCTCGTTGCCGTGGGCAATCACTAAGCGGTTGGTTTTTAAGTCCTTTTCCACAACGAACCATCTGCCTTCGTCATTCTTTTGGCCGCCGATATTTAACCCCTTGCGCTGCCCTAACGTGTAATACATTAAGCCATCGTGATTGCCTAACACACGCCCGTCCAGCGTTACAATTTCCCCCGGCTTTGCAGGGAGATAGGTTTTTAAGAAGTTGCGGAAATTCCGTTCCCCAATAAAACAAATTCCCGTGCTATCCTTCTTTTTTGCGGTGGAAAGCCCTAACTTTTCGGCAATTTCCCGTACTTCCCCCTTTTGCATTTTGCCCAAGGGAAACAAAACGCCCTCTAACTGCGCTTGCGAAAGTTGGTTCAAAAAGTAGGTTTGGTCCTTGTTTTGGTCGGCTGCCTTTAACAGGGCGTGCACCCCGTTTTCGTGCGAAATATCGCAGTAATGCCCGGTGGCAATCAGGTCTGCGCCCAAACTTTTTGCGTACTGCTTAAAGGGTCCGAACTTAATTTCGCGGTTACAAAGCACGTCCGGATTGGGCGTTCTGCCCGCCGCGTATTCTTTTAGGAAGTAAGAAAACACGCGGTCCATATAATCCTTGGAAAAGTTTACCGCATAGTACGGAATATCCAAAGCGGAACAAACGCGGCGCACGTCTGCAAAGTCTGCTTCCGCAGTGCAGGCGTCGTCCTCCGTTTCCTCCCAGTTTTTCATAAACAGGCCGATTATCTCATACCCTTGTTGTTTTAACAGGTAAGCGGCAACGCTGCTATCCACACCGCCGCTCATACCCACTACCACGCGTTTACTCATAGTTGTTCCTTTTTATTGTTTTAGTTTTAGTTGTGAACCTTTTTTGCCAAGCGGAAGTTTAGAAGCAAGCACAACCCCTCCACCGCACAGCGGTCCCCCTCCCCTACAAGTAGGGCAGGCTTTAAGGCAAACGCGGATTTCGGAAGGGCGCATACCTTAGCGGTATGTAACCGCACCGAAAACGTAAGTTTAACAAAGTATTGCGTAGCAAATACGACACCGTATACGCGTACGCGCGTATATATACGGGCGCGGACCTGTGCCGCGCCCGTATCGGTTTTGTATAAAAATGGTTAAATTTTCAGCTTTTTTGTATGGTTTGCGCAGGTTATAACCCGCCGTAAAGGTCGCGGGGAAACAAGCACAACCCCTCCACCGCTAAAGCGGTCCCCCTCCCCTGCAAGCAGGGCAGGCTTTTACGACGCCGCTAATTAGTGGTACTGTTCGGGATCTCCCTCCCTAACCGTTGCAGTTAAATGCAGGTTTAGGGTTATTTTGCCGGCTTGGTTGCCAATCAGCGTATCTAAATCGCTATCTGCATCAAAGGGCCAAATCCATTCCAAAGCAAACTGCTGCTTGCCTTGTAACAGGTCTACACCCGTTAAGGATAAATCTTCGGGCAATAACCACCCGTTTTCCGTTTCGTTGCCCACAACGTAAACGTTGTTCATGCGCAAACGGTAGCGGAATGGGAACTTTTTATCCCCAATATTGTGCGTGTAATCTTGGGTAATGTAAAAATCGTAAACCAGGCGCACCATGTTTTGGTTATCCACAGTAAAAAAGAACGTTCCTTTATCCCCGGGCTTAACTATGTCCGGAAAAACACCAATCTCCCCTTCAGCGCCCCATTCCTTATCTTCGTTTTCGGTTACCTTAAAAAGCGGCCCTTCGGAAAGGGGTTCGGGTAAATCCGCTAACGCGATAAACAGGATGATAATCGCCATAAAAAAGCAGAGAAGTATGAACGGAACTAAGTACGTCCGTTGTTTTTTCTTTTGCTGTGCGCTCATTCTATTCTCCGTTTTGGGGTTTATAGGGGGTGTAATGGTTTACTACGTGTCATTCTTCGCCTACCCGCTTTGACGGGCAATGCGGAGAATCTCAAAACTCTAACGATAAATCCTTCCACTCGGGATTCAGTTCGTTAATTAGCCTTTCTTTTTCCTTTCTTGTAAAGTGCTTATACTTCTTTTCGCAAGCAATGGCAGAAGTAACGTCTGTTGTAGTTGCGTAATACACCAACTTACACAAATTGTACTTACTGGAAAAACCTTCTACCAACTTATTTTTATGCTCGTACATCCTACGCCGTAAATTGTTTGTCATTCCAATATACAAAACGGTGTTCTTTACGTTCGTTATGATGTAAACGTAGTAATTCATATTTCTTCAACTTTTATGAACTTTTTTTAGATTCTCCGCTTTGCCCATCACGTGGGTAGGCGAAGAATGACAGATGGTATTGCGTAGCAAATACGGCACCGTAAAGGTGGATTAGAACCAAGCAAGACAAGGAAGTCCGAGCCATTTGGGGCGGATGTATACTTATTGTATTCGACGGTCCAAATGGCGATGGCTGACACAGTATTGCGATGTGTTATAAGCCACCGTAAGCTTTCTTCTTTGGGGAACAATAATGGCCAAGGTGGTTCTTACCCATTATGTTTTCCCCAAAAAACAAAGGGGCGCCCTGCCCCACTTGGTTTCCCTTACAGGGTTCAGGGCGCCACGTATGTTTATTTGTTCACGTTATGTACGTGATTTGGGATTTGCTTATCTAATTAAGCGTTTTGATCCAATTGAGCAATGGTTACGCTGTAGGTTACATTTACTCTAGCGGTAGCAGCATCACCAAGGGTGGTATCAGCAGCATCGTTACCTTGTTCAAATTCCCAAGCCCAGCTCAAGTTCAAAGTTCTAGCAAGATCTTCACCAGGAGTGTAGTCTTGATCAATTGCAATAACAGCAACTCTATCACCAACTTCAGCAACGCCTGCAAATTCCGTAGCGTTACCATCGGTTACTTCAGTCCAAGACAAAGTGTCGCCAGTAAGGGTCCAAGTAATAGGACGATAAGTGCCAACATGAACTTTATCAACAATGGTAAGGGTTGCAGTTACGTTGCAGGAAACTTCAGGAATACCAGTAATGGTGAACGTAGCAGAACCTTCGGTACCAGGAGCCAAAAGGTCGCCAGCGCCATAAGCGGTAGAATTAAGGCTTACTTCTGCATCGGTATCATCAATAACGTCAGCGGTGTAGTCTTCGCCAAACAAACCTGCAAGAGTGTTTTCAGCGGTTACGCCCCACTTAGCAACACGTGCGGTGTCGGTACCAGCATCTTCGGTTAAGTATTTAGCAAAAGTGTTAGCACCAAGACCCATTACTAATACAAGGCCAAGTGCAAGGGTAGCCAGGATAAAAGGCTTTCTGCGATTGGTTTTCATAGGAAAAATTCCTCCTTAAAAAAATAAAATTTTATTGTTAAACGGAACCACCCGTTATAACCTGATTTTCAACCTTCTCTTGTAAGAGAAGGGGGACCGCCCCGCGGTGGATGAGTAGTTTCACACGGAAACTTGGTTTATTTCCACCAAGTGCTGATACACCTCATCCGTCAAGCGATGCTTGACACCTTCTCCCACTGGAGAAGGCTTAATTTTGCGGCTTTTGGAGATTCTCCGCAAAGCCTGTATACGCAGGTAAACGAAGAATAACACACCCCCAACAAATGCAAAAAAGGGGCAAAAAGGCGAACCGCTTTGCATTCCGCACAGTGTTTGCGGTGGGCGGTTACCCGTTGCGCAGCAACCTGCGCGCGCCTTGTTTGTGGTTTAATTATAGCATATCCCAAAGTTTTGTCAATAGTTTTTTTAATTTTTCTTTCATTTTTTATGTTATTTTTTTACAAAATTTGGGGTTGTGTGGGTTGTTTACAAAAGAGTGTTGGTTTTGCTTGGTTTAGTGGGTTTTTGTGTGGGTTTGGGGCGCACCGCTTTGGGCGTTAGCAGGGGGGATAGTGTGCAACTAATGATATTACCCCCACCATACATGCAGTTAAAAGTGTTTACCCCCACCATACACGCGGTTGAAAATTGCCTTTTTGGGGGCGAAGAATCTAAACGGCTCCCCTGTGTAAGGCGACCGTAGGGAGTACCTACCAAACGCAACAAAATTAACAAGAGTTGTGGTTGGAGCTGCCGCGCGAAGCGGGGCTGAAGGGTTGTAAAAGCTAGGTCTTTTAACAATCCCCCCTTTCGTTCCCCCCTTTACACAAGGGGGGCTTGTTTGGTGGGTATTTCGCTTTTCGTTCTATACGTCATTCTTCGCCTACCCACTTTGTCGGGCAATGCGGAGAATCTCTCGCATTCCCCTTGGGGGGAAGGTGTCAAGCAACGCTTGACGGATGAGGGGGTATGCCTCCTCCTAAGGGGGAGGTGGCTTGCGATAGCAAGACGGAGGGAGTTATAAACTCCTCCACCCGCTGTCGCGGGAG
>JAZRTI010000054.1:0-36176 GCA_045651955.1 Christensenellaceae bacterium | reverse complement strand
TACAATTCCTGTTGCTTACATATATCCTCCTTACTTTTAATAACAAAAGTTCCTTTACTTACAAATTCTTTTAATGTCTTTGTTAATACTCGTTTGCACCTCTTAGCCTTTTTTTCAAGTGTATCAGTATATATAAAATATTCTTTAATAGAATCTAAAATAGAATATAAAATAGCAATTAAAGGGTCTGGATAAAAATTATTTTTCCATGCATCGTATTTAATCAATATATATTCTTCATTGTTTGATAATTTTTGGTGTAATAATTTTAACACAGAAGATTTGCCACTTCCCCAATCTCCATTTAATGCAAGACAAAAGTTTTCATCTTCTTTCATATGGTCAATTAAATGACATATTTTATTAACAACTATATCTCTACCAATTAAATCCTTAAATTCTTCTTTCATGTTCTTCCTAAATTTTTAATTATTACATAATTTTAAAGCAATAATATAAATCATTCCTCACTAAAAATCATATTGCTTTTAGCCACTATTCTATCAATAGAAGAACTCATAGCATCGGTTTCAGACAGATAAGCTTCAAATTCGTTAATTAGAAATGTTATAGCCTGATTTAATTTTCTTTCTATACCTAATGTGCTTCTTAATGCCCCAACAAAAGATTGCATTTTTTCATTTGAACTGATAATTTCTTTTTGCATGCATATTAAAGCATCTAAAGATTCTTTTAAACCTTTTTTGTTCGAGTCTAATTTTGCATAATTATTATCCAATAATGATAAATAATCATTCTCTATTATGGACCAACATTTTGATATAACGGTTGTATGGCTTTTTACTTGTTTAGCAAATACATCCGTAGGCACGGCTAATTTTCTACAAATACTTTTAGCAAATGAAGTGTCTAGATTTTTACTGTTTGACTTAACTCTATTAATTTCTTGATTTGCAGTATCAACCGAAGAATTTAAAGCCAACATTTCATCTTTCATTGAATTTAATTCATCGGTCATTTTTTCAGCATTTTCTTCTATCTCAGTAATATAGTCTAAGAAGCCCTTATCATCTTCAACCTCTAATGTTTCATCTACAACAATCTCTTTATTATTCTGTTGAGGTATCTCAATGCCTGTATTTTGATGAGCACCAATGAAATCCGAAACAGGATTACCATACTTAATTTTCCCATCAACTGCACCGTCAAGCAATTCTTTTAATTTATCAATAAGTTTAGGCAACTTGTTAAATTGCAAACTATATTCATTCGCTTTATAGGATTTAATATCAAAAGGCAAATCTACAATATCTTGCGTAATAATTATAACTTTTTTATTCATCGCATGTGCTAAGCCTAACTCATAAAAAACATTTGCATTTAGATTTGTTAAATCAGCTATAATTATATCTGCACTATGTATGCCCAATACAATGTCCTTTAATATGTTTTGTTGGGTGTCTAAATCACCAGCATTTTGAAACTCGTATTTCTCCCCAAAAACTTTTTTAAGTTCTTCATATAATGCAAAAAAATCTTCATTAAATGGCATTATTACAAATACATTCGGTTTCATTTATCCTCCTCTTTATGCAAACTTTTTACGCATTTTATTTACAACGTCAATTTTATAGTCTTGCATATCTTTCATGTTTAATTTTTGTTGAGTAATTGACACAAAATCTTCAATAGAATATGCTTTAATAAAACAATTTTCTTCATCTTCAATTATCATATTGATAACTGAGTTTCTATAAAACTCTTCCGTATCAGGACAAACCACAGGGGCAACAAACGACAAATATTTTTGCGACTCTGCACCTTGTCTTAAATGCCTTATACAGTTAGCCGTTTCACTATTTAATTGCTGTGTTTTATTTCTAATCAAAGTAACCTCAACCAGCCAATTAACTAATTTTGACGTAATATTAATATCTCCGATATTCCCAGGGGCATGTTGATATGGAATACCTTTGTCATCTGCCTTATAATTTGGCTTAACCTCAAATTCTTTGCCGTATTTTAGATAAATTAAAATTGCTATGTAAAATTCCAATTTTAATGGGTTTTGTATATACCAAAAGTTTTTATCTTTTCCATTAATGGCAAGAGCTTTAATCCAGCCAACAACGATTGCCTCAGTCAATTTATAATCAGCTACTACTTTTTCAAGAATAGAATTGTAGTTAGAAATAATTGGACTTTCTTTCTCTCTATAAGAAACTATTTCGTTTTTAAGATTATTACTTAAGCTTCCAAGTTCAACAAAATAAATTTCTTCATCTTCCTTAGCTTCTTCAGTAATAGAAAAACCTTTAGCAAGTAAACACTTTAAAAAGTCATATCTATCTTCATTGATAGAAATTAATAACAGTCCAGACTTATTTTCTACGGAGATAAACCCTGTTAATTGTAAAACTCTAAAAACAGTATTTCCGTAATCATCAACGGCTGATGATTGTTTTACAACTTTAGAATATTCTTTATCAACCTCACTATATTTTTTTACTATATATTGATACATTTTATCAATATCGTTTCCAAGCTTTAATGAATCAATTAAATCAATAAATTCATCAACATTACCATTCTCGCTAAAAAGTGATAGTATAAATTGTGGGTATGATAAACTCCTTTTACTTTCTTTTAATTTAATTAATACCCTAAGTATAAATTCAAAATAATTAAAATCATTTAACACCCTGCGATAAGGTGATTTACGCCAAAAACGCATACATTGCAAAGCAAAAGCCTCTGACACTTCTAGTTCAGATTTTAATAATGC
Organism: Christensenellaceae bacterium; assembly: GCA_045651955.1. Taxonomy (GTDB): domain Bacteria; phylum Bacillota; class Clostridia; order Christensenellales; family Borkfalkiaceae; genus SIG402. The sequence goes on along the minus strand of JAZRTI010000054.1, from coordinate 33,430 downwards.
TTTTGCCACAGCAGAAATGCGAATCTCATCTTTATACTGAGTATAAACAAAGCCAAGTTCCGATAACGTTTTAAGATATCTAGTAAAGCCTGCCTGATAGCCTGTTGGGAATCCCCATTCGTTGTTGTGGCTTACGTTGTTTTTAACATAATTCTTAATTTCATCAGCACATAATTTGTCAGCATCTACATTTTTACTATCAATCGTATGGCTCATAAATAAATCAGCATAAATATCTAATATACATGCATCATCAAGAATTTTGCCCTCATATTTCGCTAAAACGGCTAAAAGAGCAGGATATCTTTCAGGATTTCTAACGGCAACCTCCATAGCCATTTGTTTATATAATCTTTTTCCATGTCTAACTTTATTTGGCATAATTTTAACCTCAATAATTTTTCACAAGAACTTCGTATGTATCTTTATCCGTATTATCATTAAAACTAATGTAATTGCTTTTTACTCTAACAACATTGTATTTTTGTGCCCATAGATTAAACGTTCCATTATATTTTTTTCTATGCCACAAAACATTTGATACGGCAAATTTAATTCCTTTTTCATGCAACTTATCCAAAACTTTAATTAAACGCATTTCACAATCTTCATCCCATAACTTATTGTATTCGCTAAAAGTAATAAGATAAGGAGGGTCTAAATAAACAAAATCATTTTCTTTTAATTCTAAAGAGTCTAAAAACGCCTCAAAATCCATATTGTAAAATTGAATTTTCTTGTCTTTCACATAACTGAAATATGCATTAAGAGCTTTAACAACATTGTCATTAAAGTCAACATTTCCAACAGGAAGATTAAAATCGCCTTTTGCATTAAACCTAAGCATTCTATTGAAACCATATATAAGCAACATATATAATTTCATTAAATCATCTTTATTTGCATTGTAATCATTTCTAAGTGCCGTATATGATTCTTTATTGTATTTTGCAAAATAAGTCTTAGGATATTCAGCTCTTAACTCTTGTGGAATAACAGTCCCTTTATATGTGGCAGACAAATTATATTGCTTAATAATATTTTCAACTTTAGTCCAGAAATCTGTTTCATTTTTACTATATGAAATTAAAAACTGATGCAAGGACACCATGTTGCTATCAATATCATTTAATACGTATTCTTTTGCTGGAGTGTTTAAGAAAACACTCCCTCCTCCACAAAAAGGCTCAACTAATCTTTCAATATTTTTTGGAAAATTTTCTCTTAATTGAGGCAAAAGCTTAAACTTATCCCCAACATAAAAGAATGGGGAACGATTAAATTCATTATTTGTTTTATTATCATTTTTCATTGTTTTTTACCTCAACTAAAAAGATTATTTCTTTATGGTTATCAAACTTAGTTTTTCCAGCATTAAAAAATTGATGAGATTTTTCAAAACAATAAAGCTTCCCTTTTTCAGACAAAATTTCTTTAATGTTTTCAAGTGTCATCTTGTTTTTAGAAGAACTACTTTTAGATTCATAAGTGTTGTTATACGATACAACAATGTATTTACACTCTAAATCATTGATTAAATTAGAAAAAGCTTCTACTGCAGAGCATCTGCAATAATCACTCATATTTTCAGGCTTAGGCTTTAATGCTTCGCCATATAATTTAGGTTTTTTCCATGTTGCTATATTTTCTAACACATGATAGAAACGGCTATATTGCCTAGAATTATATGGTGGGTCTATATAAACAATATCGCATTTTAATGTTTTAGCTAACAAATTAGCATCTTGACGATAAATTTCAATGTTAGCATTCGATTTGTAAGGATTAATTAATTCATATATAAACTGGTCATTTATTACATGACCTTTAATATACGCATCATAATGCCCAACAGTGTTCGCAACTTTATCTGCCGAATAAAGCAACGAAGCTATTAAAATTGCTCTCTCTTTTTCTGTTAAATCCTTAGCGTTTTCAATAATCTCTCTAATTTCTCCAATAATTAAAGCATCGTTTTTAGAGAAAAATTTATTTCCAAAATTTTTAGAAACGTAATTGGCTTTTAACTTAAGTCCCCTTAGAGATTGAAAAAGATTTTTATATTCTAAAATTTTATTCTCATCATATTCTTCTTTAAGGAAAAAAGCCTTATAAATTATTTCATTAGAATATAAAAAATCATTAATAATAACAGAGTCCATTTTGGCAATCGCTCTTTGCGCCATCACGCCTGTTCCTGCAAAAATATCACAAAATGAATTTCCTTTACAATTCTTATCAATTATATCAAATATCCAATCTGCAAGCTTGTACTTGCTTCCTGTGTATCTTCTATTCCAAATATCAAAAGACATATCTATGCTCCTTATTAATTAAAATTTTAACACAGCAAACATGACAATATTTGTCATATAACTTTATTTTTCAGTTTCTATTATCTCCATTATGTCTGCTATGTCGCATTTTAGGGCAGAGCAAATTTTTACAAGCATTTCAGTATTAACATTTTCATTTTTACCAAGCTTTGCCATCGTATTAGTTGAAATACCTGCCTTAACACGTAAATCTTCTTTTTTCATGTCTTTATCTATAAGAAGCTTCCACAATTTTTTATAACTTACTGCCATAAATTACTCCTAATGCAATTATACATTTATAATACCACATATAAATTCAAAAAGCAAGATAATCTTTGCAATCGCCAAAATTATTTACTTAAAACTCAAATTTGGCACTATGGTGTCTGCTTGTCTTGAACAAGTCGGCTCGCTATCGCTCGCCGAGACAAGCAGACACAAAAACAAAACTTTATCACTCGAAAACTTTAGCGAATAAAAACACTTGAAAAAAGGTAAAGAAGCAAACGCAGGCGAGTGGATTTGGCGCACTAGTCCGTTGGCGCCAAACAACCACTTAACGCCTTGCGTTTTTTTGCTTTTCTTTACCACCTTTAATCAAGATTCCTTTTTTATCTTCCTAAAGTGTTTTTATGGCTGATAAAGAATTTATCAACCCCTTTTCTTTCTTGCCTCTAAAGGCGTATTTGCAACCCTAAATAAAAAATTACAAACATTTGTTCGGATTTTTGTCTTAAACGCTTGACAAAGGTATTTTCACTATGTTATTATGTCACAGTTGAATAAATTTTGTGGCGTATAGCGAAATGACGCATCACGGTAAAGATGGCATTTATGGGCGAAGTACGGAGTTTTTTACACTCGTATTGCGCCCATTTTTTATTCTCCAAAAAATATAGGAGGAATAAACTATGCTTAAACACAAATTAAAAGTTGAAACACGTGGTAGTCCAGACCTAACAAAGCTATCAAATAACGAACAAAAATTGTTTGTTGAAACTATGTTCTCTCGCATAATGGATTTGTATAAGAAAAGTAAGAATAATCAGCAAAATTAAAGTTAAAAAGGTAAAGGAAATGGAAATGTAACGTAACGGATTGACTGATTAAAAGTAAATGAATATGAAACGTAATGTAAAGTAATGGCAGAGTAGAAAACCATAGGTGTTTTTACCCTGCCATTTTTTGTTTTTTGCCATTAAAAATACTTAAAAAGGAGGTAAAAACTATGTCTTTTGGAAAAGCTAAGATATATTTTGACGGAAGTCATTATATCGCTATCCCTAAAGAGAATTTCCCTAGAAAAAAAGTAAAGTCAGGCAAGAAAAGAAAGACTGTCAGCAAAGAAAAAGAGATATTTGAAAGGGCTTATAAAGACAGCAAAAAATTGCCAAAAAACGAACGTAATGAATTTATAAACGAAAAGTTAAAAGAAACTATACCTGATACTGAAAAAAGAACGGATTTTATTAACCAAAACAATGAACGGAAAAGAAACAATAACATAAAACGCAACGTAAGACTTATGCGAAAAATACGATTGCAAGAATGGAACTATTTTTGTACGTTTACCTATTCTGATGAGATATTATCGCCAGATGATTTTAGAGAGAAATTATTAAACACTCTAAAACACATGGTTAATAGAAAAGGTTGGAAATATATAGGAGCTTTTGAACGCTCCCCTAAAAATGAAAGATTACACTTTCACGGAATCTTTTATATCCCTAACATGATAGGCGAACTACAAGAAACAAAAGACTACAACACTACTACTTGCCGTATGCAAACAACCTATCAAAACACACATTTTCTTAAACAATTTGGTAGAAACGATTTTAAGAAGATATATACCGATGAGGATATATGTAATTCAGTTAGATACCTAATTAAATATATAGAAAAAAGTGGCGAAAGGCTTTGCTATGGTGGAAAGTTACCGACTTATTTTATATCGGATATTCTTGATGAGGACATACTTTGCCCATACGGAATTGAAGATAAAAAGGCTATTTTATACGATAGCTTCATGTGCTTTGATGAGGGAACTTATATGGGAACTGTCAGCAAAGAAACTATCAAAGAAATGCCTAAATCAAATTAGTCTTACCCTGTTTGACGGAGCTTAAACGAACCGACTCTTTTTTACAAGGGTGAAATACATTGCTTTTAGCAACCCTTGTGAAAAAGGCTCAATATATAAAAATTCAAATTACATAAGCCGATTCGTTTTGGTCGCCTCCGTCGGTAAGACAAATTAAAAAACTATATTAAATTAAAAGGAGATTAAAAAAATGAAAAAAGAAATTAAAACAGCAGTAATTTATGCTAGATACTCTAGCGATAACCAAAGTGAACAGTCTATTGACGGACAATTAAGGGTTTGTAATGAATACGCAAAAAACAACGATATAATTATTCTTGATACCTATATTGACCGAGCAATGACAGGAACAAACGATAACAGACCTGATTTTCAGCGAATGATTAAAGATAGTAGCCGTAAAGAATGGGATTACGTATTAGTTTATAAGTTTGATAGATTTAGCCGTAATAAGCTTGAAACAGCTATACATAAAAACACCTTAAAAACTAATGGCGTTAAACTATTATCTGCCACCGAGTATATCCCTGATAGTCCTGAAGCAATTATATTAGAAAGTATGCTAGAGGGTTATGCCGAATACTATTCAGCTGAACTTTCACAAAAAGTAAAACGTGGCTTAAACGAAAGCCGTATTAAAGGCAACTATACAGGTGGACACCTACTCTATGGTTATAGAAAAGAAAATCAAAAACTTGTTATTGATGAAGAAAAAGCAGAACACGTTAGATTTATATACGAACAATATGCTCAAGACGTATATGTTAAAGATATAATTGATAACCTAACGGCAAGAGGCGTGTTAAACAAAGGTAAAAGATTTGCAATAAATACTATTCACAAGATTTTAAGTAACGAAAAATATACAGGAATATATAACTTTAACGGAAAGATTTACGATAATATATATCCTCAAATCGTACCGACTGAATTATTTGAGAAAGTAAGAGCAAAATCAATAAAAAATAAAAAGGGTTCAAGGAGCCCTGAACACTTTTACTTATTAAGAGATAAATTAAAATGTGGTTACTGTGGTATGCCTATAACGGCAGAATCAGGAACTACAAAACTAGGTAACGTTATTAGATATTATCGTTGCTCTGGAAAGCGTAAACATAATGGTTGCCAAAAAGAACAAGAACGTAAAGAAATGCTTGAACAATACGTAATTGAAAACGTTACCAACTATTTATCCGATGATAACAACCTTAGATTTATGGCTAGAAAAATAACTGAAATGCAAGATATAAGGCTTAAAGAAAACGTTGTTTTAACTAAGCTTATAAAAGAAAAACGTCAAACCGAAAATAGCATAAACAATATTATGAGTGCTATTGAAAACGGTGGAACGTCTGCAACTGCTATGAAGCGTTTAAGGGAGCTTGAAACGTTATTAAAAAAGATTGAAACACAACTTGTTGTAGAGCAATCTAAAACGGAAATAAAGCTTACTGAAGATGAGATTATAGCGTTTTATAAATTAGCATTAAAGCAAGAACCCAAAACGATAATAAGCTTACTTGTAAAAGAAATACTAGTATTTAATGACAAGATGATTATTACCTATAACACTCCAAAAACATTAAGTCCTGACGAAAGTCGGGACTTTTCTTTTTACAATAAAAATGTTAAAATGCCTGTAAAGTTAATGAATAAACCTATTCCAATTCTTAAAGACTATACTTTAATGATGAAGATTTATATATAGACAATAAATTTATTCCATGGTGTTCTTGACACGAGCCTCTTAGGTGTGTGATTTAAGGCTTATAAGAGCCAACCAAATCGCCCTAAGGGGCTTTTTTATTGCCTTGTGGCAACCTAGCCTATCACACTCCTTTCTCATGTCAAGAACCTTTCACGGCATAAAATTTAAAATAAAAAAGCAAACATCTCCGAGGGTTCGGATTTGTTTGCTCTTGGCGGAGAAAGAGAGATTTGAACTCTCGCTGCGGTTGTCCCGCACTACTCCCTTAGCAGGGGAGCCCCTTCGGCCTCTTGGGTATTTCTCCAAGCCGAACTTAAAATTGCTTGCTTATGATAGCACACTTCCAAACAAAAGTCAATGCAATTTGGGTAGTTTTTTAAGGAAAAATTATTTTTTTACGCACAAAACGCAGGGGAGGGGGTTGGGGGCTGCTCCGTTTTGGGTTGGGCGCCCCCAAAAACCACGTGTCCGCGCACGGGTAAATATTTGTTTTTGCGAAGAAGTATTTTTGTGGTTTTTCCTTTTTCTGTAACTAATAGATAACATTCCGAAAGGATGCCTGCTTTTTCCCGTTGTATTATTTTTTGTTCGCCCACCTTTAATTCGGGAAACAGGGAGCCATCATCCTGTTCAATCAAAGGTTCGGGTGCGGGAACGGTTCCCGTAACGGTACTTTCCAAGGCGTAGGTTTTGCCTGTGGGGGCGCCGTAAAAGGTAAAGGAAAGGATGTTTCCATCTGCCTTTGCGGTTAGGAAAACGGGATGGGGAAAATCGTTGCGAATTTTCAGGTCGGCTGTGCCGTAGTTGACCATGGCGTCCCTGCCCGGCGGTAAATACGATACGGCAAGCGAATGTTGGTGATATTCGGTTATGGTTAAACCCGAAAGCACTGCCGCGTTGTACAGGGTACCCGAAACCTGGCAAACGCCCCCGCCCACCCCTTCGGTAAAGGCGCCCTTTTCAATCACTTTTGCTTTCAGGAATCCCGCTTGTTCGGTGCGTTCACCCACGCACGCGTTAAAAGAAAGGGTTTCGCCCGGATAAAGGGTTTTGCCATGCAACTTGCTTGCTGCAAGAAAAACGTTGTGTTTCCTTTCTTTTAGGGAGGAGCCATAGGAAGTGGAAAAAGTGGCAAGGGTTGCGTGGCGTTGCTGCAAATCTTTTTCTGTTATGGTGGGTGCAAGTGTTTTTACGGGAACGGCAACGGATATTTGTTCGTGTGTTTTTAGCGCAGGCAAAAGGGAAAGAATGTTTTTTAGCAGCAAGTATTCATCTACCTGCCTGCCCTGCTTTTCGGGGGTGATTGTAAACATGTTGGTACTGTTTGGGAAAAAGGATAAAACCGCGTTTTGGGGCGCAAGATATAATTGCTTTGCAATGGTTTGAGAAATCGCGGGGAAGTCCTTTAAGGAAAAAGTGGGGGTTAGGGGAAAGTTTGCCCCTTTCCCCCTTTTTACACGGATGGCTTTTTGCCATATTGCAGAAAAATCCGTTGTAACACCGATATCGGGTGCGGAAAGGGAAATTTCCGTGCCGGTGGGCAGGGTTAGCAGAATCCGCCGGTTTTGCCAAGCATGAAAAAGTGGGGCAAGCGCGTTTTGTGCTTGCCGTTCGTTTAATCCCCGCAGGGAAATTCCTTCTACCGATACGTTCCCTTTGACCCGAGAGGGGCAAAAAAATCCCGCCGCGAAAACCGCGGCGGAAAATAATAAAACAAGATAAATCAGTTTTTTCCGCATAACAGTTCCGTTTCCGCTGCGGAAAGGAAGTGCACGGGATGTCCCACGTGTTCGGGGCGTTCCACGCCGTGAAAGTCCGAACCTACCGTTTGCAATAAGTTTAATTCCTTTGCCCACTTCAAGTACCGCGCGGTTTCGCTTTCAGTATGCGAAGAATAGTAACATTCTATACCCATCAGCCCTTCTTCTTTCAAGGTGGCAATCATTTCCTTTTGTTCGGGTAAGGAAAGGGTATCCATTTTTCCCGGGTGTGCCAAAACGGGAACGCCCCCTGCGGATTTTATCAATCGCACCGCTTCGTGCGGAGAGATACGCTCCTGGCTTACGTAGCCCGGTCCACCCGTATAAAAATAATCGCGCATACCTGCGGGGTAATCGGGTACGTATCCCTTTTTTACCATGGCGCGAATAATTTGCAGGGTGCCGAAAAAACCGCTGGCGTTATGGTCTACTTCTTCGGGGGAAATATGTACACCCACTTTTCCCAGATTATTTAAGATGGTTAAGTTGCGCCGTTCACGCTGTTCGCGTATGGCGGATAGCCGCTGTAAAAATGCGTCCGTCCGTTTGTATCCGTAGCCCAAAATGTGAATTTGCTCCCTATCGTACGTGGTAAATTCTACCCCGGGGATATAGGTAAGCCCTTCGCGCTTTGCAAGGGCGGCAAATTCCGAATGGTCGGGGGATACGTCATGATCGGTCAGGGAAAATATTTGTATTCCTTCTTTTTTCAAAGCCGCTAAAAGCTGTTCGGGGGTTTTTTCTCCATCCGAAAACACCGTATGAAGATGTAAGTCTGCACGTTGCAAAATTCCGTTCTCCTTTTTAAGGTTCTTTCATTATACTGCAAGAAAAAGGAAAGAACAAATCTTTTCCCCCTTTTTCGAAAAATTTTTCAAAACAAATTTTATAAAAATTCCCGAAAGCGGATTGACGGCACCCTGTTCGTTATGCTATAATATTTGCCTACAAATTTTTACGGGGCTATGATTATGACGAAAAACGAACTGGAAAAACTGTTAGGCGTGCGCGGGGGCGTGGCGCGTGTGGGTGCGGTAAATAATGATACGCCCGTGGAAGTGTTCGGCGGTGCGGCAGCATTTGGAATCCGCATTTTTTTAGTCATGCAACCGGGGCTGGACTTGCTGTCCCTTTCCAGGGAAAAACTGTTGCCCTTGCTTACCGTTTGCGATGCAAATTTCAAAAAACGCACCGAACTGTTTGAAAAATACGTCGCCTTGGATGATTATGAGGTGGTGGAACGGCTGTTATCCCGTAAAATTTTAACGGTGGGCGAAGTGCGCCGTAAAATGGAATGGGCTGCGGATTTGGGCTTGTATAAAACCATGCCGCTGCTGCTTTCGTATACCGAAGGGGGCAGCAGCGAAAGCGAAGAAAAATTGCTTGCGCGCTTAAAGGCAGAACTTGTGGGTGGCAAAAAGGGTTGTATGAAACATTTTCGCGAAAATGCGGAAAATTTTTCTTACGATAGGGAACTGTTTTTTCTGGCGACGGAAAAGGACGGGCATGCCCTAAGTTATGCTTCCCCCGTGCTCCGTGCGGATAAAGCATTGGCTTTAAGGGCATTGCAAGCGGATGACGGCACCGGGGAACCCGTTTTACGGTACGTTTCACGCAGATTGTATGGGGAGGAGGAAGTATTATCGCTTGCCTTTACAAACAATCCAAGAAGTATTACCTGTTTGCCCGAAAGCGAGCGGAAAAACAGAGAAACGGCAGTGTGTGCTTTGCGCTTAAACGGACTTGCGCTTGGTTATGTGGAAGAAGCGTTTTTACGCGAAAAAGATATGGCGGCAATCGCCATAAAGCAAAATCCGGCAGCGTATTTTTTGCTTACGGATGAAAGTTTGGTTGCGGATGAAGATTTGGGCGTTCTTGCGGTGGGCGGAAATCCCGAACTGTTAAGTAACGAAGTGTTTTTGCGCCGTTATCAAAAAAGCGAACGCGTAATGCTAACGGCAATCGCTAAGGACGTGCGCAGCATGCGCTATTTGCCCGTAGCCTTCCGTGGCAACGTTGCGTTTGCAAAAAAGGTGCTTACAATCAATAAGGATTTAATATCCGATTTTTTCTATAACGTGCAAAAGGATGAAGAAATTGCGCGTCTTTTGGAGGAATAGCCTTTGGATTATAGGGAAAAACAGGTGGCGGAGCGCGTGATAGAAAGCGCGAAATCCGAAATTTACCTAAATTTGAAATTTATGTGGATTGCCCTGGAACGCCTTTCTTTTCGGATAGAAAAGGACGCCGTAGAAATGCGTACGGATGGAAACAGCGTTACCGTAGGTTCGGACTATCTGTTTACGGGGTATCGCAACAACCATAAAGTGATTAATCGCGCGCTGGTTCATACGGCAATCCATTGTTTGTTCCGTCATTTTGCCGTGGGTGCAGGGGAGGATGGAGAACTGTGGGATCTTGCCACGGATATTTTTGCGGAAAAAGCGGTAGATGCGTTTTCCCTGCCCTTTTTAACGGACGGTCAGGAAAGAATACGAACGCAAACGTATTTGGCGCTGGAAAAAGAAATTCCCGTGTTTACTGCCGAGGGGGTTTATAAGTATTTGCTTTCCCGAAAAGCAAAGGGGGAACCGTTGCCCGAACGCACACTTTTTTACAGGGACGGGCATGAACTTTGGTTGCGGCATGCGGAAAATATGAGTCAGCAGCAAAAGGAAGAAGGGCAACGTTCTGCCGAGGAATGGCAGGAAATTGCAGGCAAAGTGCTTGCCGATTTACAGTTTTTTCATCCCGAAGGTGGGGAGGCGATACAAAAAAGCCTAAAAGCGGATGCGCGCAAAAAACTTTCTTATAGAAAGTTCTTAAAAAAAATGCTCACTCCGCGCGAAAGCATAAAGGAAGATCCGGAGGAGTTTGACTACGTGTTTTATTCTTACGGGCTATCCCTGTACGGCAATATGCCTTTGATTGAACAGTTGGAATATCGGGAGGAAGAATCCCTTGCCACCCTTTGCGTGGTAATAGATACTTCGGGTTCCACCTTTCATGGATTGGTGCAAAAATTTTTGAATGAAACGTACGCGGTCATTTCCGAAACCGCACGCGGAAAATTTACTTTGCGCGTTTTGCAATGCGATGAATGTGTGCGGCGGGACGACGTAGTGGAAAGTTTGGCAGACTTACACGCTTTCACCGAAAACTTTACGGTAACCGGGGGCGGCGGCACGGATTTCCGACCTGCCTTTTCTTACGTGGATGCCCTTGTGGAGCAAGGGGAACTTCCCGGGCTGAAAGGTGTTATTTATTTTACGGACGGCAAGGGGATTTATCCCAAAACCGCAAAACCGTACGAAACCGCTTTCGTGTTTTATGATGAAAGTTATGAAGAAAAGAACGTGCCCCCCTGGGCAATGAAACTTGTTGTGGGAGAAAAGGAAATAACGAAAATATGAATATTCAATCGGTAAAAGAAGAAATAAAACTGACGGTAAAAATGTATTTAAGCAAGGATGGGAACGGCGTATATGACGTGCCTGCCGCCCGTCAGCGCCCCGTGCTGATTATCGGTGCTCCGGGGATAGGCAAAACCGCAATCGTAAGGCAGGTGGCAGAAGAAATGCATTTGGGGTTTGTTTCCTACACCATTACGCACCATACCCGGCAATCTGCAATCGGTTTGCCCTTTGTTAAGGAAAAAACCTTTGGGGGTAACACGTATTCCGCAACCGAATATACGCTATCCGAAATTGTGGATAGCGTATATACTGCCATAGAAAAACAGGGTAAACGGGAAGGGATTTTGTTTATTGATGAAATTAACTGCGTTTCCGAAACGCTTGCGCCGGCAATGCTGGAACTGCTGCAAAACAAAAAGTTTGGGCCGCATAAAATCCCCGAAGGTTGGGTTTTGGTTGCTGCCGGCAACCCCCCCGAATACAATAAATCCGTAAAGGAATTTGATATCGTTACTTTGGACCGTGTGAAACGCGTGGTTGCAGAGCCCGACTTTGAAGTATGGAAGCGCTATGCGTACAGCCAGGGCGTACATGCCGGAATTTTGTATTATTTGGGATTAAAACCCCAAAGTTTATTTTCGGTGGAAAAAACGGTGGATGGCATTGCTTTCGTAACTCCCCGTGGGTGGGAAGATTTATCCGTTGCGCTTTTGATGTACGAAAAAATGGGTGCGGAAGTTACCCGCGCTCTTATAGAAGAGTACGTGCAAAACACGGCAATTGCCACCGAGTTTTTCCGTTGCTATTTGTTGCATACCAAGTATAACAAACAGTATGCGGTGGGGGAAATTTTGGCGGGCAATTTTGCGGATACGGATAAGGACGCATTATCTGCCGCTCCCTTTGACGAACGGCTTGCGGTTACCGAAGTAATCAGCAGCGGTATTAACGATTTGTGTTTAAGGTACAAGGATGCCTTATCGTATGAACGTGCGGTTAAACCCCTGTTTTCCGCTTTGTCGGATATGACCGAGGAGGATGCCAGGGCGTATTTAATCGCCCGGCAGGAAGAACTGCGGTTATCCCTGCGGGATAGTGGACGCACGGGGGAGAAACGGGAACTTGTTGGGGCGTTGGCGCGCATTTTGGCAAGCGTGGATTTGTTTGCGGAAGCGGATGCGGTTTATGTGGAGGCAGAGCAAATTAGTGCAGAAAGCAAGCGCCTTGCCAAAGCAGGGGTGGAAAATGCCTTTGCGTTTATGGAGCAGACATTTGGCAAGGGGCAGGAAATGGTAGCCCTTTTGGTGGGGATTGTTGCTTCCCCTGCCTTTATTGCCTTTTTATCCCGCAATCCCATTCCGGTTTTTATGGAATATAACAAATTGCTTTTAACAAACAGTCAAAACAAGCAACTTTTGCTGGATATTGAAAAGGTACAAAATTCGTAATAGGGAGAAGAAAATGAAAACGGCATTGATTACGGGGGGTAGCGGCGGAATCGGCGCTGCCACGGTAAAGGAATTTGCGAACGCAGGGTACGCGGTGGTGTTTACTTACTTTCGGGGGGAAAGCCGCGCCAAAGCCCTGCTGGAAGAACTTGCGGATAAAACGGTTACTGCCGTTTTGTTGGACGGAACCGGACAGGATGGGGTGCAAGCCGCTTTTGCTGCCTTTTTTCAGCGGTATTCGCATTTGGACGTGCTGGTAAACTGTGCGGGTATTTCGCATACTGCGCTGTTGCAGGATGAAACCGAAAGCACCTATCAATCCGTTATGGATGCAAACGTAAAGTCCGTGTTTTTATGCTGTAAGGCGGCGGCGCCGTATATGATTGCGCAAAAAAAGGGCAGTATAGTAAACGTATCCTCCGTCTGGGGGGTTACGGGCGCTTGTATGGAAAGCGTATATTCCGCATCCAAAGCGGGGGTAATCGGGCTGACCAAAGCGCTTGCCAAGGAACTGGGGCTTTCGGGCATTACCGTCAACGCGGTTGCGCCCGGCATGATTGATACTTCCATGAACGCGCATTACACCAAGGAAGAAGTGGAAGATTTTGTTCAAGGGTTGGCAATTCCCCGTATGGGAAAGCCCGGGGAGGTCGCCTCGGCTATCCGTTTTCTTGCGGAAAACGCTTACGTTACGGGGCAAGTGCTTGCCGTGGACGGGGGCTTGCTGATTTGATGGTGCGCATATTGCGCGCTTTTCTGCGCACGTACGCATCTTTATAAATACGGTAAAAGAAGAACGGAGGGGGGGGGACCCACACGTTCTTTTTTTCTTGCAAAAATAACATATTTCGTCAAATTGTTACATAGCGTAGGTTAGCGGCGTTTTTTTATTGCCGCACAAAAGGGGATTCGCTATGTGGGAAGATTTGAAATTGCGCGTGGTTCGGTGTGCCGAATACGTGGTGGAAACGGGGGCTACCGTGCGTCAGGCGGCAAAGGTGTTTCATTTGGGAAAATCCACCGTTCATAAGGATTTAACCGTGCGGCTTAGGGAAATTGACGTAATTTTGCACGAACGCGTGCGCCGAGTTCTGAAAAAAAATTTAGCCGAACGGCATATTCGGGGCGGTTTGGCAACAAAGAATAAATATTTAAGAAAGGGCATGGACTTAACAAACGGCTGATACGGGGCGGTCAACGCGCCGAAAGGGTGAAAAAGGGTGGGTTTTTCCTTTGCCCGGTAAGCGTTTGCGTTTTGTTTGCAAACGCACGCGTGTTTGCGTTTTTTTAAAACGGCGCACCTTAGGTGGATAACCCCACTTTTTGTGGCAAAGGCTTGCTTTCAGAAGGGTGAAAAAACAACGGTTTTTACAAAAAAGCGCGAAAAACGCCTGTTTTTGCTGGGGATATGTGGAAAATAAACCTGAAAATTTGTGGATAACTGCGTTGTTTGGCAAACATTTGGCGATTTTCCCCAACTTATCCACAAAAAACACTTGTTTTGTGGAAAACTTTGTGGATAACTTTTTTGTGTCTGTTTTTCTGATGAAAATCCCTGCTGTAAAGGGGGGATATCTGCGTTTTTATGCAGAATAACAGCCCAAAATCTGATTTTGCTGCGGTTCTTTTTGGGGTGTATTTGCAAAAATAACCCTTGGGGAACGGAAACAATTGTTTATGAAAGGGGTGGAAAAATGAAACGCAGAAATTTTGCGTTTTTTTGCTGTTTGGCGGCGGTGGCAGTGCTTGTATTTTCTTTGGGTGTGGGGCGTGCCGAACCTGCCGTTTTACCCAAAAAGCAAGTAATTGTTTTAGATGCCGGGCATGGGGGTATTGATGGCGGCGTGGTGGGCAAAGAAAGCGGTGTAAAGGAAAGTACCTTGAATTTGGCGGTTACACATTTCTTGGCAAAGGAACTGCAAAATGCAGGGTTTACCGTTCTGTTTACCCGTAAGGATGAGGGCGGACTGTATGGGGATGCAACCCAAGGTTTCAAAAAGCGGGATATGTATCGGCGCAGGGAGATTATTCGCGCGGCAAAGCCGTGTTTGGTGCTTTCGGTACATATGAATTCCTGCCCCTCCTGCCCCACGCGGCGGGGAGCCCAAACGTTTTTTTGGGCAAAGAATGAAAGTTCGCGTGCGTTGGCAAATGCGCTGCAAACTGCACTGAATACCCTGAACACGCGCGCGTATGCGCCCCTTGCGGGGGAGTATTTTCTTTTGACCTGTTCGGATAGCCCCACGGTAATTGTGGAATGCGGTTTTTTATCCAACAGGGAGGATGAAGTATTGCTGCAAACCGAAAATCATCAGCGGTTGCTGGCACAAACCATTGCAAAAGGCGTAGTTCTTTTTTTGGGGCAATCTGCCGCTTGACCCCCAAAAGAAGTGTTTGCGCAACAAAAAGTAAAAGGGTTTTCTTTGAAAACCCCCAAAACGGTTGCCAAAAATACGGCAAAGTGGTATACTGTAAGAAAAAATAGGGGGAGTAGCGGTGTTTGATTTTAGCGAAAGCCTTTCGGAAAAACAAGCCAAACAAATGAACCCTGTGGTTTTGGCGTTCGTGGGGGATGCGGTATACACGCTGTTTACACGGACGAAAGCAGCAATGGGCAGCGATAAAAAGGCAAACGAGCTGAACCGCGAAAGCGCAGAAGTGGTTTCTGCAAAAGCACAGGCAAAGCGCGCGGATGCGTTATTGGAAATGCTTTCAGAAGATGAACTTGCCATTTTCCGCCGTGCGCGTAACGCAAAAAAAAGCACCCGTGCCAAACACGCCAGCGTTTCGCAATATCATAAATCCACGGGATTTGAGGCGGTTTTGGGCTATTTGTATTTAACGGGCAATACCGAACGGTTAAACGAAATTTTGCGTTACGGGGAAAGCGAAGGGGAAAAGAATGAAGATTGAAGGAAGAAACGCGGTTTACGAACTGTTAAAAACGGATAAAACCGTGGACAAGCTTTTAACGGAGGACGGGCTTAGGGATGAACGCCGCTCTGCAATTTTAGCACTTTGCAAAGAACGGAAAATTAAAGTACAGTTCGTTTCGCGTGCAGTGATGCAAAAGGAAAGCGAAACGGGAAAGTGCCAAGGGTATATAGCCTATACTTCCGAATTTCATTATGCGGAATTAGAAGAAGTAATTGCTGCTGCAAATGAAAGGGAGGGCATGGTAGTTGCCCTTGCCGGCATTGAAGACCCACACAATTTAGGCAGCATATTGCGCGTTTGCGAATGTGCGGGCGCGTGTGGGGTAATTATTCCGCAAAGAAGAAGTGTGCAAGTAACGGATACCGTGGTGCGCGTTTCCGAAGGGGCTGCAAATCACGTTCCCGTGGCGCGCGTTACCAACCTAAACCAAGCCTTGGAAGAATTAAAGGAAAACGGGTTTTGGATTACGGGCGCGGAACTTGGCGGCGAAAATATTTATCAAGCCAATCTTACCGGGAAACTGTGTATTGTTATCGGTGGTGAAGATAGCGGCATTCCCCGTTTAACCAAGGAAAAATGCGACCACATTGTTACCTTGCCCATGTTTGGCAGTGTAAACAGCTTGAATGCGTCGGTGGCGTGTGGTATCGTTTTGTATGAAGCCCTCCGCCAACGTAACGGCTTATAAACGGCGCGCTACTGCGTTTGCTGTTTCAAAATACAATCTCGGCAACCGATAAGGTTTGCCTCGCCTGTATTTTTTCACGAGCCTTGTATCGCTTGCTTCTAATCCATTACGGGGTTTGGCGGTGTATAACCTTTGCAATACGGCGTTAAACTTGCGTTTTCGGTGCGGTTACATACCATTAAGGTATGCGCCCTGCTAAAATCCGCGTTTGCCTTGTCTTGCTTGGTTCTCCTCCACCTTTTACGGCGGCGTATAAACGGCGCGCTACTGCGTTTGCTGTTTCAAAATTACACTTTTAACTTTGCAATCAAAGGGGGATTACAACATGTCCTATCTTGCATTATACAGAAAATTTCGCCCGCGCGGTTTTGATAAACTGGTGGGGCAGGATGCCGTGGTTCGCACCCTGAAAAACCAAATCCTTACGGATAAGGTGGGGCATGCGTACCTGTTTTGCGGTGCGCGCGGAACGGGTAAAACTTCTGCTGCTAAAATCTTTGCCAAGGCAATCAACTGTCTTTCCCCCGTGGATGGTTCCCCTTGCGGAACCTGTGCGGTTTGCCGTGCGTTGGCGGGTACGAATATTGACGTGGTGGAAATGGACGCGGCTTCCAACAACAAGGTGGAAGAAATCCGCGAACTTAGGGAAAACGTGCAATATCCCCCCGTTTCCTGCCGGTATAAAGTGTATATCGTGGACGAAGTGCACATGCTTACCGAATCCGCGTTTAACGCATTGCTGAAAACGCTGGAAGAACCCCCTGCCCACGCAGTGTTCTTGTTGGCAACCACCGAACCGCAAAAACTGCCCGCAACCATATTAAGCCGTTGCATGCGTTTTGATTTCAAACTGATTGAAACACCCGTGATCGCCAAACTGATTGCCGAAGTATACGATACCGAAGGCAAGGAGTACGAACAGGAGGCGGTAATGGCAATCGCAAAAGCGGGAAACGGCAGTGTGCGTGATGCGTTATCCGTTGCAGACGTATGCCTTTCTTACGGTAAGGGAAAACTGACCTATCGGGATGTAACCGAAGTGTTGGGGGCTGCCGATCGGGATAAAACCTTATCTTTACTTACGGACGTGCTTTCGGGTAAGGATGGGGATGCGCTTTCCAAAACGGATATGCTTACCAAAAGCGGTAAAAACGCCTTTTTGTTGGCAAGGGATGCGGTGGCAATGCTTCGCGATTTGTTGGTGGTAAAAAAATGCAGCCGTCCCGAAGAAATCCTAAATTATCCCCAAGCGGAAATTGCCGCACTAACTGCGGCTGCCCATTCGGTGCAAGAATCCCGCTTAATGCGTACTTTGGAACTGTTTGCGGATGCGGAAGGAAGAATGCGCTATGCGGCATCCCCCAAAGTTCTTTTGGAAACGGCAATCGTAAAGGCGGCTTTGCCCGATACGGATTTTGACCTTTCGGCGATTTTATTCCGCGTCAATGCGCTTTCGGACCAGGTTGCCGCCCTGAAAAAAGAACTGGCTGCCCGTCCCTTAGCGGCTACGCAAGCGGCTATTCCGAACGCTGGGTCCGTGCAATCTACCGAAAACGTGCAAACGCCGGTGCAAAAAGAACAGCCGACCACGCTAGAAAAGGAAGAAAAGAAAACGCCTGCGGAATTACCCAAAACCGCAGCGCCGCAAACCGTGTATTCGGTAGAAGAATTTGGTGCACCCCCACCCGAAGAAGATTATCTTCCCCCGGAGGCGGATATTTCCCCCACGGTGTTACCTGCAAAACCCGAAAGGGCAGAACCCCCCAAAACGGTTGTGGGGCAGGGCGGTGTTGCCAAGGGCAGGTTGTTTGGTACGCTTTTGCGCAGTTTACGCAGTAACGGGCATATCTTTTTGTGGACGGTTTGTACCGAACTAAAAAATCGGGAAACGGACACCGAACTGTACCTGTTTGCAGATGAGGCAGCATATCCCATTTTACAGCGGGAGGAGCATATAAAAACCTTAAAATCCGTACTGGCAGGTTTATCCGATAAAACGTTGATTTTATTAAAAGGGGAACCGCAAGCGGATAGTTTTCAGGAAGACGTACAAAAACTGAAAAATGCGTTTGGCGCAGATTTTGTAACCATCAAATAACAACAGTTTTCAAAAAATAAAAAATTCGCCTTTGGCGAAAAGGAGATAAAACTATGGCATTTAACGGAAGGGGCGGTTTTGGCGGCGGTATGCAGCAACAAAACGCCATGATGAAACAAATTCAAAAACTGCAGGAGGAAATGAAACAGGCGCAAGAAGAACTGGAAGAAAGCGAAGTCGTTGGCTCTGCCGGCGGCGGTCTTGTGGAAATTACGCTGAGCGGTAAAAAGGAAATGGTAAACATTTCCATTAAGCCGGATGCGATTGACCCTGACGACATTGAATTTTTGGAAGATTTAATTATTGCAGCCTACAACGCTGCGTCTGATGCGGTAGATTCCCTTTCGGAAGAAAAGATGGGTAAATTCGGCAACCTTGGGGGCTTGATGTAATATGGCGGTGTTTATTGAACCGATCGGGACTTTGATGAACGAATTTTCCAAACTTCCCGGTGTGGGCAGTAAAACCGCACAAAGGTATGCTTACCGCGTAATCAATATGACGGAGGAAGAAGCCCTTGCCTTTGCCGAAGCAATTATTTCTGCAAAAAAACGGGTTAAGTACTGCTCGGTTTGCGGGAACTATACGGATAAGGACGTCTGCGAAATTTGCGAAAAACGGGATGCTTCCACCATTTGCGTTGTAAAAGAACCCAAGGACGTAATTGCGTTGGAAAAAGTGCGCGATTATACGGGGGTATATCACGTACTGCACGGCACCATTTCCCCTATGGATGGGGTGGGCCCCAACGATATTCGCATTAAAGAACTGCTTGCGCGCATCCGTACGGGAAACGTAAAGGAAGTAATCATGGCAACCAATCCGGATGTGGAAGGGGAGGCAACCGCCATGTATATTGCAAGTATTTTGCGCCCCTTGGGTATCAAAGTTACCCGTTTAGCGCAAGGCGTTTCCATCGGTGCGGAATTAGAGTATGCGGACGAGGTTACGCTAGGTAAGGCTTTGTCTGCCCGCACCGTTTTGTAACGGCGCTTTATAAGCGTCGCAATACTGTGTCAGCCGTCGTGGTTTGGACCGTCGAATACGAAAAGTATACTTCCGCCCCAAATCACTCGGACTTCCTTGTCTTGCTCGCTTCTAAACCGCCTTTATCGTTGTGTAAGGTAAATAGGCAAGCCTTGTATCGCTTGTTTCTTTACTACGTTATCCACTCGCGATAGGCGTTAAAAAGGGACAAGATATCTTTTTCGCAGGGTGTTTCGGCGTAAGTAACGTAGGGCAGTAATTCATTTTTGGGGTACAGTGCGTATTTGGCATAAGGTTTTCCGTTTGTGGGAAAACCAAACACGGCGGTATCTGTGTAGCCTTCCTTAAAAATAAGTAAAGTTACGCTTTTATTTGTGCTTTCTACGGGTAAAACTTCCCCCGGCCGCATGGTGAATTTTGCTTGTTGCTCGGGGATAATCACCGTAACTTCGCTGATGGGGAAATCCGTTCCTGCCTCGTAAAAATAAAGGGAAACCCCGTTTTTTGCAAGGCAGTGGGTGAACGGAAAAACCGAAAAACAAGCCGCAAGAAAAAAATACGTGCAAAAAAACAGTTTTTTCATTTCATTTACCTATTGACAAATATCAAATTGTAGTATACAATTTAAGTATTCTGATATTTATAAAATTTTATGTAAGGAGCAAAATTTATGGCTATTACGTTGACGTTGGATTACAACAATATGATGAAAGAATTTATTGGGGAAAAGGAAGGGTTTTCCCCTGCGGATTTCGCCGCACTTGCACCCCAACTGAAAGGGGCGTTTGACACGGTACAGGCAAACCGTGGCAAAGGTATGCAGGGATGGATGGATATCATTTACGATCAGGAAAACGGCGTAGTGCAGGATATCAAAGAAACGGCTGCAAAAATTCGTGAAAAGTTTGAATATTTTGTAGTGCTTGGTATCGGCGGCAGCGCGCTTGGTCCCACGGCGGTATTCCAAGCCCTTTGCCATTTGCATTATAACGACCTGCCCAAGGAAAAACGCGGCGGCCCCAAGTTTTACGTAGAAGATAACGTAGACCCCGAACGTATGGCTGCGCTTTTGGATGTAATTGAACCCGAAAAAACCTGCTTTAACGTAATTACCAAATCGGGTGCGACCTCCGAAACCATGGCGCAGTACCTGGTAATTTCCGAAATTCTGAAAGCAAAATTAGGGGATAAATTTGCAGATAACATCATTGCCACCACAGATGCAAAGCGCGGCAACCTTGTAAAACTGGTGAAAGAACACGGGTTTAAGAGCTTTACTATTTTGGACGGCGTAGGTGGCCGTTTCTCCGAACTTTCCCCCGTGGGTTTACTGCCCGCTGCGGTTTTGGGTATTGATATTTCCGAACTTTTGGCAGGCGCACGCGCAATGGACGAACATTGTAAGGAAGCAGACTATACCAAAAATATGGGCTTAATGCTTGCTGCATTACAACACGTTGCTATGGAACGCGGTAAAAATATCGGGGTTATGATGCCCTATACGGATAGCTTAAAATATATTGCAGACTGGTACGCACAGCTTTGGGCGGAAAGTTTGGGTAAGTCCGTACATAAGGATGGCACCCCTGCGTTTGTAGGTCAAACTCCCGTAAAATCTTTGGGTGTAACCGACCAACATTCCCAAGTACAATTGTATGCGGAAGGTCCTTTTGATAAGGTGGTTACCTTCCTTGCAGTGAAAAATTATCGCAAAACGGTAATGATTCCCGAAGGCTGCCAGGATATCCCGGATATTCACTTCTTATCCGGACACACCATGAACGAACTTATCACTGCCGAACAAAAAGCAACCGCTTACGCGCTTACCGTTGCAAATCGCTTAAATTATACCATTACTTTGGATGAAGTAAACGCGCATGCAATCGGCGAACTTTTGTATCTGTTTGAAATGCAAACGGCGTTTGCGGGCGAACTTTTGCATATTGATACTTATAACCAACCGGGTGTGGAAAACGGCAAAAATGCAACCTACGCCCTTTTGGGTAAAGCGGGGTATGAAGGGAAGAAACAGGAACTGGACAGTGCTCCCAAAACCCGTCAGGAATACGTAATCGGCTAACGCTGATCGCTAACCGAAAATGCTTTACGAAGGGTTCGCGTACGAGCCCTTCGTTTTTGTTTGTTGAACGGAGAATTTTTTATGGTATTACAAGAAAACGTTTCCGCAATTTCTACCCCTCCCGGCGTGGGTGGGGTTGCCATTATTCGCATTAGTGGCGAAAATCCCCTTGCGGTACTTGCAAGTATGTTTCGTCCTACGGCAAACATTGCCGTAAGCGATTTTCAGCCTTTCCGCATGTATACGGGGGTAATTGCAGGGGATGGGTTTGAAGATTACGGCATGGCTGTATATTTCCGTGCCCCCAAAAGTTATACGGGGGAACACGTGGTGGAAATACATTGCCACGGGGGAATTGCCATTCAGCGTGGTATTTTGGAAAAAACCTACGCGCTGGGTTGCCGACCTGCAGGGCGCGGAGAATTTACCCGCCGTGCGTTTTTGAACGGCAAACTTTCCCTATCTTCTACCGAAGGATTGATAGAGATGATTCACGCCGAAAGCCGTGCGGGGGTTGCCGCAGGCTATTCGCTATACCGTGAAAAATTATACGACGCGCTAGAAGGGGTAAGAAAGGATTTAACCTTTGCCCTTGCTAGTTTGAATGCGCAAATTGATTACCCCGAAGAAGGGTTGGAAGAACTAACGGACGGGGAAATTTTGTCCTTTTTATCTTCTGCAAGCAAACGCCTTTTTGCCTTAAAGGAAACATATCGCACGGGTAGTTTTGTGAAAAACGGGGTAAAAGTTGCCCTGCTGGGTAAGCCCAATGCGGGGAAAAGTTCGCTGTTAAACCGTTTAATCGGTAGAGAGCGCGCCATTGTAACCGAAATTCCCGGCACCACGCGGGACGTGGTGGAGGGGGAAACCGAAATACAGGGCGTACGCTTTTTATTTTCGGATACCGCAGGTATTCGCGATACGCAGGACACGGTAGAACAGGTAGGTGTAACTTTAAGTAAAAAGGTGGCAATCCGGGCAGACGTTGCTTTGTTTTTATCTGACGGCGTTTTTTCAGAGGAAGATGAAGACTTGCTTGCTTTATATCGGGAACGGGAAAAAGAAGGGAAAAAGAATTTCGTAATTCTGAACAAAACGGACTTGCCCGAAACTGCACGGAAAGCAAAGGATATTTCTGCCCGTTTTTCTGCGCCCGTCCTTTCCCTTTCTGCAAAAACGGGGGAAGGAGTGCAGGAATTGCGCACAGCCCTTTACGGGTACGCTAGTTCGGGTGCATCTGATCCCGAAGTGGGGTATTTAACCGAGCGCAGACATTATGATGCAGTGCTTACCGCCCTTGCGCTACTGGAAAAGGCAGCCCAAAACGTAGGGATGCTGCCCTGTGATTTAATTGCCGCAGACGTAGAAGAAGCATGGCGCGCCATTGGGGAAATTACAGGTGCTACCGCCCCCGAAGAAGTGATTGATGAAATTTTCAGCAAATTTTGTGTGGGAAAATAATTGAAAAGTTAGGGTTTGCTTTGCGAAAGTGCATTTTGTTTAGTGCAGTTTGGGAATACGGTAAATAAAAATATTGTTAATCAAAATGCTATCTATATAATTGCAGTGTTTCTGTTTGTGTAAGCAGCGAAAACTGCCTGCGCTTTCGCTATGCCAACGAATTTGCCTTTTTTATACTTCCGCCCGTAGACATTCTTGCTACGGGCGGAAGTTTTATTTTTTCTATATATAATTGTGTAAAATATGGAAAAAAGTTTGTAAAATATAAAAAACCTTGAAAATTGGCAGGTCTAAATTTTTTATTTTTATTGAAACGCGCAATTCTTTATGATATAATACAATAGAACATGTGTGCGCATACAAGCGCGCAAAATAAGGAGAAGTAAAAATGAAACCTGAAATTTCCTTAAACTCTGCGGCAAACCGCAGATTATTACTGAATAAAAAGCGTGTGTTCGTGGATTTTTCCACTAAGGAAGCAGACTGTTTTACCGCCGGCGAAAACGTAAATAGCGTTACCGCTTGCGCCCTTCCCGAAAACGATGTGGTAACCGTGGGCAAAAAAGGCCTTCGCGTACTTTCCACCACCGCAACTTACGAAAATAAAACGGTAATTTATACCCCTAAAAAGGCGGTAGATATCAGCGAAACCCCTGCAATCAGTTTTGCATTTTCTTCGTACGGTGGGGATAAAGATTCGCAATATTTTAAGGATATGGCGGAAAATAAAATTTCCCAAGGCGCACCCGACCCGTTGCTCCTTTCCCACTCCTACTTAACCGTAACCGTATATAGTGGGGAACAAAGCGCAAGCCGTACGGTTTATTTGAACCTTTACGGATATAATATTGTAACCTTTAACTTTGCAGGCGAAAGCCTTTTAAGCGCGATTGATAAAATCACTTTTACCCTATACGCGGATGAAGAAGCCCCCGGTTGGCAGGGGATTATGACCTTTGATACCTTGTTTGCAGGCAAAGTGATTGACCTTGGTTTGGAAAACAGCGGTATGGAAACGGATTTCGTTTGCACGGGTAAAATCGCGCACGAAAACGGTGTATTAACTGCTAACGTGGAAAAGGGTGGGGAACTACAATTTCCTTCTATGCAAGCGGCAAAGGAAACCATTTGGAATACCGAACTTTCCATTAAAAACACCTTGTATTTGAATGCGAAAACGGCAAGCGGTACTTTAAGCGCCACCCTTTATTGGGCAACCGAAGAAAGTCCCGCGTTTAGCGAAGATCAGTCTAAATCCTTTACCTTTACGGACATCAAGGATTGGACTACCTTATATTTCAATATTTCGGACATTCCCACCGCAAAAGGCCGTTTAACCGAATATAAACTGGTATTTAGCGAAAAAACCGACCTTTCTATCCGCAAAATTTCTTGGGAACAGGAAGACGTAATCCGTCCGTTTGCAGGCAAAATTACTTCTTGCGTAGCGGATATGGAAAAGGGAATTATCACCTTGCAAGGGCAGGGCAATCCCAACGTAGCGGTAGAAGTATACCGCACTTTCCCCCACGTAATTACGGATGATATTACCGACCTTACCTTGCTTGCCACCGTAGGTACGGATAATAGCGGTAAGTTTACCGCAACCTTCCCCGTAAAAGCGGAAAAGGGTACGGTGCTTTCTTCGCAGTTCCTTGCGATTGAAAAAAAAGCAGATGGATATATCCCCTTCACCCCCCGTGCAATCGTGGAAAACTGGCGGGAAATTTCCCCCAACCCCTACGAATTTACCTTGCCCGACCGCGAAGTTTCTGTACTGGACTACGGTGCGGTAGCGGACGGCTATACGGACGATACCAAGGCAATCCAAAAGGCGATTGACGAAGTTTCTTTGCTTGGCGGCGGTAGGGTAGTGGTTCCCGGGGAAAACACCTTCTACGGCAAGCGTTACCGCGTAACCCGTTTGTATTTAAGAAGTAACGTAGATTTGCACTTAGAACAGGGCGCAATTTTATGGGAAAGCGACGATTTGAATCACTACGACGTTCCCCCCGAATTTAGCCACAACGCGGCGGTTACGGGGATTAACTGGGCGGCAAACAGCCGTTGCGGAAACCTTCCCATCATTTACGCGTACCGTGAAGAAAACGTTCGTATTACGGGTAAGGGTGTGATTCGTTGTTGGGACCAAGCAAGTATTTCCCCCGACGGACACTTCCGCTTTATCGGTGATAACGTTTGCGTGGGCTGTCAGGATAGAACGCACGTAACCCCCATTGGTTTTATC
Source organism: Christensenellaceae bacterium (assembly GCA_045651955.1). Taxonomy (GTDB): domain Bacteria; phylum Bacillota; class Clostridia; order Christensenellales; family Borkfalkiaceae; genus SIG402. The sequence goes on along the minus strand of JAZRTI010000054.1, from coordinate 8,177 downwards.
GGTTGTAAAAACTGGGAATTGAGTGACTTTGCCATGATCCGCAGTAGCGCCGTACACGTGGTATGTAAGGATTCTTCCAACGGGTTTATCGCAAACCTTTTGGCGGATCAATGTAAATGTACGGGCGCGGACGGGATTTGGCCCAGCGGTAGCGATAATTTGAAAGTTGCGTTCTGCCGCTTTAACGTGAACGACGACGGAATTGCGTTAGGCGCAACCTATAGCGACCCCCGTGATTATTACTGGATTCCCGCCATTCCCGGTAGCCATAAAAAATATTCCATTTATAATATGGAAGTAGACCACAGCTATTTCTACACCTTCTATTGGACGGGGCGCGCAATTTCCTTCTGCGCATGGGGAACGGATAACCCCATTCTTTCCCGTTCGGCAGTGAAAAAACTTACCGTTCGCGATACTATTTTGCAAGGTTGCGTAGCCATCGGCGGTTATTTTGATAACCCCTATTACGGCATCCAACCTTACGATAATAGCGAAACGGACGATTATTCGCCCGTGCAAGAATTGTTATTTGAAGATAACGATTATTGGAGCCGCACCACCTTCGGTCCCATGAAGGTTACGGGCGCGCTGATGGATTGCGATTTGCGCTCCGCAGGGGATTTCGTATACGGCAACTTTATGCGCCGTGAAGCCGAACAAAACCCTTATTGGATTACAAACCTTGCAAACTGGCATTTTGATACCGAGGACGCGGTACACGAAGAATGCTTTAACGGCGTTCGTTGCGGCTTTATTGAAACGCAGCGCGGCAAGGATTGCAACCTGTACCAAGGCTTGCACCTTCTTGGCGGCTATCATACCTTCCGCTTGAAATACCGTACGGAAGGCAAAGCAAAAATGTTCGTTCGTAACCGCCGTACGGGGGAAATGCTCTTTACGCATGAAATTGTGGGCGATCCCCATAACTTTGCAGTAAAATCCCCTTGGAAGGAAGCAAGTATGACCTTCTATTTGGATAAAGATTTAACCGTGGACGTAGGCGTTTGGGCGGAATTTGAAGATTGCGCGCAAGTAATGTTTACGGATTGCAAAATGGACTAACGGCGGTTTATAAACTTTGTGCTTCTAAAACAAGGTACTGAAAAAAATTCAACAAATTTTGCAAAAAAGCGGTACTAAATCTTTTTTTTGAAAAAACCCTATGATATAATCAAACTAGGTTCGGCAAAACTTATGCCGGACCTTCTCTTTTGGCCAAGGGGAATTTCATAAAAGGAGAAACTATATGTTTTGCAAAAAACAAGCGTACGTTTCGGGCAACGTTTTAGTAAACGGAACGTACCAAAAAAACGTAAAGACGAAACAATTACACCTTTCTAAGCCCTTATACGTAAGAAGTAGCGATTATATGCCTATGACCGTATCTTTAGAGTATATCGGGGATACGGATTTTGCCGCATTAAACTGGAAAACGGGTTTCGGCAAAAACTGGAAGCTAAATTTGCAACAATATTTCATTTGGCAAAACAGCCAATACGAATATTACGATGCAAAGGGCTTAAAGCACGTGTTTGCATTAGCCGAAAATTCTACGACCGAATACTACGATACTTCGGGTACGGGATTAACGGCTACTGTGGTAACTACCCCAGGTACGCCTTCTAACCCCATGGGTACGATGACCGTTACCATGAAGGATTTATCCAACAACGTGTATACCTTTAAGCAACGCACGGATAATCCCACGCGTTTACACCTTACCCGTGTGCAGGATGCCTACGGGCACTACTTAAATATTTGGTATAGCGAAAACTATCCTTACGGCTTTGGGGACGGTAAGGGCGTGGAAGATACCCTAACTATGGATTTTTCCATTTTGCGCTTTACCCAACTGCAACAAAACAGCGCGCAAGCAAGCGCTCCTGCGCAGGATCGTAAAAAAATCACCTTTGCGTATACTGATTCGGGGGATAGTACGGTAGGCAATCAGCTTACCACCCTTAAGGGTGCAACTTCGGCAACGGATACGTTTACGTACGGCAGTGATTTTAAGCTAAGCTCGGCAAAATCTTCACATGGAACGAACGTGATTTTTGAAACGAACAAGGTAACCGAAAAAGCCGTAAAAAGCAGTAATGAATCCGTAACGCAAGTATACGAAATTGCAGGCTCTGCCCCCATATTTACCGTAACGGATAGAAAAGGAGAGGTAACCAAATACCGTTATGCCGCAACAGGCGCTAACGAAGGCGAATTTTTGGCCGCGTACGAAGATACGAACAAAAATGAGCAAAAATACGCTACTTTTTCGGATGAGGCGTTACTCGTTGGGCAAGAAAGCGGCGGGTTCCGTATACAGTCGATTGCGGAAAACGGACAGTGTCAAATGGCACGCTTTGAAGCAAACGGAAGCGTATCCGCAAACGGTGCCACTACGGGTGAATTAGAGTTTGCCGTAGCGGAAAACAGCGAATACTATTTTTATTGCGATTCGGTTTTTGATTTAATTGGAGGAGTAAACCGAACCAACGCATTCGGCGCAGTATTAAAACTGACTTGTTTGGATGCCAACGGTGAAGCCCTTTCCGCAACTGACGAGGACTTTATCAAAATTCCTTTTCCCGAAAACGATTACCTTATGAAAAAGGGAACGGAGGATTTATTCCACCGCACTTACGCCAACAGTTTTCACACTCCCCACAACTGCGCAAAAGTAAAAATTCAAGTAGTGTTAATGACGGATTATTCTAAATTAACGCTAACCGCGGCGGCGGTAAGCACGCCCCATCCCAAAGCGCAATGGTGTTTGGTAAGTTCGGGGTTTAAACTGAATTATCAACCCCCCACCGTCTTTTTCCCCAGAAAAACTACTATCAAGTACGTGACTAGTGCGGGGCAACAAAGCGAAGACGTGTTTTTAACGGATGAAGACTGGATGCAAAACCTAAAAAGCGCGGCGTTCCAGTTGGAAAATGTGGGTTGGGCTTTCGTGGCAAACGGGGGCAAAAAGCGTATCGTAAACCCGGGCATTTTGCAAATTTTGGCAAGCGACGGCAATTTTTACGAGTTTAACGGCAATGCTTCTACCGTAAACTTTCGTACGCAGTTACAAGAAATGCGTGTGGAAGAAATTGACGATAGTGGCGTTGCAACTCTTTCGGCAAAGGAAATGTATTTACATTTTATCTTTAACAAGGAAAACGGCGTGCATTTAACCCAAAACACGCATTTGGTAAAAGAAACTTACCGCCAAACGGAAACAGACCAAACCGCAACCTTTGTGCATGGTGAGGAAGAAAATCACGTATATATCGATTGCGACGTGCATATGAACGTGGTAAAAGAGTATAAGGAGGACGGCACCAGCGTAACCAACACCTACGATGCGGACGGGCGTTTAACCAAAACCGTGCAATCGGCACAAAATTTGCCCGATATGGTGCACGAAACGGAATATTCGGCAGAAACCTATTATGCGATTGCCGTGGAAAAGAACCGCGTGGGCGGCAATATCTATTCCCAAAAAAACACGTACTATACGCAAAGCGGAGTACTTTATAGAACGTTATTCCCCGAAGTAGAACCTTCCCACGAACCGCTAACCTATTCGTACAGAAATAAAACCAATAAAATCGGCGGGGTTTGGAAAAACGTAGACGGTGAATTGATTTCAGAATCCGCTTCCTTTAGTGGGGATTTCTGTACGCAAATTAGTGGCAGCAATTGGGCGCAAACGTTCAATAAAGATAATTACGGCAACTTACAACGCTCCAGACTGAACGCAACCGGCGGTTCCGAAAGGATAACGGTAATAGAAGGAAACACTGTTTTAAATAACGGCGCGGACACCGTGGATAGTTACGAGCAATCGCATTACCGCCAAGGTGCGTTGGGGGATACGTTTACTTACTATTACGATAAGCATGGCAGAATGGTGCGCTTAAGCGTGCATAATCAACTGACCGATGAAAGTGATTACCTAATTTTCATTTACAGCACCTTAGCCGCCAATCGCTTAGCCACCGTAACCAATTACGACTTAACCGCCCCCAAGGAAGCAAAATTAAGAAAAGTTATTGACAAGTTTGTAAACAAGGTGTATACTTATGAGTATGACGAGGCAGGCAACGTAATCGGTAGCAGCACGTATAATTTACTTAACGATACGTACGATTGGCAAAGCCCCGTTGTGGTTTCTTCGGTAGGGCAGAAAGGGGAAACGCAAGTTTCGGATTATAAAGTTTCCGCGTTTAATTCCCGCTTAAAGCAAACCGTAAAGCAAAATAATAACGGGCAAGTGGAAAAAATTACGCACCAAGTGGTAAGTTCAACCCTTTCCCCCACGGTGGAAACGCAAGCTTTGTACGACGCGCATTTGCGCCCCACGGGATTTACGCGTTCGCTTAAAAACCATTATGGGGATACCGTTGCGGCACTTGCTTCCAACAATTTTACCTATTATGCTTGCGGCAGTGAAACTACGCCTTACGTGCAATCCGAAACGGTTGCGTTGGGTTCCTTTAACCAAACCAACAATTATACTTACGATGCAAAGGGGAATATTTCTGCTTGCAACCAAACGGCATATGTGTACGACGGTTTCGGAAGGCTGATTGCAGAACAAAAATCGGGCAATTCCGTAAACGTAACGTATGATGCAGATAGCAACGTGTTAACCAAAACGGGCTATCCTAACGGTTTTACGTACGGTAACTTTAACCGCCTAACTAGCTACAACGGCACTTCTATTACGTACGACGTAGCGGGGAACCCCTTAAGTTGGGTAGGTAAAAATAATACTCTTATAACGGATATTACTTATAGCCGCCGTAACTTGCCGTCAGGTGCAACCGTGGGTTCCGCTGCTGTGGCGTTTACGTACGATGGGTTGGGAAACCGTATTGGTAAAACGGTGGGCAGTACCGCTTATACCTATTACTATAACGGCAATCGCCTTGCCGCATGGCAAAAGGGTAGCGAAACCTACTATTGTTTGTACGATAACACGGGTATTTGCGGTTTTTACCGCAACGGGCAATTGTATTTATTTGCCAAAAATATGTTGGGGGACGTAATTGCGTTGTATTACGTAGGCTCGTCCACCGCAACGGTAATGGCAAAGTATGAATACGATGCTTGGGGCGTTTGTACGGTAAAAAATCCCGACGGCACGGTAAACACAAGTGCGGATTTTATTGGTAATATCAACCCCTTCCGTTACCGTGGATATTATTATGATACCGAACTGGATTTATACTGGTTAAAAACCCGCCATTATGACCCGAAAGTGGGCAGATTCCTTACTGCGGATAGCATTCAGTATTACGATAGCAGCGTTATCGGCGGTACGAATTTGTATGCGTATTGCTTGAATAATCCCATAAATTTAATTGATCCTACAGGTTGTTTTTGGGATTATGTTTTGGATGCGGTTTTTATAGCTTGGAGCATAACGGATCTAATAAATGGAGGTTATAAAGACTGGAAAAATTGGGCTGCCTTAGGCATTGATGTTGTATTTGCTGTTTTGCCTTTTGTTCCTTCGGGGGCTGGGCAAGTCATTAAAGTGGGGAATAAGATTGATAATGCAGTGGATGTCGCAAAAGCCATTAATAAGGTGGACAATATACAAGATGCTACTAAGATAACAATGATTGGTAGAAGTATGGATCGGGTAACGGATACTGCCAACCTTTTGGGAAAAACGGACAACCTTTACGATGCATGGAAAGGGTATGATAAAGCCGCGACGGGAGCTAAAAGAGTACTACATAACGGAATATCAGTGTCGCATGATGCTTGTTGGATGTTTGGAAAACTAAGAAGCGGCTATACTGTTATAGACATCGGTGTTACAACTGCGCATAGGGGAGTTGGTTTGTGGTATGGTGCAGAAAGATTTGTTGTAGGTTTGTGGAAAACTAGAAATTTTTGGAAGATCCCTGTTAATTTTTATTTGTAGAGTAAGAGAAATGAATATTGAAGAAAACCTAAGAGATTTTGCAAAAGCCTACAATTTGAACTTTTGTATGCAGATATTTGATAATTGTTATGGTCGGCATATGGATGCATACGCGTACAGTCTATATAATAACTTTGGCTGTTTTACTATTCATTATTTGCCTGTTAGGGGAGAAATAGAGTGTTTTGTTTCTAATCAGTTTAGCAATAGCCGTAAGGATTTGTGTTGTAGGCAAGTAAATGTTTTTGAAACAGAGGCTAATGTTTGGCGGCAGAAAGAAAAAATTTGGGTTTTCAAGAATCCTTTTTATTATTGGAGTTTCAAAAGATACGTAAAGACGTTAATTGAAGTAATGCGTCTTTCTATTCAAAAGCGCAAAGAATTTTTTGGTATAAAAATTGAGTAGGAATAAAGGGGAAAAAGAACTTTTGGGCGCGGAAGGGTTTCCTTCCGCGCTTTTCTTTTTCGTTTTTTCTTCGTGTCGTTCTAAAGTGAGAGAAAAGAATTTATTTTTTTCCTTACGTATCGCATATCTTTTTATAGCATCAAAAAAGGCAAGCCCCGAAGGGTTTGCCTTTCTTTTTGTGTATTTACCGCTAAACGACCTAATGGAACGCCGTTAGATAAGCGGAAGGAAAATCCCGTTAGGGATTATTCCTTACCTGCCATGTTCTTGTAGGAAGCAAGGCGTTTTGCGTTTTCTTTTTCAGCGCGGTCAAACAATTCTTCCGCCATTTCGGGGTTTTGTTTTTTCAGCGCGGTGTATCTTGCTTCGCCAAGGATGAAGTCCTTATAACTTGCGGTGGGTTCCTTGCTATCCAAGGTGAAGGGATTTACGCCTTCGGGTGCATCGGGGTTGAAGCGGTAGCAATGCCAGTAGCCTGCTTCTACAGCCTTCTTTTCTTCCAGCTGAGAATTGCTCATGTTAATACCGTGGTTGATGCAGGGTGCGTAGCAGATAACAAGCGAAGGTCCATCATATTTTTCTGCTTCGGTGATAGCGGTTAAGAATTGTTGATCGTTGTAACCCATAGCGCATTGTGCAACGTAAACGTAGCCGTAGCTCATTGCCATCATGCCAAGGTCCTTTTTCTTAACGCGTTTACCCGATGCAGCGAACTTAGCAACCGAACCGGTGGGGGTTGCCTTACTTGCTTGGCCGCCCGTGTTGGAGTAAACTTCGGTATCCAAAACAAGTACGTTTACGTCTTCGCCCATAGCAAGTACGTGGTCCAAGCCGCCGTAACCGATATCGTATGCCCAGCCGTCGCCACCGAAAATCCAAATGGATTTCTTAATCAAGCAATCTTCTGCAGCCTTAATTTTGGTTAAAGCAGCTTTCAGTTTGCCGCTTGCAGCCGCGATTGCGCTATCAATGTTTGCCTTAATAACGGCAGCGGTTTCTTTGCTGATTTCCGCGTTCTTGCGGTTTTCGGACCATTTCACAAATGCGTCGCGAATGTCGCCTTCTACGCCAAGGTCAAGCGCGGTTTGAATTTCCGCTGCAAGCTTTGCACGGCGAGCGCCGTAAGCCAAGTTGTAGCCGTAACCGAATTCCGCGTTGTCTTCAAACAAGCTGTTTGCCCAAGCGGGGCCGCAGCCTTCCTTATTGGTGGTGTAGGGGCAGGTGGGTGCAGAGCCGCCGTAGATGGAGGAGCAACCCGTTGCGTTAGCAACTAACATTCTATCACCGAACATTTGGGTAATAACCTTAACGTAGGGGGTTTCGCCACAGCCTGCGCAAGCGCCCGAGAATTCGAACAAGGGTTGATTGAATTGGCTACCCTTAACCGAAGTTGCTTTGAAGTTGGAAGTATCTACTTTGGGCAGTTGTTCGCTGAATTCGTAGTTTACGGTTTCTTCTGCTACAAGCGAAGCAAGGGGAACCATTTCCAGCGCTTTGTTCTTGCTGGGGCAAACGTTTGCGCAAACGCCGCAACCCATGCAATCCAGGGGAGATACTTGCATACGGAAGGTGTAACCCTTCTTACCGATAGCCGCCTTGGTGGTGAAGGATGCGGGAACTTCCGCAGTTTCTTCTACGAGTACAGGGCGGATACATGCGTGCGGGCACACGAACGCGCACTTGTTACATTGGATACAGTTTTCAGCAATCCACTTGGGAACCTTAACTGCAACGCCGCGTTTTTCAAATTGGGTGGTGCCGGTGGGAACCGAACCGTCCGCATTGAAAGCGGAAACGGGAAGTTTGTCCCCTTCTTGTACCAAAATGGGATGAACAACGTTTTTG
>JAZRTI010000053.1:0-37259 GCA_045651955.1 Christensenellaceae bacterium | reverse complement strand
AAAAGCTGTGCATAAACTGCGGCGCCTGCGATTTTGCCTGCCCTGCGGGAATTCCCTTGAAAACCCTTATTAACCAACGAAAGGAGCAAGTGGATGAACAATAACACACCCTATCGCCACACCTCCTATAATATAAACTCTCGCCCCTGGGATTGGCTTGCCGCGGTTGCCCCCGTTGCCGCCTGCGCCACCTTTACCGGCATAAAGAGTTATTTTACCATTTTGAATATTAAGGGATTCGTTTGCAACAATCCCACTTCCGCCGGAACCCCCGCTGCCGCCTGCGCCACCTTGTTCTCCGGGGGTGCCTGCACCACCATGCATATAGTCTCTATTGTTTACATTGGTATAATTGCTATGACTGTCGCCGCCGGTTCCTGCCTTACCGATTTTGCCTATTGCCCCATTTCCCCCATTACCTCCGGTAATGGAAATCATGCCCAAGGCGTTTACGGTTACATTTTCTGCCACAATTGCCGCGCCGCCGTTACCGCCGTTTGCGCCGGCAGTGGTGGGGGTTACGCCGTTACCGCCGTAGATAAATACTTGGTCGTATTGGGTTGCGGTTTTTAAGGTTACGTTGGTTGCGGTAATTGCCGTTGCACCGTTAATAATTTTTTCGGCAACTCCGTTTGCGCCGTAAACGTTAAAAATACCGGCAACGTTTACGATTAAGTTGGGAACTTCTATCGCTGCACAGTTTTCTCCCCCGGTAATTGTTACGTCCCCTTCAATTTCCAAGGTTATGGGAACCAAGGATTCGGTTTTTATAAAGGGGCGCGGGGCGTATTTTGAAATGGGCGTATTATTTTCTATTTCCTTTCCGGTTTCCAACAAGGTTGTAACGCCGTTTGCCGAAATGTTGGTAAGGTGTAAAGTTAAGGGTTTGGTTCGGGAGGCAATGGCAACCGAAAGGTTATTGTATACCACGTTATCCCGAATATCGTTTGGCCCAACAATTTCCAACTTTTCAATGTTTTGGGGAACGGTAATCAGTTTGTTTGCGTTGGGGGTGGTGTACATCCCGTTTAGGTCTAATTTCAGTTCGGTTAATTTGCGGATTTCTTGGCTTTCCACCAATTCATCTAAATAAGACCAGTCTGCAATATATTTGGGTACGTATTTTACGTCCTTTACAATATATTCGTTTGTGGATTGAAATTTAGCCAGGCTGCCGTCCAAATGGCGGAAGGAGTAGGAAATGGGTAGACCGCAAACGGATTCAACGTTTTCATTTTGATTAAACAAATTTGCAATTTCGTCCACCCCGGTTACGTTTAATGCCCCGTAAGCCATTTCTTCACTGCCGCCGTATACGAAAGCGTTAATGTTTACGTCCTGGTTTTTTGCTAAGTTTTCAATTTCCAGTTCAAAATCAACAGAAAGCCCTTTGCTTGCACTGCTGCCGGGGTTTTGGCTCATTTTTCCCCAGCCCAAAGTTAATTTGTTTTTAATTTCGTCAAAGGTGTAGTTAGAAGAAACCGAAATAATTGCAATTCTACCATAAGCAACAGAGTTGCAGTATACGGGGATTTTATCTTCCCCCACGATAGCACGGGCATTTTCCGCAGAAACATTGTTTGCAAAAAACTGATATTCACCGCGATTGCTGTTTTGGCGCACTACGTCTACCGTAAAGTACGTTTGCTTTAAGATGATGGCAAAGTGCGTTTGTTTTTTGTTTTTTGCAAGGTTAAATTCGTCTGCAACGTGAAATTTGCTTACTTGCAAACCAAAACCCAAATTTAAGTTAAATTCTTCCTCGCTTTTAATTTCCTTAATATCCATGGAAATTTGTGCGGGAATTTCGGCAGTGCTGGAAACGTTGCTGCTGATTAATCCTTTTATGGCGTTGCGCACGGTCGCCAAATTGGGGTTTTGTACTGTGGTAGAAAGATTTTTTTCAGACTTATTGTTCGTTCCTTCCAATCCGCGTAGGGAAATGGTTAAGGGGGCGCGGTCTATTTCAATGGGTGCCATATTGTTAAAGTTTAACAGGGCGCCGGGATAAAACAAGTCGTCATTTGCACCAAAAGTGCACAAATCGTCGTAAGAAGTGGTTGCGGTTACTTTTTTATAAGAAACCTCGTAATCCTCATCATAATACGAATCTGTGGGCTCATAACTAAGCCCATTATAATACTGCTCGGAAGCAGAAAGGTCGCGTTCGTTGGTACGCGTAAAGCCGCCTGCGTATAATTGTTGTTCTGCCTTGGTAAAGGGTGTAAGAACTTCCTGTACGCTTGGCGTGGGTGTAGGCGTAGGCGAAGGCGTGGGTGTTGCAGTAGGGGTAGGTCTGGGTGTAGGTGTGGGTGTGGGGGTAGGGGTAGGATTGCCCTGCCAAGAACACCCTGCGCCCACAATGGCTAACAACATGATGATAACTAATACTGCGATTCTTCTTTTCATGTGATCCTCCTTTGTATGGGCAGCGAAGTATTGCTGTACAAATTTGATAGCAACTTGCTATATAATAGTTAAATTATATAGCGGTTTGTTATAATTGTCAAGCACAGGAGACGTGGCATGGAGATTTTTCAAAAAAGACTGAAACAGGAACGCCTTGCTTGCCGGTATACCCAGCGGGATATGGCAAAACTGTTACATATTACGCAACCATCCTATATCCGTTATGAAAACGGAAGCAGCCAACCAACGCTGGAAAAACTTGCGGCGATAGCGGATATTTTGGATGTTTCCGTAGATTATCTGTTGGGAAGGGAAGATTTTTAGAAAGAAACGCCGCAAAAAAGCATACGAAACGGCGCAAGAACAAAAAAAGTACGAAAAAACAAAAAGCAATCACGTTTTCGTGATTGCTTTTTTTCATTTATTTTTTTGGTGTTTACAAATTTTCTTGTGCTACCAGCAGGGTTTTTACGTTCTTTTTCGCCTTTGCATCCGCAAAGGCTTGGTTAATCTGTTCTACCGTGTAGCGGTCGGTTAAATCCTTAATTTTGGGGAGCAAATCGGGGTTTGCTTCTAAAAAGGAAAGGTAGGTTTTTACGTCGCATACCGAGTATTGCGAAGAGCCGATAATATGCAGCGCCTTAAAAGTAATCAACTGGGGTTGAATTTCAATACCGCCCGAGTTGCTGTACTGCCCGGGAACAAGGTACACACCGCGGTTTCTTAATACGTTGATGCCCATGGGAAGGGCGGTGGGTGCGCCCGAGGCTTCAAAGCAAAGGTCCACGCCAAGGCCACCGTTTTCTGCTTGCAAAAGCGCGGTTACATCCTCTTCTTTCAAATTAAAAACACGGTCGCAACCAATATTTTTTGCGCGTTCTTCCCGCTTTTCATCCCTGCCGTAAGTAATGGCGTAAACCTTGGGAATACCCATGCGCTTTAAGTAAGCAACCGCAAACATGCCAACGGGACCAAGACCTTGCACCACTGCAACGTTGATTTTACTAAAATCCACCCCTGCTTGTTTTGCCAAGGAAATTGCGTGGATTGCCGTGGGACCGGGGCAAGCAAACGCCGCCGCAGCAACGGGGTCTACGCTTTCGGGAATTTTAATTAAGTTGGTAAGGGGGGTAAAGTTTACTTCGGTATAACCCCCGTAAAGGTAGGGGGATTCAAAAATACTGCCCCCGTTGGTTACTTTCATATTCACGCAGTTTGCGTCGTCCCCACTTTTGCAAAGCAAACATTCTCCGCAAGGAAGGGCAATATCCGCAATTACCGCGTCCCCTTTTTTTAAGCCGAAAGCCGCACCTTCCTTTTCGTCCAAATCCGAAATTCTGCCCACAAATTCGTGCCCGATAATGCTGGGGAATCCCACGGCAAGCTTGCCGTTATGCATGTGTACGTCCGTACCGCATACGCCGCTTGCAATTAAGTCCATACGTGCGTAGCCCTTGGGCGCGGAAACCACGTCAAACTCTCTTACTTCAAAATCCTTCATGGGGCCCATGAATACTGCTGCTTTTACTTTGCTCATTGTTCACTCCTTTGGCTAAAAGATTTATATATTTTTTTTGGCGAAAACCGCCCTTTGTTTTAGTGTTTTTCCACCTTTACGGTGAAGTGTTTTTCCAAAATTTGAATTATGTTTTGCAGTTCTTTTTGGGTAAGCAGGGGGGTATCTGCGTACGCGTAGGTTTTTTTCATTGCGGTATACTTGCTTTTTCCCAAGCGGTGAAAGGGTAGAATGTCTACGTGTGGTATACCCAAGGCGATAAGGGCGTTGATTATGCCGGTTATCTCCCCCTTTTGGGTATTAAAGCCGGGAATTAAGGGGATGCGAACGCGCACTTTTTTACCCTCTGCAATTAGGCGGGTTAGGTTTTGGGTAATCAGCGTTGCGTCTGCGCCTGCCGCTTTTTTTAGCCTTTCTGCATTTGCGGATTTATAGTCAAAATAATATTCGTCCACAAAAGGGTTTAACTTGCGAAAAGCGGAATAGGGAACGCAGCCTGCGGTATCTACGATTAGGTGTAACCCGTTTTCCTTAATTTTACGGGCAAGTGGCGCAACGCTATCTGCTTGCAGCAAAACTTCCCCGCCGCTAAAGGTAACACCGCCGCCGCTTTCCGCGTAGTAGTCGGCGTCCTCCATAATTTCGCCAAGCAAGGCATCCACCGAAATCGGCTTGCCGCATACTTCGGTAACGCCTGTTTTTTCATACGTCAGTACGGTAGGGGCAAACGGTACGGTTTCGGGATTATGACACCACGGGCAATGCAAATTGCAACCCTTAAAAAACACGGTGGTACGAATACCCGGGCCGTTCCCCAAGGAAAAATGTTGCACGTTGGCAATTATGGGCGGTGCGTTTTCACACACCAAAGTTTCGCTTTTCATATCAGCCTCTATGGGCGGTACGTTTTCGCACGCCAAAGTTTCGCTTTTCATATCAGCCGCCCTGCTGCGTGCGGTTTAATATATCCAGTTGCACGTCCTTATCCAGCCGCACGAAGTAGTCCGAAAATCCCGAAACGCGCACCACCAAATTTTGGTGGTTTTCGGGGTGCGCAAGCGCATCTAACAGCACTTCGCGGGAGGTAGCGTTAATTTGAATTTCCTGCCCGCCTTTTTTGAAGTAAGTGCGTACCAAAGCAAGCAGGTTAAAGATATGTTCGTCCGAAAAAGCGGAAGGAAAAAATTTTTGATTGATTACCGTACCGCAAGCCGCCTTTTCGTAGTGGGGTTTAGAAACGCTGTTTAGGGTGGAAGTGGGACCTTTTACGTCCTTACCGTAGGTGGGGCTTGCCGCATCCGAAAGGGGTGTACCCGCCTTTCTGCCATCGGGCGTGGCGTTGATTTCCCTGCCGAGCAGCACGTTGTGAATGTTTGCCGCCATAGCAACGTAAATACCGCCGCCATCCCGTGTTTTATACTTTTTGAATTCGCCCCCCAGTACATCCAAAAACCAAACCGCGTATTTATCCGCAAAATGGTCGTTATTGCCGTATTTGGGGGCGGAAATCAGTTTTTGTTGCACATGTTCGTACCCCACAAAATCTGCGGCAAGCGCATCCCGAATTTGGGGTAAGGTAAGGGATTTTTCTATAAAGACGGTGTGTTCAATCGCCGCCATGGAATCCGCAAAGGTGCCAACCCCCATAAGCCCAGCGCCGTGTACCGAAGGATAAACGCTGCCCCCGTTGTTGATATCTAACCCCCTACCGATACAGTCCCGGCAGAAGCAGGAAAGGAAGGGTTCGGAATAGTATTCTTGGTTAATGCGGCTATTGTGCGCCATAAAATATGCGTAGTATTCGGCAACGCCGCGGCGCATTTGTTTTTCCATTGCATCCGTAAAATCTTGCATGCAAGTCATTTTTTCAATGTTCCCCGTTACGGGGCCAACCGAGCGGTTAAATTTGCTTACGCCGTTAAAGAAGATATAATCAAAAAAGCGGGGGGAATCAAACCGACCGTCCGACCACGGGGGCTGCTTGCCCGTAATAAAGTTTTCAATGCAACCTACCATGCAGTAGTCGTATACGTCCTCCTTTTTGTAGCCGTAGGCTAAAAGGGCGGGAATGTTCACTTCATCATTCATCAAAGCGGGGTATCCAAGCCCCGTGCCAATGCTTTTTAAGCAGGCAATCATAAATTCGTCCGGGGTATCGGGCGTGATGCGCGCCGAAAGGTTGGGCCCGGGCGCGTTACAGGTTTTTACCGCTTCAATTATCAAATAGGAAAGTTCGTTTACCTGTGATTTTTCGTCCAAGCCTTTACCGCCGATTACAATGTTCACTACGTCGTTCGTGGGAATTTTAGTAAATACGTTTTGTAACAGTTCTACCGCGCGTTCATCCGTTAAAACGCCCGATTCCACGTCCTTTTTATAATAGGGGTATAAGTACTGGTCCATACGCGCAAGTGCCATTGCCGCCCTGCCTTCGGCATAAAAGGCGGTGTGAATCAGCCAAACCAGTTGTAAAGCCTGGGCAAAGGTTTGGGGTGCACCGCTTAAAAGGGCAGTGATGTTCTCTGCAATAAAATGCAGTTTTTCGGTATCGTAGCCATCCGTACCCTTTAAGTTTAGGGCTGTATCGCGATAGTTTTTTGCGCGTAGCAAAAAGGCTTCCATAGTAATTTTCATGGAAGTTAAAGTTAAGGTTTTCTTTTCGTCTGCCGCGTGGGTTTTTAAGGATGCGTCAATGCGTGCTATGGTACCCGTAATCCCTTCGGCAAGGGCGGTTTTGTAATCGGGCGCAAAGTGGTCGGCATTCGTACCGAAACCGCGCAGCCCAAAATCGTTTACCACGCGTGCCGCATATTCCAATTCTTCTTTATCTGCCGAAACTGCGTAGCAACGGGTGTTCCCCACAATAAAATCGTTTTTATAAATGTGGGGGGTGGGCAGGGTGAACAGTGCGGCAATGCCGCGTGCGCGAAGAAGGGGAATGGGTAAGCCCAAATTATCTTTATATCCTAAAAAGCGGAAGTAGTAGGGCGCGTAATCTCCCGTAAGGGGCGCGTTTACTTCTTGGCGCAATAACTGCAAAGTTTTCATGGTACAACCTCCAAACCCCGATTCTATATACAGTATAGCAAGCAAAGGGAAAAAAGTAAAGGCGGAATTTTCATAAATCTTGACAAAATTCATCTAAAATGTTACAATGAAAACAAGGGGGCAGGGATGCAAGCAATAGAATTAAAAGGAAATGCAACCGTGGATTTTGCACACGTTTACAAAGCGGATACGTACGAAAACACGATTGCCATGGGGGAAAACGAAATTGAAGTTTCCTTTTTAACCGAAGGGGAACTGGAAATTTGGGACGGAACGCGTACTTATGTGGCGACCAAAGGGGACATTATGTGCTCCTACGGGGGCGCAAAGCGTGTAAAAAGCAAAACTTTTCACTGTCATCACACCGCGCGTTTTTGTTTTTCACAGATTGTTGGGGGCGAAAAAGGGCTTTTGCTACCCTTTTTAACCAAGGCTTCCGCAAAAACGGAGGAAATTGAACGGCTGCTTGACGCGCTGATTTATAAACCCTATTTATTTCTGGATTCCCCCACGAAAAGTACGTACGCGGCACTTTCCGTTCTTTGTAAAATTGATGAAATTTTCCGCGCGGAAGGGGGAGAAAATTTCAAAGAAGGACAAGTTCTTTCCCTACGCGCCAAGAAGTATATTTATAAGCGATTGAACCAGCCGTTAACCCAAAGAGAAGTTGCCCGGTATTTGGGGGTAACCCCGGGGTACCTATGCGGGCAGTTCAAAAAAGCGGAAGGGATTACTTTGATTTCGTACGTGAATCACGCGAAGTTAAGCGGTGTGAAAAACTTGATGGAAAAGGAAGGATTAAAATTAAAGGAAGCATGTTTGCGGTTTGGTTATACGGACCCCAATTACGTTAGCCACCTGTATAAAAAAACGTTTGGCAGAACGATTACTTCCAAAGCCGATAGGGCTAAATTAAGGACGGAGGAAGAAAGGTAGGGAGCAAAAAGCGGAAAATTTTTGCGAAATTTTGCAAAATAGGGGCAAAAACCCTTGCCAAAAACTAAAAAAACGGATATAATAAGCAAGCGATTGGTTAAGGAAGGTTTCTTCCCACCATATTTGCGGGTATGGCGGAACTGGCAGACGCGCTAGATTCAGGTTCTAGTGGGGGCAACTTCGTGTAGGTTCAAATCCTATTACCCGCACCACGAACATAAAGCCTTTTGCTATTTAGCAAAGGGCTTTGTTTTTGCCTTATGGCAAAAAACATCCCTTCGCATTTTGCAAAGGCTTTACGAAAGGGCGCAGGAAAAACGGAGGATGAAATAACGTGACGCTTCGCTTGGCTTTGCCTACGCTCTCGCTAATCCGTCGTGGGGCAAGCCCACTCCTTGCAAATCCTATTACCCGCACCACGTCAAAGCAAGGCCTTTGGTCTTGCTTTTTTGCTTGCAAAAAAGCAAAGGACGTTACGGCCTGCTTTTCCTTTTTCCCAAAAAAATTTTTCTTTTAGAAAAATCTTCTTGGGAGCCCTATCTTTTATGAAAGTCTTTCGTATTAACGAAAGGCTTGTTTTTTTGCTCTTTGGCAAAAAACAAACCTTCCTTTTTTGAAAGCCTTGCCTTATCGCGTAAGTAAGGCGGAATATCGAAATAACGTGACGCTCCGCTTGGCTTTGCCTGCGCTCTCGCTAATCCGTCGTGGGGCAAGCCCACTCCTTGCAAATCCTATTACCCGCACCACGTCAAAGCAAGGCCTTTGGTCTTGCTTTTTTGCTTGCAAAAAAGCAAAGGACGTTACCAAAAAATGCGACAAGTAGAAACTTGTCGCAAGTTTTTATCCAAGCCACAGGCTTGGTATATCATCACCGAAGGTGTATCTCATCCACCGTAAGGCGGTTTATCATCCCACCAAAGGCGGAGAGATTCTTTCATATATTTTTATAATTTTTTCACAAGAGTTTCTATTTCTTTAATAATGTGAATAAAGAATTCGTCGTTGCATCCCGTGGGGTCTTTTAACCCCCAATCGGCATCAAAGGCTTTGTGAATATTGGGGCATTTTACCCCACAACCCATAGAAATCATCATATCCACTTTGGGAAGTTTATCTACGGTTTTGGGATATTGCGATTGCTCCATATCAATTCCGTAAAGCCGTTTCATAAGTCTTACGGCGTCCGGATTGATTTTGTCCTTCGTTTCCGTTCCTGCCGAATAAAAGTCATACTTTTCGCTTAAAAATTTTTTTCCGAGCGCTTCGGCAATTTGGCTACGGCAAGAATTATGCACGCAAAGAAAGGCTATTTTTCTTTTTTCCAAAACGGGCACCCCTCTTTTTTGCATTGATTGTTATTCATAAAGCGAGAACACGTAACGGGAAGCACTTCCATTTCTACGCCTAAATTTTCTTTTACGAACGCCACTGCTTGCAAAATAGCCGTATAAGAATTGCGCTTACAACAACGCGGACCACCGATTTTGCCGATGGCATCCAAAGATTTCCCCGTCATTTGGTTAGCAAGTCCCCACGGTTTATGGGCAAGCGGATTTGCTTCGGTGATAACCGAAAGAAACATACCCGTGCTAATTCCTGCGCCACAAGCGCCCCAAAAACCGCAAGCGCCCCCGGGAACTTTTTCCGCGCGGGATTTCAGTTCGGCAAGCCCTTTTGCAAGGTTGATTTTACCACCTGCATTTTTATAAGCCGTTAAAAGCGCGGCGCCCACCATAATATGATGTTCGCGGCCGTGCATATGGCAAAAGGGTAAACTCATCAGTTTTTCCATTATCACCATGGGGTTTTTAGAGGTATCGGAAAGGCAAACGGCAAAAATGCCGTCAATCCCTTTGGTGTGGCAAGCATCACAAACGTAATGTCCGTTTTTGCAAACCGTTCTTGTTTTTTCCTTCTTTTTACAAACGACGCATTGGGCTTCTTGTTCACCGTCTAAATAAATAAGCGGCGCGCCACAAATTAAACATTCTTCTTTCATAATAAAACCTTTCGTAAGCGGCGGGATATTGCGGGGAATCTTCCCGGAAAGGGAAATATCCGCATTGTTTTCTCTGCCGAAGACAACTTGGGATGCGTGCGAAACGGTTTGCAATTCGTCTTCAATATACGGACGAAACGGTTTACGATTAGTCCTCGATATACGGGCGAACGCGCAAGGTTGCGCCCACCGATTCGCAAATTTTACGGCACAGTTCTTGTTCTTCCTTACTGGTTACTACGTCTACCACCGTCATGATAACCGAAGGCACGTACGCGGTGCAATCTTTTGCAAATTTCAGCATTGCTTCGTACGATTCTATGCCGAATTTGGGGCGAACCACCTTTAAGTAGTCCTCCTTATTCGTTGCGTTTAAGCTGATGGAAACCGTGTCGATTAGCCCTTGCAACTTGGGCGCGGTGGATTGTTGCCAAATTAGGTCTGCCAAGCCGTTGGTGTTGATGCGAATTTTCAAATCGCATTTGGAGCGGATGTATTTAGCGACTTCTAAAATATCGAAAAGGCGTTCGGTGGGTTCGCCGTACCCACAAAAAACGAATTCTTTATACTTGGTTAAATCCCAAGTATCAATGCTTTCGCACACTTCTTTTACGGTGGGTTCGCGGTCCAGCCACAAAGAATCCGAATCAAATACGTAGTCCTTATTATGGCGCAAACAGAAGGTGCAAGCGCAGGGGCAACGGTTGGTCATATTGATATAAATGGAAGATTCTGCAGCGTACGTTAGGGTCATCATACTCTTATTCTCCTATCAGTTTGGATTTCAATTTTATTTTATCAAAGGCAAGCGCAAGGGCGATAAAAAGCGCGGTGCTGGTTGCCGAATGTATTAGCGAAGCAGGGATTCCCGAAAGGGGGGTAACGGGGTTGCCGAATAGTAGCCATTCGTATAAGTAATATCCGCCCGCGCAAAGAAGGGCGGCAGGCACAAGCGCCAAATAATTGCGAAGGCAGGTAACGGTTTTCCCTTTATTGGAAAAAAGCAAAGCGGTAAGCCCTTTAATCACGACCGAGCTGGGCGCCCAAATGGCAAACCCCGTAAGGCAATCCGCAAGAAGCGCACCCCCCGCGCCCACCGCCATAGCGTACGGCCAAGGCAAAAGGCAAGCGGCAAGGTAAATTAGTCCGTCCCCCACGTGTACGTACCCGTTTTTCGTGGGAATATGCAAATAGGCGGTAACCGCGAAAACCAGCGCGGTAAAAACGCCCGCAAGGCAAAGAAGCCGTGTTTTTTTACGTTTCATCGGTGGGGAACCTTCCTATTTCACTTAAAAATTCTTCAAAGCAAACGCCGTCCGTTTTGGGCAAATCCATTTCGGCGGTATGGCGAAGCGCCTTGGCAATAAAGGCGGAAGCGTGCCGAACGGCTTGGGTGAAATTCGCGCCGTTGACTACGTCCGCAGCAATGATGGAAGAAAACACGTCCCCCGTTCCCGCGCGGCAGGAACCCGTTTTGTGTTCCTTTACGGTTTGGGGCGGTTTTCCCCTTTCAAAAACGAAGTTCAGCAAATCTTCCCCCCATTCTATGCCCGAAATCACGATGCGGCTTGGCCCCATAGCACTTAGCTTTTGGCAAAGCGCGGTCAGTTCTTCCACGTCCATATCCGCATTGTACGGGGTGTTTGATAGAATGCACGCTTCGGTTAAATTGGGCGTGATAATATCCGCGTAGGGAAGAAGGGACGCCATTTGGCGGGCAAGCGCGGTGGGGTAGGAGTGGTACAGCTTGCCGTTATCCCCCATCACGGGATCTACCACCGTAAGGGTGCGTTCCCCCTTAAACGTTTGCAAAAATTCTTTTACGATGCCAATTTGTTTGGGGGAACCCAAAAAGCCCGTAAGAATTCCGTCAAAGGAAAGGTTTAACTTTTTCCATTGCGCGAAATATTCTTGCATATGGCGGGTATAATCCGTACGGAAAAAACTTTCGTACCCCGTGTGATTGGAAAAAATGGCGGTGGGCAGGGGGCAGCATTGCACCTTCAAAGCGGAAATTACGGGTAAGGATACCGCAAGCGAACAACGCCCAAAACCGCAAAAATCGTTAATAACCGCAATTTTCTTTTGCTTTTCGCGTGGCATAACCCGTTACCCCCTTGACATCTTGATGGATATAGTATACAATATTTTTGTAGATATGAAAATAATCAGTTTTGGAGAAAATTATATATACAGATGAAATACGTAGTAGATAAAGAACAACGCCCCGTATATTTGCAATTATACCGCCAAATTCGGGAGGACATCGTAAACGAAGGGTATCCGTATGGCGCAAAATTGCCTTCTATCCGCGCTTTAGCCGAAGAAACGGGGGTAAGCACCATTACCGTGGAGCACGCGTACGGGCTTTTGAGTGAGGAAGGGTATATTGAGCCCCGCGAACGGAGTGGCTTTTCCGTTTGCTTCCGCAAACAGGACGGGTTCGCCGCAGCGGCAAAGCCCGCGCTTAAGTATCACGACGTTTATCCCACCAGGCACGATTACCCCGATTTCCCCCTTTCGGTGTTAAGCAAAACCATGCGCAAAGTATTAACCGAACACGGGGAAACGTTGCTGGAAAAATCCCCCAACCGCGGCGTTGCGGAATTAAGGGAGGCGGTACAACGCTATTTACAGCGCAATCGCGGTATTTCGGTAAACGTGGAACAAATTATCGTGGGTTCGGGTTCGGAAAGCCTATACGGGCTAATCGTGGACCTACTGGGTAGGCACCGCGTATTCGCCATAGAAACCCCTTCGTACAAAAAAATAGAGCAGGTATATAAGGCAACCGAAGTGCGCTACGAACTGTTACCCCTAACGCAAACGGGGATAGGTAGCGCCGCGCTAAAGCAAACGCAAGCGGACGTGTTGCACACCACCCCCTTCCGTAGTTATCCCAGTGGGGTAACCGCAACCGCTTCCAAACGGCACGAATATATCCGCTGGGCGGGAAGGCAGGGGCGGTATATCATTGAGGACGATTTCGAATCCGAATTTTCGGTTTCCACCAAGCCCACCGAAACGCTGTTTTCGCTTACGGATAGGGATAACGTGATTTATTTGAATACCTTTTCCAAAACCATTTCTCCTTCCCTTAGAATTGGGTATATGGTATTACCAAAGCATTTGGTGGGGGTTTACGAAGAAAAATTAGGTTTTTATTCTTGCACCGTTCCCACCTTTATGCAATACGTGTTAACCGAACTATTAGATAACGGGGATTTTGAACGGCATATAAACCGCGTAAGAAGAAATATAAGAAAGGACCTTTCCTTGCAGGGGAAAGGGGAATAGGGAAGCGCACCCCAAAGCCAATGGAAAACGGGCATTCGTTAAGAGCGAAGAAGCGCCAAACGGCAATCCAACCAAACTCGCTGAACGGATGAAAAAACGGAGGGCGAAAGCAATTTCTTGCTTTCGCCCGCCGTTTTGGTTTTTTAAGGAAGGTTTCCTTTTTGGTTACTTTTATCTCTTTTTGCCGAACAGCATTACGCCGGCAAGCGCCATAACGCTTGCAAACAGTGCTAAGGTTTTTGTTGCGGCTTTTTTGCAACCCGAACTGCCGTTTTTGCCGTCCGTGCCGTTCTCTCCGTCTGCGCCGGCAGGGCCTTGGGGTCCGGTTGCCCCTTGTTCACCCGCAGGGCCTTGGGGTCCCGTTTCGCCTTGTTCACCCGCAGGGCCTTGTGCGCCTTGTTCCCCTTGGGGACCTTGCGCCTTTACACCCGTATCCGTGGTGCCTATCCACCAGTTGCCGTTATCCCCGATATAGGGGGTATTACCGTCTGCGCCGTTGGTTCCGTTGGTGCCGTTGGTTCCCGCAGGGCCTTGGGGTCCCGTTTCGCCTTGTTCACCCTGCGGGCCTTGTGGGCCTTGTTCCCCTTGGGGGCCTTGCGCTTTTTCGCCCGTATCCGTGGTGCCAATCCACCAGTTGCCGTTTTCACCGATATAGGGGGTTTTGCCGTCCTCGCCGTCCTTACCGTCTTCTCCGTCTGCGCCTTCTACCACACCGCCAATTACTACGTCTTCGTACGTACCGTTGGTGTAAAGGTAGCGCAGGGTGGTGGTGCCGTCTGCATTCGGAATGGTTAAAATTTCGTAAATACCGTTGCCGTAGTAATCAATTAAGTTAAATTCAAACTGGTTTACCGCTCTATAATATTTGTCGCGAACTGCAGAGTAGTATTCCACGCCCACATCTCTGCCGTCCTCGGTAAAGTGCAGCATAGCAATCATACCCGTTTCCCAATTATTGTTCATATCAAAGTCTTGGGGGTTTACCAGCATTTGGGTTACTTTGGTGCCGTAGTAGGTGCGGTCCTGACGCCAAACGATATTACCCGTGTTATCGCATTTGTGGCCGCAAAGAACCATTACGATATTGCGGTGTTTATTGATAAGTTCCAGCCAAATATCATCCCCGTCGTTATAGGTGTAGTGGGTGGAAGAAGGTGCGCGGCTGGTGGTATCCGTTACGAGTTCGCCTTGCGCATCCATATACGCGTGCGTGGTAATAATAACGCGGCGGGTGGGGTTTTTGGAAATTTCTTCGCTTGCCCACTGTAAGATGTTATCTTCCGCACCAAAGTCAAAGCTGAAAATCATCCAATCGGTTTCGCCCACGGTAAAGTTTACGTAGAAGTTCCCCAAACTTTCGGAGTTGTTGATGTAGTAATTTCCAACGCCCGGGCGTTCGCTGGGGCCCGAATAATGGTGAATATCTAATCTATCCCAGTTTTCGCTATCCCCAAAATATTTATCGTAATTGGAAACCAAGTCGTGGTCCCCCTGAACAAATTGCCAAGGCAGGCCTGCAGCCGTAAGTTTTTGGAATTGGGATTGCGCGTAGGTGTATTCCTTATCAGAATCGCGCGTATCTACGGTGTCGCCCATGCCAAGTACGTGTTTTATGTTGTATTTTTCAATGATTTCGGGATCCGAAAGCCAGTCAAAAATGTAAGTTAAGTTATTCGTTTTGTTTGCTAAATCGTAGTACACCAATTTTTGGGTATCGCCAAGAACGGCAAAGGAGTAAGAATATTTGCTTAAATCCAAGCCGCTTTCGGAAAGCCAAACGCGTTCCAAATTGTTGCCCTTGGGGGAGGAGTCCGCTACGGCGTTCATGGTAGGGGTAACTTGCGATAAGTCGTAATAAGCAGCCAAATTATCCGCCGAAAGGGATAATTTTTTGTAGTCCGCAGCAATTTCCGCATCCGTTCTTACGTCCGTAAATACCGCTAAGTCGCGCATCGTACCCTTAAAGTAGCAGGGGTTTTCCCCCCAGGTTTCGTTTATACGCAAATCCCCGCCAACCGCAAGTTGGGTATGGGGCAAGCCGCTTGCAAAATCCTCCGCGCCCGTTATGGTTTGTTTCAGTACCCCGTCCAAATACAGCTTTAGTTCGGTACCCGTGTGCGTTAACGCAACGTGCGCCCAATTATTCGTGCGTACGTCCACTTGGTCAAAGGTGTACTGCCTGATCGTGTTTACCGTTCTTACCGTTAAACGGGGTTTACCGCCCGCAATAATTTCAAAGTTGTAGGTATCCGCGTTAGAGCCTTTGTTATCCCAGCAACCGTAAATAACGCCTACGTCACCGGTGTGCGAAACGGGAACGTGAATCCACGTTTCTACCGTGCGGGGCTTTACCTTAGAAACTTGTTGCAAGGGAGAATCGTTGGTGAACGTAGTGCCCACCATGGGTTGATATACTAAGTCGTTGGATTTGCCCGAAAGGTCGGTTGCAAAGGTGTTTCCCGTCATATCGTATGCGGCAAGCAGGTTTGCATCCGATGCATCTACGGCGAAGGCGTTGTTCTTGTTACCCGAAATCGCCAGTTCCGCATCCGTTCTTACGTCCTTATACACGCTAAAGTTTTGAATTTTACCTTGGAAGGTATGTCCGCTGTAATCCCCCCCAACGCAAATTTCCCTTAAAGAAGATAATTGACCTTGGGATAGGTGCGCGCCCGGACGGTCCATAATCTCCATATCTTCGGTTAAGGTTTCGGTGCAAACGCCGTTCATATACAGCTTGTAAACGGTGGTGCCTGCGCCCTTCACGTTTTCCACGTCAATAACCAGTGCAAGACGAACGGAGGTGGGGTTTTCGGCGGTGCCCATATAATCAAAATAGTTGGTCTTGAAGGTGAAGGACTGTGCAAACATGGTAGAAAGCTTAATAAAGCCTTGGTCTGCAAACATTAAGTACATACCAGAAACGTTAGCGCCGTGGTTGTCGTAATCGCCAAACAGCACGCCGTTGTTCCAGCTGAAATGCTCCGAGGGAATCCAGGCTTCTACTTCAATGGTTAAATCGTCCGCCTCGGCAAGATTTAACTTGTTTTCCATGTGGTAGTACCCTTGCTTGTTAAAGTCCTTACCCGTACTGTACGTAACGTAAGCCTTTGCGGCAGGGGAAATCGTCAGCAAGGTTGCAACTGCCATGCACAGTGCAAACGCAAAGGTTAACAAAAGTTGAGTGATGCGCTTGGTTTTCATAATTCGTTCTCCTTAAAATGAAAAAAATTAATTTCCTTATGGTTATAATTTTTCTATAAAATTGCCATTTTCAAATCTTCCTTGGACTTTTCTTCCGTCCGAAGACACATAAACTCCGATGCCGTGCTCTTTTCCGTTGGCAAACTGACCTGCATATTTTGAGCCGTCCGAAAAGGTGAAAATTCCTTCGCCCCAAAAACGGCCGTCCCAAAAATCACCCACATAAGTGGATTTATTGGGGAGAATCAAGGTGCCGCTCCCATCCCAACTACCGTTTCTCCAGTTGCCATGGTATTGTTTTCCGTCCGCGTATTGCATAAGGCCAAAACCGTTGCGTTCCCCGTCTGCAAAAAATCCGCAATAACTGTTTCCGTTCGCGTACTTAAATTCGCCGCCGCCATGCATCAGACCGTCTACCCACGCGCCGTTGTATATATCGCCGTTTGCATACTGCATTTTGCCTTTGCCCGTGATTTTGCCTTCGGCCATATCCCCGTCATAGCGATTGCCGTTTGCAAAAAGAATGGAACATTTTCCGTGAGGCTCGCCATTTTTCCAGGTGCCTTCGGTTTTCGTTCCGTCCGCGGCGATGTACGTGCCCGTGCCCGAGAACGCATTTTCTACAAATTCACCCTCGTACCGATCTCCGTCCGCAAAGGTTTGAAGTCCTTTGCCGTGCAACTTTCCGTTTTTCCAATTGCCCTGCATTATCGTTCCGTTCGCGTTATGCAAGGTGCCGTAGCCGTATTTTGCGCCTTCTACGAATTCTCCTTCGTGCTTGGAACCGTCGGGGTAAAACAGGGTGCCGTGTCCGTAAAACTTGTCGTGCTTCCATTCGCCCTCGTATCGGGTTCCCCCGGGATAGGTGATAACGCCAAAACCCGCACGCTTACCCTCAATAAAGGTTCCTTCGTAAACGGCTCCGGTTTGATAGGTGTATACGCCGCGGCCTGCGGGTTGTTGGTTTTGGTTTACCATGCCTTCGTAAACCCCGTCCTTAAACTGAACGCGCATAAGTTATCCTCATTGTAATAAATGGTAGTTTTTTATATAGCCCCGCGGGAAACCGTGGGGCTATATCAAAATTATCTCTTTTTACCAAACAGCATTACGCCGGCAAGCGCCATAACGCTGGCAAACAGTGCCAAGGTTTTTGTTGCGGCTTTTTTGCAACCCGAACTGCCGTTTTTACCGTCCGTGCCGTTCTCTCCGTCTGCGCCGGCAGGGCCTTGGGGTCCCGTTTCGCCTTGTTCACCTTGGGGACCTTGCGCCTTTACGCCCGTATCCGTGGTGCCAATCCACCAGTTGCCGTTATCCCCGATATAGGGGGTTTGGCCGTCCGTACCGTTGGTACCGTTCGTACCGTTGGTGCCGTTGGTGCCGTTGGTGCCGTTCGTACCCGCAGGGCCTTGTACGCCTTGTTCTCCTTGGGGCCCTTGCGCTTTTACGCCCGTATCCGTGGTGCCAATCCACCAGTTGCCGTTTTCACCGATGAAGGGGGTTTGACCGTCCTCGCCGTCCTTACCGTCTTCCCCGTCTGCGCCGGGACGTCCGCCGCCGCCAACGTTACCAACGATTACGTCTTCGTACGTGCCGTTGGTGTAAAGGTAGCGCAGGGTGGTGGTTCCATCCGCGTTGGGGATGGATTGTACTTCGTAAATGCCGTTGCCGTAGTAATCGATTAAGTCGAATTCAAATTGGTTCTTTAACTTGAAGTATTGTTTACGAACGGTGGAGTAGTATTCTACGCCCACATCTCTGCCGTCCTCGGTAAAGTGCAGAAGGGCAACCATCCCCGTTTTGTAATCGTAGGTGGGATCGAAGTTTTGGGGGTCTACCAACATTTGGGTAACCTTGGTGCCGCAATCGGTGTAATCTTGGCGCCAAACCACGTCGTCCGCGCCACAGTGTCCGCAAAGCACTAACAAAATGTTGCGGTGCTTTCTAATCAGCTTTTCCCAAATATCGTCCCCGTTGTTATAGGTGTTGTGAATTTCCGAAGGGCAGCTTTCGTGCTCGGTGCTAACGTATTCCGCGTTGGCGTCCATATACGCGTGGGTGGTAATAATTACGCGACGGGTGGGGTTTTTCGCAATTTCTTCGCTTGCCCAATCCAAAATGTTATCTTCTACGCCGTAGTCAAAGCTAAAGAACATCCAATCGGTTTCGCAAATGGTGAAGTTTACGTAGAAGCTACCCAAGTTCTTGGGGTTGTTCACGTAGTAGTCTTGGCGGCCGGGGCGTTCGCTTATTCCCGTGTAGTAGTGAATATCCAAATTCTTCCAGTTTTCACTACCGCCAAAATATTTATCGTAGTAGGGAAGTTCATCGTGGTTGCCTTGAACGAATTGCCAAGGAATGCCCGCATCCGTCAGTTTTTGGAATTCTTGCGCGGCGTAAACGTATTCCGCGTCCACGTTGCGCGAGTCGGTGGTATCCCCCATACCGAACGCGTACGCAAGTTTCTTTTCCTGAATTACGTCGGGGTCCGAAAGCCAATCAAAGATGTAAGTTAAGTTATCCGTACCGTTTTTCAAATCGTAGTATAAAAGTTTTTGGGGATCGCCGATTACCGCGAAGGAGTACGCGTATTTATCCAAATCCAAAAGGCTTTCGCTAAGCCACAAACGTTCCAAATCGTTATCCTTGGAGGACGCGTCTTCCACCACGTGGGTAGAAGCAGTTACCTTGGTTAAATCGTAATGGCAAGCGATTGCCGCATCCGTAAGCGCGGGGCCGTTTTTATAGTCCGCGGTAATTTCCGCATCCGATCTAACGTCCGTATACGCGGTGAAGCTGCGCATATATCCCTTAAAGTAGCAGGGATTGTTTTCTCTAATATCCCCGCCAAGGGCAATTTGCGTAAAGGGTAGGGCGGAACTGTAATCGGGAACGCCCGTAACCGTTTGTTTTAATTGTCCGTTCAAATACAGTTTGATTTCGTTACCGCTATGCGTAACGGCAAGGTGCGCCCAATCGTTGGTGCGTACGTCTACTTCGCTAAAATCGTAACGGGTAGTTCCAGAGGGGGTTTTGTAGTAGAAACGGGGCATACCGTTATAGTAAATTTCCAAAGAAAGGCTTGCCACCGAAGATCCTTCGTCCGAATAGTTGCCGAAAATGGTTCCTACGTAGGAAGAGTTGGAGGTGGGAACGTAAATCCACGTTTCCATCGTGCGGGGGGTAATTTTCGCCTTTTGTTGCAAGGGATAATTGGCATTAAAGGTTGTGCCGATGATGGGTTGATATACCAAATCGTTGCCGTTAGCGGATAAGTCCTTTGCAAAGGAAGAACCCGTCATATCGTACGCGGCAAGAAGGTTGGTATCCGTGGTATCTACCGAGAAGGTGGAAGCGGAAGCCGAAGCCGCAATTTCTTCGGGCGTTCTTACATCCTTATACATAGCAACGTTTTGCACCCTACCCGTAAGCGCCATGGAGTTGTTGATACGGCGGTCGCCACCAATACAAACGGTATCCCAGTTAGAAAGTTCGCCTTGGTTTAAGTGCGCGTTCTTTCTAAGCATTAAGGGGCTGTTTTCATCCACCGTTTCCAAATGCTGACCGTTCATATACAGCGAATAGGTGGTGGTGTTAGAACCCTTTACGTCCTCCATATCGATAACGAAGGTGAAGTGCGCGGATTTCGGATCGTTTGCTCCGCCAAAATAGGTGGGATCGTACGCAGCGGTAATGTATTGGGTGGCGAACTTAAATTCGGGCCCGTTTTCAATGGAAACCAAAATATAGCCGTGCGCGGTAAATTCCAGGTACGAACCGCGAACGTTGGTGCCGTCGTTTAAGTAATCGCTAAAAAGAACGCCGTTTCGCCAGCCGTAGTGTTCGGAAGGAATCCAAACTTCCGCGTCAATGGTAAAATCGTCCGCCTCCGAAAGGTTGAACTTGTTTTCCATGTGGTAATAACCGTTTTTGTTAAAGTCCTTACCAACGGTGTAAGCAACCCACGCTTTTGCGTTACGAACGCTTAGCGTAAGGGTGAACACGCTAATTGCCGCGCAAACCGCGCACAAAGTGGCAAGCCCTAACTGAAAAAATCTACGTTTCATTGTGGTTTTCTCCTTATTTTTGGTGTTTTTTGCTTGTAGCAAATGGTTATGGGGAAAATTATACCGCCTTTTCTTGCGTTTGTCAAGATAGGCGGTAAAAAAACAAGCGTTTTTGATGCGAAAAATGATAAAAAAATGCTAAAAAAATAACGAAAAGCAGAAAAAATGCCAATTATTTGGTTTTCGGCTCTATGCGAAGGGTGAATTTTTCGCCCGTTACCGCAAAATCCAACACGTACACCGTGCGGTTTGGCGCGCGAAGAACGGTGGCAAGTTCGGTGCTAACGGTGGGCGCATCCGCCCCCGTAAAGGTGGCGGTAACCCCACCCACCAAAATTTGATTGCCTTGAATTTCGGGCTTTTCCAACGTAACAAAGCGTTCGGTAAAATCTCCCTTTTTAGGGGTTACGCCTGCCGCATAAGTAATTTCGTCCGTAACCGTTACCCCGCTATCGTCGGGGGTAAAGGCGCGTTTTAGGCTAACCACTTCGGGAATATCGTAAGCCGAGGCAAAGTCAAAGGAAAGGGTTTTGCCATCGTACACCGTACCGTTCGCGCGGTACTTTCCACCCGTTTTTTGGTAGTTGCCAAACAAAATGGGAACGTTGTGCGAACGGGAAGAAGGGTTGAAATATTGGTAGCGGAACTCTTCTTGGAAATACTGTCGGGTATATTCGCCTGCGCCCAAATCCACGAATACTTGCTTGCCATCTGCCGCGAACACAAAACTTGCTACGTCGTTATGGTTATGCGCTTCCCAATTCGTACCGCCCTTTGCGGCAAAACCGAAACGGGGGGTGCGGTACACTAACCACTCGGCGTCCAAACTGTAATCGGTTAAAAGGGGTTGTTCTTTTTCCGCTTTGGGATTTAGCCAAAGGAAATCGCGAATTGCCAAATGCCATCTGCCCCCTGCAAGGCTTGGGGAAATGCAAGGCTGGGGAACGGGGAACACCGCGTCCGGATACGTATCCGCCAAAAAATGCCAAATACCAAGGGAGATATTGCCTTCCATCACGCCGTCCGAAAAACTAACCAGCGCATTTCCCGAAAGAAAGGCTTTTTGGGGGAAGGTGGCAATCGCTTTTACCTTTTCGCTATCAAACAGGTTTTCTTTTCCCCCCGTAAAATCGTATAAAAGTTGCGCGTACGAAACGAAAAAGCCAAAGCCGTATTCCCAATACGAAATGCCCTCGTAACAGTATCCGCTTTCGCGGTAGGAAAGCAGGAAGTTTGCCATAGCCTTATCAATCAAGGGCTTTACTTCATAAAAGCGTTCGGGAAACAGGTACATAAACGCCGCGCCCACACTACCCGCGCAAACCGCCGCCCAGTTACTGTGAAAGTTAATCCAATAAAAGTTGTGCTTTTGCGACGAGAAGGGAATTACGATTCTACGCTCCACTTCCATTTTAATTCTCGTTTTAATTAAGGGGGATAACCGCCCTTCTAACGCCGTGTAAATTTCCGCAAGGGTAAAGCCCGTTTCCGCAGCGGTTAAATCAATAAAGTCGGGGATATACGCGTTCAAATCGGGAATATGCGCGGGGATTACCCACGTATATTCGTTGCAAATGGCAAATAAACAGTCCTCCGTCCGCTGTAAATACTTTTGTTCTTCGGAGTAAATCATGCTTAAAATTGCCGAAACCACCAGCATTTTTCGGCGCTCGGAATAAAACGCTTCCCCCTTTTTGCGGTCCCCCGAACGGGAAAATTCCATCATCACCGTGTAGGGAAGTTCCAAAATGGGCGCGGTTTCAATTTCCGCGTAAAGGCGGTGTAGTTCGGCAAGTAAGGGCGCGTACGCTTCATCTGTTTTTACTTTTTGCCAAAAACGGGCGTCCTTCATTTTTTCCAGCAACATAAAAATCTCCTGAAAGGGAATATGCGGTAAAGGGGAAAGTTATTTCTTTTGGGGGGTAACGGTAAGGGTAAAAATCTTTTCCGTAACCATAAGGTCTAACGAATACACCGTGCTTAAAGGCATTTCACCCGTTTCGGTGCGAAGGGGGAAATTGTGTTCGGTTATCGTGGGGGCAATTGCGCCCGTGTAGGTGGCGGAAAGCCCCCCTACCGTAAAGCCGCTAGGGGTAAGGACGGGCTTTTCGGTTAGTACAAAGCGTTCTACGTAATCGCCCGCCTTGGGGGTTACGCCTTCCGCATAGGTAATTTCGTCCACCAAAGTTACCCCGTCCACCGTGGGGGTAAAGGCGCGTTTTAGGCTAACCACTTCGGGGATTTCGTAAGCGGAGGCAAAATCAAAGGAAAGGGTTTTGCCATCGTAAACCGTACCTTCCGCGCGGTGCGTTCTACCCACCTTTTGGTAGTTGCCGAATAAAATGGGAACGCTGTGTGAGCGGGAGGAAGGGTTAAAGTATTCGTAACGGTATTGGTCTTGGAAGTATTGACGGGTATATTCGCCCGCGCCGATATCCGCAAACACTTGCTTGCCCCCCGTGGCGATTACAAAACTTGCTACGTCGTTATGGTTGTGTGCTTCCCAGTTGCACCCACCCTTGGCGCAGAATCCGTATGCGGGGGTGCGGAAAATTAACCACTCGGCGTCCTTACTGTAATCGGTAAGGGTTTCTTGCACTACTTCGGTGGTGGGGTCCAGCCACGCAAGGCTGCGGATGGCAATGCACCATCTGCCGCAAGCGTCTATGGGGCAGGCGGTTTCCTGCGGGGCGGGGAATACTGCGTCCGGGTACTTTTTCGCCAAATAATGGCAAATACCGCGCGATACTTTGCCGCTCATTACCCCGTCCGAAAAACTAACCAGCGCGTTCCCCGAAAGGAATACCTTTTGGGGGAAGGTGGCAATCGCTTTTACCTTTTCGCTATCAAACAGGTTTTCTTTTCCGCCCGTAAAATCGTACAGCATTTGCGCGTACGAAACAAAGAAGCCAAAGCCGTATTCCCAGTAGGAAACGCCTTCGTAACAGTATCCGCTTTCGCGGTAGGAAAGCAAGAAGTTGTTAATCGCTTCGTCAATCCGGGGTTTTACCAAGGGGTAGCGTTCGGGGAATAAGTACATAAACGCCGCGGCTACGCTTCCGCCGCAAACCGCCGCCCAGTTGCTGTGATAACCAATCCACGCAAACTTGCGGTTGTAATCGCTGAAAGGAAGGATAATCCTGCGTTCCACTTCCATTTTAATACGCGTTTTTATCAGGGGGTCTAACCGAGCTTCTAAAATGGTGTAAATTTCGGATAGACAATACCCCGTTTCGGCGGCAAAAAGGTCAATGTCGTCGGGGTTATAATCCACCATGTTGGGGATATGCGCGGGTACTTCCCACGTGTATTCGTTGCACACCGCAAAAATATAGTCCTGCAAGGTGTTAAAATAAGCCTTTTCTTCGGGATAAATCATGCTTAAAAGGGCAGAAGAAGCAAGCGCGCGTCTGCGCCTGAAATAAATTTCTTCCCCCGTTTTGCGGTCCCCCGAAAGGGCAAAATCCGCCGCCACGGTAAAGGGTAGTTCTTCAATGCCCTTTGCGGTGCTTTCTTCGTACATATCCAAAATGGTTTGCACGGTTTCCGCGTAAACTTTTTCCGTTCTTACCTTTTCCCAAAACTTGGGGTCTAACATTTTTTTAATAAACATATTTGCCCTCCTGCTAAGTAATGCTGTGTGTTGAATCCGCAAAAAGCGAATCCGATTGCTTATAAAATAAGCATAGCGCATTTTCGGCGAAAATACCATACCACATCTTGTTAAAAAATATGCAAATATTGCTATAATTATCTGCGCAGCGAATATGTGAAAAAGAAGCCATTATACAAAGTTGCTTTTTTGTTTTGCATATGTTATACTGTACATGTTTTTGTAAAATCGCATTTTTGCGGAAATGGGGAGGGGTAGCCATGCAGGAAAATTTGGATAAAAAGCGCAGCGCAGCGGGCAGTTTTACTGCAATTGTGGGTATTATCGTAAACGTTTTTTTGGCGGCGGGAAAAATGGCGGTTGGGCTACTTTTCGGCTTTGTTTCTGTGCTTGCAGATGGATTGAATAACTTAACGGATTGCGGCAGCAGTGCGGTTTCCTTGCTTTCCTTTAAGCTTTCCGCAAAGCCTGCGGATAAGGAGCATCCCTTTGGGCATGAACGTACAGAGTACGTTTGTTCGCTTATCGTGGCGTTTGTAATTTTGCTGGTTGCCTTTGAAACGGTAAAAGAAGCCTTTGGCAAAATTTTGGGGGATTCGGCAACCGAATTTTCTGTTTGGGCGGTTGCGGTACTCGGCGCTTCCATTTTAGCAAAATGCGCCCTTTACCTATATTACAGCAGGGTGGCAAAGAAAATCAATTCCACCATTTTGCGCGCTTCGGCGGTGGATAGTTTATCCGACTGTATTTCCACTTCGGTTGTTTTGGTTTGCCTTTGCATTGGCAAGTGGACGGGCGTGCAATTAGACGGCTACGCCGGGGTACTTGTTTCGCTGTTTATTGCCTGGGCGGGGATTGGGGTGCTGAAAGAAACCTTTTCCAACCTGATTGGCCGTTCGCCCGAAGAAGAAACGCTTGCGGAAATTAAAGCGCGCGTATTAAAGCACGAAGGGGTGCTGGGCGTACACGATTTAAGCGTGTACTGCTACGGTCCAAACAAATATTTTGCCAGCGTGCACGTGGAAGTGGATGCGAACGTAGATGTGCTGACTTCACACGAACTGGTTGACGAAATAGAACGCGAATTTGCCCTGGAAACCAACATCATTTTAACGGGGCATTTGGACCCAATCGTAACGGATGACGAGCGGGTGAACGGATTAAAATTCCGGGTGGAAACGTTTATTCGCAGTTTAGACGAACGCTTTACGGTGCACGATTTCCGCATGGTGTTTGGGGAAAGGCGTACCAACGTACTGTTTGACGTAGCCGTGCCTTTTGACAGCGCATTTGCCAAAGAAGATTTGCGCGAACGGGTGGAAAATTTCGTCCGGGAACAGGATGGATGCTTTTGCCCCATTGTAACGGTGGAACACACCGTGTAAACACAAAAAAATAAACTTTTTGTTTTTTAGGAAAAAGGGTGGGGAAAATTTCTTTTCCCCCCTTGTTTTTTTTCAGAAGTTGTGTTATATTGAAAAAAGGAAAAACAGGCGAAAACATTTTCGCGCAGAAAGCAAAGATAAGGGGGGATAAAGATGATAGACGTAGAAAAAGCGATAAAAAAACTGCAAAAAGCGGATGCGTGGCTCACGCCCCACCTGGAAGATATCCGTTCACACCTTTCCCGTTACAACGGGAAGTACGCCGAACTTACGCAGGGCGGAGCGTTGACGGATGCGGCAAACGCGCACCTGTATTTCGGTTTTCACCGCGTAGACGGCGGATGGGTATTCCGTGAATGGCTGCCCGAAGCAGACGCAGTATATTTAATTGGGGATTTCAACGGATGGAATCACGGTTCGCATCCCTTAACCAAGGGGGATAGCGGGATTTGGAGCATTTCGCTTGCAGGGGAAAACGCCCTGTGCCACGGGCAGTACGTAAAACTGTGGGTGGTAAAAAACGGGGAAGGGTTTGAACGCATCCCTGCGTATATCCGCTATACCGAACAGGATAAAGGCACGGGGAAACTGTGCGGCAGAATTTGGGCGCCCGAATCGCCCTATCCTTGGACGGATGAAAAATTCCATAAGAAAAAGCGCCCCAAAGCGCCTTTGATTTACGAAGCGCATATCGGTATGGCGCAGGAAAAATACGACGTAGGCACGTACCGCGAATTTGCGGATATTACCTTACCGCGCATTCAAAAAGCGGGGTATAACACCGTGCAACTGATGGCGGTGCAACAGCACCCCTATTATGCTTCTTTCGGGTATCAGGTAACCAACTTTTTTGCGCCTGCGCATTGGTTTGGGGAGCCCGAAGACCTGAAATACTTAATCAACAAAGCGCACGGCATGGGTATCACGGTACTTTTGGACGTAGTGCACAGTCATTCCTGCCCCAACGTGGGGGAAGGGCTAAATATGTTAGACGGCGCCGAAGGTCAGTATTTTTTAACGGGCGAACGCGGCTGGCATTCTGCCTGGGGAACCTGTTTGTTTAATTACGGCAGAATAGAAGTATTGCAGTTTTTGCTATCTAACTTAAAATATTGGATAGAGGAATTTCACTTTGACGGGTTCCGTTTTGACGGGGTTACTTCCATGCTGTACGAAAACCACGGGTTAGGGGTGGCGTTTACTTCGTACGCGCAGTATTTTTCGCTGAATACCAACGTGGATGCGCGCGTATATTTGATGCTTGCCAACGCTTTGATTCACGCGCTAAACCCCAAAGCAATCACGATTGCGGAAGATATGAGCGGTATGCCCGGGGCATGCTTGCCCATACAAAGCGCAGGGTTTGGGTTTGATTACCGCCTTGCTATGGGCGTGCCCGATATGTGGATTAAACTGTTAAAAGAAGTTCCCATGGAAAATTGGAACGTGTTTTACCTTTGGCACGAACTAACGGGGGGCAGGGAAAAAGAAAAGGCGGTGGGCTACGCCGAATCGCACGACCAAGCCATGGTGGGGGATAAAACGGTGATGTTCCGCTTGGCGGATGCCGAAATGTATACGGGGATGTGCAAGGATTACCATTCCCCCGTAATGGATACCGCGGTAGATATGCACAAGTTGATACGCTTTCTTACCCTGTGTACCGCAAGGGACGGGTATTTGAACTTTATGGGCAACGAATTTGGGCATCCCGAATGGATTGATTTCCCCAGAGAGGGGAACGGTTGGAGTTTTCACCACGCAAGGCGGCAATGGTCCTTGGTGGAAAACGGATTGTTGAAATACGAGTGGTTAAATAATTTTGACCGCGCCATGATAGCCTTTGCCAAAAAGTACGGATTGCTTACCAAAAACCACGCAAACAGTTTGTGGTTGGACGATAGCAAAAAGGAAATTTTGTTTGAACGCGATGGGTTGCTGTTTGCGTTTAATATGCACCCCACTTGGTCGCAGGAACGGACGTTTGTTTCCTGCCAAAATACGGGCGCGGGCAAATACCGCGTGGTAATGACCACGGATGCAGAAGAATTTGGCGGATATAACCGTGTGGACGCCTCCTACGAATACGTTGCACAGGAAACCGAATACGGCTTGGGCTTTTTTACCTACCTGCCCTGCCGAACCGCCGTGGTATTTGGCAAGGTGGAAGAATAAGGTAGCGTTTTCACCCTGCGATAGTTATGGAAAAAATAGAAAAATAAAAACACCGCCCCGCCGTGAATTCACGGCGGGGCGGTGTTATCTTTTAATTTTGCGGAAAAAGTTCATTTGCCGTAGCATCAAACACTTGTAATAAGCGGAAAATATCCGTTATGGAAGGCTCCCTTCTTCCTTGCTCCCAATTAGCATAAGTGCTTATCGGTAGTTGTAAAAGTTCGGCAACTTGTTTTTGGGAAAGTCCCTTTTCTTCTCTTAAATCCTTAAGCGCGGTAACAAATTTAATTTTGTAGTCTTGTTCAAATTTTTCCATAATTACAAAAACTCCTAATTAGTAAAGATATTATAACAGAAAATGGTCAAAATGACTTGACAGTAGTCAAAAAGACTATTATAATATAGAAAAAAGGGGGATAATATGAAAAATTTTCAAGCGATTCGTAAATTTATTGGCAACGGGGCAAATCTTTTTGTGGGCAGAAAACTTGGAAAAGATTACCAAAAACTTACCGACGAGGTGCTGAATGCAGAAGATGAATTTTTACAGCAAATCTCTACTTTGTGCGGCGTAAAACAAGCATATGAAAAATTGGAACGCGCAACCGATAATCTTTGGTTGGAAGAGTGCGTTTGGTGTTATGAGCAAGGCTTTCGCATAGGTGTTCAGTTAGGGATTGACGTAGCGTGCGAGCCAGAAGCATAATTTTCACGCTTGCTTTTTCGTTTGGGTGGAAAGTGTGGGGACGTTCGTAGGGGTGGGGGTAAGGGCGGCGGCTGCTTTTTGCACGGTGCTTTCTTTTGCCAGCAGTTTTTCTTTTAGTTTTGCATTTTCGGCTTTTAGGCGGAGTAGTTTTTTTGCCAGCGCGCTTTTTTCGGATTGTTTCACGGCAAAACTTTCCGCTTTGCGTTTTTCGTAGGGGTTAAAGCAGTAGCCCGTTTCCCCCTTTACCCGTTCCACCGCACTTAACACCAAACCTGGATTTTTGGTAAGTAAATTGCGGTACTTATTTTGGTAGCGCAGTGCCAAAGTGGGGTTCCCCTTTGCCATAAGCGCAAGCGCTTGCCGAACCGAAACGCCCTTTCTTTTTAAGGTGAAAAGGCGAAGTAAAAGCCCTTCTTCTTCCGCGCCCGTAAAGGTGCGTTTTTTTTGTACGGAGAAAAGTGTTTCCCCCATAAAGGACTGACGGAACGCGTCGTCTTTTTGGGCAAGGGCGGCGATTTCGTAATAGCGGTTACGGATGCTGCCTTTGGCTTTGCCCGTTTTTTTTGCGTAATCTGAAAACAGTTCGCTTAAATTTTTTCCTTCCGACTTTCCGCGGCTGATGAACTGTATTAGCATTTGCACGTTTTTTTGTGTTTTCTTTTTTTGCATATTCATATTTTTTTACCTCCCGGATAGAAAAATTTATTGCCAAAGGGGAAAGAAAATATACCCTTTCACATATGCTTTTTTATGGAATTTATTTTATTAAACGGGGAAAACACCCTGCAAATCCGTTTAGGGGGTGGCGCTCCCTTTTATAACGGGTATCTTACCGAATTTACCCTGCTGCAAGGGGAGGGGGTACAGTTTACCTTTT
This sequence comes from Christensenellaceae bacterium, assembly GCA_045651955.1. Taxonomy (GTDB): domain Bacteria; phylum Bacillota; class Clostridia; order Christensenellales; family Borkfalkiaceae; genus SIG402. The sequence continues at coordinate 8,027 of JAZRTI010000053.1, read as the reverse complement.
TGGAAACGGGGCAAAGCGTATTGTTTTTGTGCGAGCCGGCTTTTTTGCTTTCTCCACCCCCGTTCTTTCGCCTGTTTAAGGGTGGGGGAAGGGTGTTTTTATACGTAAAACCCCATAGTTGCTATTCCCCCGTGCAGTTGTTAGGGCATACCTTGCCTGCGCTGGGCAATTTTTGTGTGCCTTTACAGCGCACGCTGCCCACGGGGGAAAGGGTGTGTTATTTTGCCCCGGTGGGGAGGGAGGGGGTATCCGATTTTTGCAACGCGGAAACGCTGCCCCAAGGCGCATACGCGGTATTTTCTAAAGAAGGAAAACTGCTGTTCTATGGCAAGGGGCAGGGCTTGAAAATAGAAAAGGAGCGCTTTACGGTTACGCGCGTTTTGCCCACGCACAGGCGGCACCAAACGGTAACCGTGCGCAGTTTTTCCACGGGGAGCGTAATTGCGTACAGGGCATACCCTACGGCGGAAAAAGACCCCACAAAACTGCCCCCTGTGCTAACCCCCGTGCTGTTTATGGAAGAGGTGTTGGTGCGCTCCCAACCCGAAGATTTTTTGTGCCGCGCGCTGATGCCCCGAAAAAGGGATTTTTTTGCGTTTTTTGGGGAGGTGCTGTTTGTTCTTCCCGGGAAAGGGGAGAACGTTTTGCTGTTTTATCAAAACGGAAGGGTGGAAAAGGCGTGTTTTTCTTTGCGGGAAGGTTTTATTTACGACGTAGCGATAGAAGAGGTATAAATTTTTGCCGTGCAAGTATAAAACAGGAAAAAAAGGGTCAGTATCCTTACAAAAAAGGAGAAAGCGAAATGGAAGAATATAATTATAGTGTCGCCTCCGCCGCCTGTGTGCAAGGGCTTGCGGATGCGCTGAAAGGAATGTTACACGGGCAATCGCCCGTGATTGTTTGTATCGGCAGTGATGCGGTAATGGGGGATAGCCTATCCCCGCTTATCGGCAGTTTCCTTAAAGAATTTTACCGCCTGCCCGCGTATATCTACGGGGAACTTGCCCATCCCGTAACCGCAAAGGAACTGCCCCTTATCACCCAAACCTTAAAAATTTTACATCCCAACGCCCCTGTAATTGCGGTGGATGCGTGTGTGGGCGGTGTGGATGAAATTGGGCTGATTAAGATAAAGAAAGGGGGGCTATTCCCCGGCAAGGGGGTGGGAAAGCACCTTTCCGCCGTGGGAGATATTGCCGTTATGGGGGTGGTTTCCCCCCGTGGCGAAAACGCCTTTCGCATGTTGGAACTTACCCGTTTAAGGCTGGTGTACCGCATGGCGGATAAAATTGCACGCGCGCTGTTTTTATCCCTAAATAACAACAAAAACAGTGCGTAAGAAACAGCCGGGTTTTTAATTTTGTTTTCAGTATCCCGTGGTAAAATCAGCCAAAACGCCAAAAAATTTGCCTTTATGTGGAAAAAAGGGAAAAATACGGCGCAAAACAGTAGAAAAAACGCGGCAGTTGTGATATACTAATTACATCTTTAGTAACTTCCGCCTTTTGGGCGATTACATTTTACGGGAGGGATGACTTTTGAAAAAATCCGGAAAAGCGATTATCGGAATTTTGGTGTTGGTTGCGGCAGTGGTGCTGCTGCTTTCCCTGTTTGGGGGCAATTTAACCGCCAGCAAGGTTTCCTATTTTACCATGCTGGAAAAAATTGAGGATGACGATCGCATTACCAAGGTTACCATTGACGAATACAAGGTGGTACTGTATGCGGGCAGCACGGCAAAATATTACGCCTTTTACGACCGCGATAACCCCAACGCCACCGAAGATATTAAGGCAAGAATTTGGCGGGAAAATAATTCCCGTCCTGCGGGAACAAAACCCATAGACCTTTCCTTTACCGACCCCAACGCGGGGGCAATTTGGTCTTCCATTCTGCCTATTTTGGGCATGGTGCTTTTTGCACTGTTGCTGTTCTACTGGATTCGTTCGGCACAAAACGGCGCGAAAAACGGAAACAGCTTTGGTAAAACCAAGGCACGCGTTTCGCAAAGTTTGCGCGTTCGCTTTACGGACGTAGCCGGTGCGGAAGAAGAAAAGGAAGAACTTGCCGAAGTGGTGGAATTTTTGAAAAATCCCAAAAAATTCTCCGACTTAGGCGCGCGTATTCCCAAGGGTATTTTGCTTGTTGGCCCTCCGGGCACGGGGAAAACCCTGTTTGCAAAGGCTGTGGCAGGGGAAGCAAACGTACCTTTCTTTTCCATGAGCGGTTCGGATTTCGTGGAACTATACGTAGGTGTGGGTGCCAGCCGTGTGCGCGATTTGTTTGACATGGCGAAAAAAAGCCAGCCCTGCATTATCTTTATTGACGAAATTGACGCGGTGGGTCGTCAGCGCGGAACCGGGCTTGGCGGCGGACACGACGAACGCGAACAAACCTTAAACCAACTGTTGGTACAAATGGACGGGTTTGATACCAACGAAGGAATTATCGTGATTGCGGCAACCAACCGTGCGGATATTTTGGATCCGGCGTTGCTCCGTCCCGGCCGTTTTGACCGTCAAGTACACGTAAACTTGCCTGACGTGCGCGGCAGAGAGGCAATTTTGCGCGTACACGCAAGAAACAAACCCTTGGCAAGCGACGTAAACTTTAAGGTAATTGCGCGTATGACCAGCGGTTTTGCAGGTGCGGATTTGGAAAACCTGTTAAACGAAGCCGCCATTTTAGCGGCGCGCGATAACCGTAAATTTATCACGAATGCCGACCTTTACGAAGGGTTGGATAAAGTTTTGGCAGGACCTGCAAAGAAAAGCCGTTTGGTTACCGAATCGGATAAGCGCATTACCGCTTATCACGAAGCAGGGCACGCCGTTCTTGCCGAAGTGCAGGAACATTGCAATAAAGTGCACGAAGTTACCATTATTCCCCGCGGCGGCGCCGCAGGCTTTACCATGACCCGTCCCCAAAACGACGATAGCCATATCAGCAGAAGTATGCTGATGGAAGAAATTGTTATGGCACTGGGCGGCAGGGTTGCCGAAGAACTGGTAATTAAGGAAGTTTGCACGGGCGCGCAACAGGACTTAAAACAAGTAACCGAAATTGCACGCGCTATGGTAACTGAATTTGGGATGAGCGAAAAGGTAGGCCCCATTTCTTACGCCAGCGGCGGGGAAGTGTTTATCGGCAGGGATATGGCATCCAAAAATTCGTACAGCGAAGAAACCGCAAATTTAATTGATGAAGAAATTGCAAAAATCATTAAGGAAGCGCACGCCCGCGCAACCGAACTGCTGACCCAAAATCTTTCCAAACTGGAAGTGATGGCACGCTTACTGGTAGAACGCGAAACCATTTACGAAGAAGAAGTGGAAATGATTATGCAAGGGAAATCCGCAAAGGAAGTTTGTGAGGAGATGGACGCACGCTTAAACGGCAGCACAAATCCCTTTATCAAAGTGGCAAGGGAAATGGGTGAAGTGGTGGAAACGCCCGAAAACGGGGCAAATAACGCCCCCGTAGAAGGCGAACAGCCTGCCCAAACGGAAACACCCAAGGAAGAATCTGCGGCAAATCCCGAAGAACCTACCGAAACCCCGGCGGAAACGGACGCAGAATCCGAACAAACCCCCGAAACCCCGGCGGAAACGGAAGAAGATGAAAAAGAATAATATCGCACCCGGTGGCGTACAACTGGAAATGGAAGGGATGCCTGCGCGCATCCCTTTTCCCACAGAAAAGGAAGGGGAAAGTGTGGTAACCTTAAACCTAACTCAGGTATACGGCAATCCCCACCAGCCCCGAAAGGATTTTGATGAAGAAAGTTTGTACGAACTTGCCCAGTCCATCAAAAAACACGGCGTGTTTTCCCCCATTTTGGTAAGCCCCCAAAAGGACGGGCGGTATATGATTATTGCAGGGGAGCGGCGGTACCGCGCAAGCCTTCTTGCCGGTATGGAAACGGTGCCTGCCATCATTAAAAGTTACGATAAAAAACAGATTGCGGAAGTGGCACTGGTGGAAAACCTGCAAAGGGAGGACTTAAACCCCATAGAATCCGCTTTGGCTATGAAACGCTTGATGGCGGAATACCGCTTTACGCAAGAAGATCTTGCCGGGCGTATCGGAAAATCCCGCAGTGCGGTGGCAAACACCCTGCGCTTGCTTTCCCTACATAGCGGCGTAATTGCCATGGTAAGAAAGGGGGAACTTTCTTCGGGGCACGCAAGGGCGCTGTTGCCTTTACCAAAGGAAGAACAGAAAAAAATGGCACAAACCGTTCTAAGCCAAAAACTTTCGGTAAGGGAAGTGGAAAAACGCGTAAAGGACTTTTTGAATCCCAAGGCGGCAGAACAGAAAAAAAAGAAGGAATTGCAGCGGTTACAACTAACGGTGGAACTCAAAGATTTAGTGCACCGTATGCAACGGGTGTTCGGCACCAAAGTATCGTTAATCGGCAACGAAAAAAAGGGGCGTTTTTATTTGGATTATTTCCATGGGGACGACTTGGAACGCATTGCCGACCTAATTAAACAATTGGAAAACGGTTAAAAGGATATGTTTTGCGCCGTGGCGGTTTCGCCACGGCGCTGTTTATTTGAATTTCCGTATTCATAGTTTTTTCCCATAGTTTGGGGTGGGGAAGAAGGAAAGGAAAATTGCTTGGGGTAGGGTGGGGGATGTTCCTTTTTCGGCAAAATTTCTTTTCTGAAAGGCAAAAAAGGCGGTACTGTTTCTTGCAATTCGTGCTTTACGGTGGTAGGATAAAGGCATGCCCGATTGCAAGCGGGTAACAAAAAGGGGGAAAGCAAAATGGTACAGCGGTATTATATCAAGAAAAACCACACGCGCGTTCGGTTTAGCGCTTACCGAAAAGCAAGCAGTTTTTCCGCGCTTTTTTAGCCGTACCCGTCCGCTTTCCCTATGGAGGAAGCATGACGGTATATCAAATGCTGGAAAAATTACTGAAAAGCGACCTTATCACCCTGCTGTTAGGTATTGCCGCCTGCCTTGCTACCGCGCTTTGTAAGCGGTATCTGAAAAACAAAAAGGTAAGGGCAGTGTTGCCGTTTGGGTTCGGTTTTGTGCTTGCCTTTTTGTACGGGCTGATAGCAGGCGGTGCGTTTACCTTTTTAACGCCAAAGCGCGGCATAGCGGTTGGAACCTGCGCCACCGCTGTTTATGTGCTTTACAAGCGATTTTTCACGGGTAAAAACGCACAAAAAACCGCAGTAGCCATAACTTCTGCCGCCGCAGAAGCGGTAAAGGACGTAGCCCGGGGAAAGGAAGAAACGGCAGCGGTAAAGGATGCGCTGCTTTCGCTTACCGAACGCTTGGAAGAAAGCGTGGTAATTAGCGAAACGCACGAAATTTCTATTACCGAACGGGAAGAAAGGGAATAACTTTTACCCCACGGGAAACGCAGAAAACCTTGTCCCTGAAAGGTGAACGTTTTTCTAACAAGGAAAACCGACTTTCCAAAAAGTAAAGGGTTACTAACAAGGAAAAGGAAAACGAAATTTCCCCAAAAAAGCCCAGCCGTGGCGAAACCGCCACGGCTGGGCTCTATTATTTTTTTCATTTGTCATTCTTCGCCTGCCTGCAAGGGCGGGCAAGGCGGAAAATCCCTGTTATTATTCTTTTGTTAAATTAAAATTATTTAATTTTAATTTGGCAAAGTACGTTTTTTATTTTAATCCTAAAATTTCATCCGCGGAAACGTCTAAAACGTCGCACAAATTGGCAAACGTATCAATCGCAGGGAACTTGTCCAGGCGGACGTATTTGCTAACGGTAGAAGGGTTAATGCCTAATTTTTCGGCAATTTCCTTTTGCGTTAAATTGCTGTTTTTGATTTCGGTTCTTAACCGTTTTTGGATGTCTTTCAACTCTATCATAGTAAAATAATAGCACACCGTGCAATTTTTTCTTGACAAAAGGCACACTGTGCCTTATACTGTTGCTACTATTCTTACTAAACATAAGGGGGAAAAAGATGAAAAAGGTTTATCAACTGTGTGTTTTGCTGCTTGCGGTAACCGCGCTGTGCTTTACTTTAACCGCGTGTGGGGGCGGAGAAAGTACAACCCAACCGTGGTGCGGAAAATGGTATCATAACGACGCACGGTTAAGGCAAAACGGTAGTGAATATTTTACTTTTACGGATAAGTACGTGTATGGAAATGGATCTTCTGAAGATAAAAGCGCAATTACCGTGAGGAATGACGAAAGTATTTATGTGGAAAAGGAGGGCTATTCTTTTTCTTTTTTGAAAAAATACCGTGTCATGGCAGGACCCAACACAACCTTAAAAACGGAAACTTTTTATGATGATTTTCAAATGCCTTACGGCAGTGGTAACTTTTCGGGTTATATGCGACACGTAAATACCGACGATACAGGCACAGCGATAACCACGGAATCTTTTTACTTGAACGGAACTTGTGAATATCAAATCCTTGTAACAGGGCTTCTTCCGGAATCTATAACCGGTACCTACCGAAGAAAGGAGGGGGTAATAGAAGTTGATTACGGGGAAAGCAATCTACTTACCAAATTTTATTACGTAACCCCTCAAGGTAAAATTTATAACCAGGTTTGGGTAAAGGATGCCCCTACTTGGCTTTCGGATACAAGCGTAACGCCCGACAATTCTACGCCAACCCCGACACCTTCGGTTAGTGTGCAGCCGGATATTTTTGAAATGAACGGAACAACGATAACTGGGCTTACCGAATACGGGAAAACTTTATCCGAAATTACGATTCCTAATACGGTAACCAGCATAGGTGGAGGGGCGTTCGAAGATTGCGCTTCCTTAACCACGGTAACGTTTGGCGATAACAGTCAGTTAACCAGCATAGGTGATTGGGCGTTCTATGATTGCGATTCCTTAACTACGGTAACGTTTGGCGATAACAGCCAGTTAACCAGCATAGGTAATTATGCGTTCTATTATTGCAAATCCTTAACGGAAATCGTGATACCAAAGGGCGTAACCAGCATAGGTAATTGTGCGTTCTCTAATTGCGCTTCCTTAACCACGGTAACGTTTGGCGATAACAGCCAGTTAACCAGCATAGGTTGGGGTGCGTTCGCTGGTTGCGCTTCCTTAACGGAAATCGTGATACCAAAGGGCGTAACCAGCATAGGTGAAGATGCGTTCCACTATTGCGGATCCTTAACGGAAATCGTAATCCCCAGCAGCGTAACCAGCATAAATTCTTCTGCGTTCTATAATTGCAATTCTTTAACCACGGTAAATTATTTAGGAACGGTAGACCAGTGGGCGCAAATCGGCTTTGGTGGTAATTCTGCAAACCCGATGTATTATGCAGAAGTGTTCCAAATCAACGGAAAAGAAGTAACCGAAATAACCCTTACCACCGCAACAAAAATATCTGATTATGCGTTCTATGGTTTTGATAACGTTACCAAGGTAACCATTCCCGGCAGCGTAACCAGCATAGGTGAAAGGGCGTTCCAGTATTGCGGTTCCTTAACCACGGTAACGTTTGGCGATAACAGCCAGTTAACCAGCATAGGTAATGAAGCGTTCTGTGATTGCGATTCCTTAACGGAAATCGTGATACCTGATAGCGTAAGCAGCATAGGTGAAAAAGCGTTCTATTCTTGCGGTTCCTTAACGGAAATCACTTTGCCGTTTGTTGGAGCAACGCTAAACGGAACAAGCAACACTCATTTTGGTTATATCTTTGGTGCAAGTTATGATTCTGACAATCGTGATTACGTGCCCACTTCCTTAAAAAAGGTAACAATAACCGGGGGAACCAGCATAGGTTCTTATGTGTTCAAAGATTGCGCTTCCTTAACGGAAATCGTGATACTAGAGGGCGTAACCAACATAGGTGAAGGGGCGTTCCGTGATTGCGATTCCTTAACCACGGTAACGTTTGGCGATAACAGCCAGTTAACCAGCATAGGTAATTATGCGTTCCATAATTGCTCTTCCTTAACGGAAATCGTGATATCCGATAGCGTAACCAGCATAGGTTATCAAGCGTTCTCTTGGTGCAAGTCCTTAACCACGGTAACGTTTGGCGATA
>JAZRTI010000052.1:0-26527 GCA_045651955.1 Christensenellaceae bacterium | reverse complement strand
CAACTCCTCGGTGTTGATGAAGTTGGTAATGCCGAAGCATACGGCCAGCGTAACGCCCACGCCCAGCGTAACGCCTACGCCCAGCGTAACGCCTACGCCCAGCGTAACGCCTACGCCCAGTGTAACGCCCACGCCCAGCGTAACGCCTACGCCCAGCGTAACGCCTACGCCCAGCGTAACGCCTACGCCCAGTGTAACGCCTACGCCCAGCGTAACTCCTACGCCTAGCGTAGTACCTACTACCACGCCTACCACGGCGCCTAGTGTAGCACCTACTACCACGCCTACCACAGTGCCCAGCACTCAAATTACCGTAGCACCTTCGGTAAGTGTACAACCCACGGTTGCGCCCACTACCGCAAAGCAAAAAGGATGTAAAAAGGCAACCGCGCAAACGTTGGCGTTCCTTGCTTCGGTAATGGCGTTGGCTTCGGTGATGTTGTTCGGCAAAAAGCGTTAAGGCACGTTATAACCTTTGTTCTGCTGCGTTTACTGCCGTAAAATCGGACTGCGACAACCAACAAGGTTCGTCTTAGCCCGATTTCACGGCGAGCCTTGCATAACTTGGTTCTAACGCACCTTAAAAAGGAGAGCGAGCCTTGAACTGCTTGCAACTCCGCCTTTTAAGGGAAAGGAGCGTAGCAAACTAAAAACACAAAAAACACGCCCTTGACGGTTTTCCGTCAAGGGCGTGTGTCTTTTTTTCTAATTTTTTTAGGGTTTTGTATGGGTTTATCCGTTTAGGTCAGGGTTTCGGCGCATTGTTCCCATTCTTCGTAAAGGTTTGTAAGGGATTGTTGCATTTCTTCCAAACGGGTTAGCAGGGGTTGCAGTTTTGTGTAGTCGGTGGCGATTTCGGGCAAGGAAATTTGCGCGTTGATGTTTTCAATTTCTTGTTCTGCGGCGGAAATTTTCTTTTCCAACTCGCGTACGCGGTTTCGGGCTTGCGCTTCTTCCGCGCGTTCTTTTTTACTGCGGAATCCTTCCACCCGTTTTTCTTCCTTGGGCTTTTCTTCTTGGGTTACCGCTTGCAATTCTTCCTGCTTTAAGCGTTGCACGTACCCATCGTAATTCCCATCGTATTCCACAATACCGCCGGGGGAAAGCAGAAAGATGCGTGTGGCAACGGCGTTGATAAAATACCGGTCGTGCGAAACGAAAAATACGGTGCCCGTAAATTCTTTTAAGGCAGATTCCAGGCTTTCGCGGGAGGGTAAATCCAGGTGGTTGGTGGGTTCGTCCAAAAGCAAAGTGTTGGCGTGTTTGGCTTGCACAAGTGAAAATTCCAGTTTTGCGCGCTCTCCGCCCGAAAGTTCCTTTACGCGTTTTTCCACTGCGTCGTCCTTAAACAGCATTCTGCCCAAAATACTTCTGACTTCGGTAACCGAAAAACGGTGGTTGCGTTCCCACAGTTCGCTAAGCACCGTATTTTCGGGGTTTAAGTCGCTGTTTTCTTGGTCGTAGTAAGCAAGGGTTACCCCGCCGCCCCAGGGGATTTTTCCCCCAACGATTGCCTTAATTAAAGTACTTTTCCCCGTACCGTTTTTCCCTATCAGCGCAATGCGCTCTCCCCGTTTTACGGTAAAGGAAAGGGAAGGGCACAGGGTTTTGTTTTCCACCGTAAGCGGAACGTTTTGCGCCGAAAACACCTGTTTCATGCTTTCGGTGTGTGCGGTAAAGCGGAATACGGGTGGTTGCAAACGGGGTTTGGGGGGTGCAAGGCGTTCTATTTGCGCCATGCGGTGGATGCGCGATTTCGCACTTTTTGCGGTGGTGGCGCGCACCAAATTTCTATCCACGTAATCCTGCATTTTGCTAAGTTCTTCCACCTGCTTTTCGTACGCCCTGCGGTAAGATAGGTCGGATTCTTCGCGCAAAAGTTTATATTTCGTATAATTCCCCTCGTACGCGGTTAGTTCGCCCTGTTCAATTTCAAAAATACGCGTAACCGTTTTATCTAAAAAATAGCGGTCGTGCGAAACGGTAATTACTGCGCCTTTATACGAAAGCAAAAATTCTTCTAAAAACGCAAGGGTGGTTAAATCCAAATGGTTGGTGGGTTCGTCCAAAAGCAACAGGTCAGGGCTTTCCAAAAGCAGTTTGGCAAGTCCCACGCGTGTGCGTTCTCCCCCCGAAAGGGTGGCAATTCGGCGGTCAGAAAAAGGGGTAAGGTTTAAGCCTGCCAGTACCGTTTTAACGCGGATTTCGGCGGTATAGCCATCTTCTGCCGCTACCACGTTTTTCAGCCGTTCGTATTCCTCTGAAAGGGCACGAAAGGCGGAACTTTCCTCCGTTTCCGCGCCCAGCAACACTTCCACTTCGCGCATGCGCGCAAGGGCTGCCGTGCTTTTTTGAAACACTTGCATCATTTCTTCAAACACGGTGCGGGGGGAATCAATACTGCCGTTTTGTTTCAGGTAGCCAAGGGATGCGGTTTTTAAGCGATACACCTCTCCGCCATCGGGCAAAAGTTCACCCGTAATTAGTTTCAGCAGGGTGGATTTTCCCGCGCCGTTTGCGCCTACCAAACCGATTTTTTCACCCGGTTGCACGCTAAAAGAAACGCCGGATAAAAAATCCCCGTCCGTATATCCAAAATTAACGTTCGTGAAATTCAGTAGCATAATTTTACAAGTTTCTCCCAAAATAAACGGTATGAAAAAAAGAAGTTACGGTTATTTATGTGCGTTGGAAAACGCGATTATCTCTTGTCCCTTTTGTGCGTGCGGCAAGGTTTGCCATACTTTGGTAAAAGAAAAGTTGCGCTTTTACCAAGGGAAAGGGGAAAACCCTTAATAATCCCAATCGGGAATAAAACTTTCGCTTGCGGAAGTGCGTTCCTGCAAAAACAGATGGGGAAAGGAAAGGATTTCCAATTCTTCCACCACACGGGCGTATTCCCTGGCGGTTAGGGGGCGTTGCAGTTCGGGGAAAGGGGCAATATTGCCAAAGGGGGTATATTGCGCCATAACCGAAAGATAGGCTGTTTCGGGCAACGTTTCTTTTAGGTGGTGTAATATCGCACGCGTGTCGGGTAAATTCATGGGCAGAACCAAATGCCGCACGATAACGCCCGAAAGCATTTTCCCGTCCTCACGCATAAGCAGGGGCTTTTGCGCCATAAAGGCAAGGGCTTGTTTTGCTACCTGAAAGTAGTCGGCTTTTCCCGTATACCGCTTGGATACTTCGGGTGCGTAAAATTTCATATCGGGCAAATAAATATCTATAAATGGGTCTATGCTTTGTAAGGTTTCTACCCGTTCGTAACCGTGGGTATTGTACACCACGGGAATTTTGGGGCGGTAAACGGAAAACGCTTGGATAATTTCCCGGGTAACATGCGTGGGGTTGACCAAATTGATATTTTCCGCGCCCAGTTCTTCCAGTTCACGGAATATCCCTGCAAGTTCTGTTGGGGTAAACGCTTTGCCCCGCAGGCTGCGCGAAAGTTCGTAATTCTGGCAAAAAACGCAGCGCAAACTGCATCCCGTAAAAAACACGGCTCCGCTGCCCCCTTTATGGCTGATGGGGGGCTCTTCAAAAAAATGCAAGCCGTATTTTGCCAAGCGAATTTGCTTTTCGCCGCAAGCGCCGGGGGATATTTCGCGGTCTATGCCGCATGCGTTGGGACAAAGTGTACATCTCATATCGCCATTATACAGAAAAAAAGGGAAAAAGGCAACCAAAGTACGCGGATTTTCGTAAAGAAGGATTGACGAAAGGTGGAAAAAGTGATACAATAAACGCAAGCATAAAAAAGGAGTATAACTATGGCAAAGAACAGAAAGGTACTTGCGTTTGACTACGGCGCTTCTTCGGGAAGGGCAATTATTGGAGAATTTGACGGAACAAAGATTACGCTGACCGAAATTCACCGCTTTTTGAACGAACCCGTAACCGTAAACGGGTCTATGTACTGGGATATTTTACGCCTGTATCACGAACTGAAACAGGGGATATTGAAGTGTGATGCGCTGGGCGGCGCGGACGCAATGGGGATTGATACCTGGGGCGTAGACGTAGGCTTTTTGGATAAGGACGGTAAATTGCTGAATAACCCCTTCCATTACCGGGATGCACATACCGAAAACGCGGTTGCGCGCTTGGAACAAGTGATGTCCAAAAAGGAATTGTTTGGCAAGGTGGGGCTTGCTTTCCAAAAGTTTAACACCCTTTGCCAGTTGGTTACTATGAAAGATAACGGCAACGTTGCTTTGCAAAATGCCCAAAAAATGCTGTTTATTCCCGATTTGTTCAATTACTTTTTAACGGGTAAGGCGGCAACCGAATTTACCATTGCATCTACCGCACAGATGATTGTTCCCGGGAAATGCGAATGGGCTACGGACGTATTGAACGCATACGGCGTGAATACGGAAATGCTGACGGATATTCTGCCTTGCGGCAGCATATTGGGCAACCTTTCGGATGCCGTGATGGACGAACTGGGATTGAAAAAGAATATGCCCGTAATCAACGTTCCCGAACACGATACTGCCTCTGCTTTCGTTTCCGTTCCCGCAGGGGAGAAAAACGCCGCGTTTTTATCCAGCGGCACGTGGTCGCTGCTCGGCACCGAATTGGATAACCCCATTTTAACCGAAGAAGCCATGCTTTCGGGTTATACCAACGAAGGGGGTATCGGTTGCAATATCCGTTTCTTGAAAAATATTATGGGGCTTTGGATTATCCAGGAATGCAAACGCTACTGGGATAAGCAGGGGGAAGTACTTTCCTTTGCGGAAATTGCGGAAGGCGCAGCAAAAGTGCCTGCTTGTAAATTCTTGATGAACCCGGATGCGGATGAATTCTTCTCTCCCTTTGAAATGCCCGTTAAAATTCAAAAGTACTGTGCATCCCACGGTTTGCCCGTACCCGAAACCAAGTTTGAAATCGCGCGCTGCATTTACGATAGCTTGGCGTTAGATTACAAACACAATATTTTGGCGCTTGAAAAAATCACGGGTAAAAAGATTGAAGTGCTGCATATCGTGGGCGGGGGAAGCAACAACGCTATGCTGAACCAAGCCACGGCAGATGCGCTGAATATCCCCGTAACCGCAGGTCCTTCGGAAGGAACTGCGCTGGGTAACATTTTAACCCAGTTAATTTCGCTGGGGGATATTAAAGACCTTGCCGAAGCAAGACAGGTGGTTAAAAATTCCACGGATATTAAGGAATATTTGCCCAAAGATACTGCAACCTACGCGCAAGCGTACGAAAGATTTACGAAATTACTGTAATCGGTACAACTACATCTTTGGTTAGAAAACACGGCGGAACGCGTTTCCGCCGTCTTTCGCGTTTAGCGAAAAAAAGGAGAACACACTATGCGCTTTTTGGCGTTTGATATTGAGTGTGCGCGCGTATGCAAAACGGCGGCGCATATTCTATCCTTCGGTTATGCGTTGGCGGATGAAAACTTCCAAGTGTTGGAAAAGGAAGATATTTTGATTTCCCCCGGCACGAAAATTTACGTACATAATAAAAAAGGGGAAGGCATTGATTTGCCGTACACGGACGAGGACTTAAAAACCCAGCCGAAATTTCCTGCGGTATACCGCCGTATCAGGGATTTGCTGGAAGATAAAGACACGGTGGTTGTGGGGCACGCAACCATGAACGACGCGCGCTACTTAAATTTGGATACGCAGCGCTTTCATCTGCCCCCCTTGCGTTTCCGTTTTTACGATACGCAGATGCTGTGTGCAGGCGTAGCCGAGGATTACACCGCTTTCCGTGGTCTGGAACATATTGCAAAGGAGTGGGAGATAGAATACAGTGCGCACTGTTCTATGGAGGACGCACTGCTTACGCTGAAAATTTTAGAAACTCTTTGTAAAAAAGAAGGGGGTTTTGCGCAGATGATTCACCGTTTGGGTGTGGAGCCCGGTCGGGTTTTGGGATATGATGCATTTCCTTCCACCACGGCGGCATATCGCGCTATTTTGGAAGAGCGTGAACGCAAAAAACAACAGCGCCGGGAAAATTATGAAAAAATGATGGCGGCGCGTGCCGCAAAGCGTGCCAAACGTGCACGCCAAGGTGCGGAAAAGGGGAAAGAGTTGCAAAAACCCCAAGTTCTACCCGCTTTGCCCCCCGAAAACGTTTGACATTTCCTACGCGCGTGGGGTATAATATATAGGCTAAAACAATTTAGCGTAGTAAAGTGATAAATTTGTAAGGAGAATAAAAAGATGAAAAAGACGTTGATTGCCATTTTTTCCGCACTGCTGATTGCGGTAATGAGCGTATCTTTGGTTGGTTGCGGTAAGCAAGAACTGAATATGGGTAAAGAAGGCGTAAAATTCAAAACGCAGTTAGACGCACTTACCCAACTGAAAGAAGGCACGGTTAACGTTGCGGTTATCGACTCGGTAATGGCAGGCTATTACACCACCAACGGCGACTACAAAAACGATTTGATGATTGTTTCCAATTTGGTTCTTGCCGAAGAAAAGTACGGAATTGCCGCTAAAAAGGGCAACGATTCCTTAATGTACTGGGTAAACCAAGGGCTTTTGGCTATGTATGAAAGCGGAGAATATCAGGGTACTGCGGAAATTTTCGGTTTGCAGGATACTTTGTATATTAACGCAAGCACCACCAATTCCTATACCAGCGAACCTACGGATAGCAGCTGGTCGGCAGTTCGCAGCCGTAAAAAGATTGTAATCGGTTACACCGTGTTTGCTCCCATTGCGTTTGAAAGCAACGGAAAACTGACGGGCTTTGATACCGAACTTGCGCGTAATTTGGTAAATTACTGGAATATGGCAGGCAACGATATTACCGTGGAATTCCAAGAAATTGACTGGAACTCCAAAGAATCCTTGTTGGAAAACGGCACTATTGACCTTGTTTGGAACGGCATGACCATTACCCCCGGCCGTACGGCTGAAATGTGCATTTCCATTCCCTACCTTTACAACAAGCAAGTTGCGGTAATCCGTAAGGAAGATGCTAGTAAGTATACCACCGTGGAATCTATGGCAGAGGCAGTAATCGGCGTTGAAAAGGGTTCTGCCGGCGCAGACGTTGTATTTAAGAAATAAGTTTTAACAATACTACAGTAAATAAGTCCGCCGCAAAGTAATTTTGCGGCGGAATTTTCGGTATAGGACATATGAAATATTTTTCTGAATTTATTTTTACGCTGTTTGAAGGGTTTGGCAATACGCTGCTGCTGTTTGTTATCACCCTGATTGTGGCGTTGCCTTTGGGGCTGATTTTGGCGTTTGGCTCTATGTCGCGCTTGCGCCCCGTAAAATATGCGGTAAAAGGCTTAATTTGGATTATTCGCGGTACACCCTTAATGCTGCAAATTTTGCTTGTCAGCTTTTTGCCCTCCCTGTTGTTTAAGTTAAAAAACGTAGAGGTAGCGGATTTTTTCAATCTTTCCATCAGCGGATTGCTGTTTTTATTCGTAGCCATTGCGTTTATTATTAATTACGCGTGCTATTTTTCGGAAATTTTCCGTGCCGGGATAGAAGGCGTTTCGGTTGGACAAACCGAAGCGGGGGAAGTTTTGGGTCTATCCAAAGGGCAAATCTTTTCGCGCGTTATCCTGATGCAAGTGGTAAAGCGCACCGTTCCCCCTATGAGCAACGAAATTATTACCCTGGTAAAGGACACGGCACTGGCGCAAATTTTGGGTGTTATGGATTTATTAAACGCCGCTAACCACGCGGTAAACGAATTTGTTGTTTTAACCCCCCTGATTTGGGCAGCACTGTTTTATTTGGTGTTCAACGGATTGCTTACCCTGTTGTTCGGATTCGTGGAACGCAAACTTTCGTACTATAAGGTGTAATTATGGCGTTTTTGGAAGTTAAGAACGTGTATAAAGCGTTCGGTGAAAAAGAAGTATTAAAAGGGGCATCTTTTACCTTGGAAAAGGGGGAAGTGCTTGCGATTATCGGTTCTTCGGGAAACGGCAAAAGTACATTGCTTCGCATTTTGAACTCCTTGGAATTTGCAGACCAAGGGGAAATTTGGTTGAACGGAGAACTGCTGATTCAAGGGGGAAAACCCGTTAAGGAAAAGGAACTTCGTGCAAAACGCAAACACTTTGGCATGGTGTTCCAGTCCTTTCACTTGTTCCCGCAGTATAACGCGCTAAATAACGTGGCGCTGGCGCCCACGGTATTAAGTGGGGAAGCAGCCAAAAAACTGCCCTGGAAACAACGCAAAGCCGCACGTGCGCGCGGTAAGGAAGAAGCACTGCAATTAGCCAACGACCTGTTGGATCGCGTGGGGTTATCGGACAAAAAGGAAAACTATCCTTGCGAACTTTCGGGTGGGCAGTGTCAACGCGTGGCAATCGCGCGTGCCTTGGCGTTATCTCCCGACGTACTTTGCTTTGATGAACCCACTTCCGCATTAGATCCCGAACTTACGGGGGAAGTGCTGAAAGTAATCCGCGGATTAAAGCATGCGGATAGAACCATGATTTTGGTTACGCACGAAATGCAGTTTGCCAGATCTGTTGCGGATAAAGTACTGTTTATGGCAAACGGCATTGCCGAAGAATTTGGCACACCCGAAGAGGTGTTTGAGCATCCGCAAAGCGAGGTTACTAAGGCGTTTCTTGCCGGCTATGATGGCGGGGCAGAGATGAATGCTGACAAAGCGGAAAATGCTACGGCAAGCATCGGTGAAATTGTAGCTGCCGAAAAACCTGCTGAAAGTGTAACCGAAGAAAAACCTGAAAAGGAAGAAAATTCTGTTTCTGTATATCCCACAACGGAACAAACAAAGAAAGGCAAAAATCGCGAAAAATGGCTAAACCCCGTGTTTTCTTACGGGCTGATCGGTAGTTCAGCGTTGTTTGTATTACTTATGTGTTTGTATGTTTTGTTGTTTTAATGGTTAAGCTGAAAGGTTGCTGCACACGGGCAACGGAAAGAAGTAATATAAAAAGTTTATATTTACGCCGCCGTCTGGCGGCGTTTTTGTTTGGGGCAAGGGGTAGTTTCCTTTATGGGAAGGACGTAACATATGTTTTTTCTTGCATACGACAAAATGAAAAGTAGAAATTTGTAGAAAAAGCAGTGATATGCTCCGCAAAACAAGTGTTTTGCGGAGCATATATATTTTTTAGGGTGGGGTAGGGGAGAACGGTGAAAATTGCGGTAAAATATTTGCGAAAAAATGCTGAAAGGTGCGGCTAAAATTTTGCAATAAAAAACCGAAGGGGAGCGCCCTTCGGTTTTGGTTTTATCCTTCCAGTATTTTTAGAAATTACAGTAATTTTTGCAAAACGGTTGCAAAGCCTTGGCACGCGCCTTGTACCAGTTCGTTAAACTTTGCCCCGTCATTTTTGGAATCCGAAACGGCTTTTACCATTAGGAAAGGCACGTTGTTCTTTTCGCAAATCAGCGCAATGCCTGCCCCTTCCATATCGCAAATATCTGCATGGAATTCCTTGGCAATTTGTTCCTTTTCGCTTGCATCCGCAACAAACTTATCCGCCGAAGCCAGCGTAACCCCTTGGGATAGCCCCAAAAGGGCGTTTGCCCTTGCGTAAAGGTTGGAATCCGCCATAATATAACGGCTTTTTTCGGGGAGATACTGCCCTTTTTCTACGGGGTCTATGGCGGTTAAATCAAAGGCGTAATGCACCACGCGTTCCACCACGGCAAGGTGATTGTAGTTCATTTGGTCGGTCAAGCCGCCCACCACGCCGAAGTTCCAAATTTCTTCACAGCCTAAAACCGAAATTAAATATTGTGCAGCGGCACCTGCCGTAATTTCCCCGATACCGCTTTGGGTAATGAACAGTTCGCGGTCGCTTGCGCTAACGCGGCGAACGGAAAAGGGGAAAGTTTTAACCGTTTCACAGTTGCCTATCCCCGAAAGCAGGGGCAATAACTCTTTTTCCATTGCGGCAATTATGCCGATTTTTTTCATACTTAAAAATTCCTTGTATGTTTTTTATTATTTTAACACAATTTTATCAAATACTCAACTGTTTTTTGCTTTCCCCCCTTGCTAAATCAAGAAAAATGATGTATATTGTATGTGGTTTTGTTTCTATAGAACCGAAGATAGAGAAATTTAGGGAGAAACAGTTATGGATATAAAAAACTTTTTGATAGAGGAAGGGGAAAAACCCTTGGATAAAGTACCCACGGATGGCGGATTTACCAGTATTTTTCGCACGGTTGCGTGTGTGGGGGATAGCCTTTCTTCGGGGGAATTTCAAGTAAAAAACCCCTTGGGGGATTACGTATACACCGACCAATTCGCGTATTCCTGGGGGCAGTACCTTGCCCGTATGTGCGGCAGCAAAGTGTACAATTTTTCGCGCGGAGGAATGAGTGCCCGGGAATTTATGACGGGCTGGGCGCAGGAAAACGGGTGTTTTGACCCCGAAAAGCGCGCGCAGGCATATTTTATCGCTTTGGGCGTAAACGATTTGGTAAACCAAAATCAGGAAATCGGCAGCATAGCGGATATCAATTTGGAGGACGAAACCCAAAACGCCCCCACGTACTACGGCTATATGGCACAAATTATGCAAACCTACCGTAAAATAGCACCCGATAGCAAAATCTTTTTGGTTGGTATGCCTTACGAACCGCATATGGAACGCTTTGTAACGTGCGCCAAAAAGCAAAGGGAGGTGCTTTATGCCCTTGCCGAATTGTTTGAAAATACCTATGTTTTAGACCTTTACGAATACGCGCCCCCCTTTGACGAAGATTTCCACAAAACCTTTTTCCTTCACGGACATATGGCGCCCACGGGCTACTACGTGTTTGCAAAAATCATTGCTTCTTACGTGGATTATCTTGTGCGTAAAAATCCCAAAGATTTTAAGCTTGTGGGGATGATAAATTTGAACGTACCCATGCTGGAAAATCAATTGGAAGAATAACCCAAATTGCACATCTTACTGTTTATAATCACTTGCATTGTGCATTGTTTTTGTGATATAAAAACGCCGCCCCAACGGTTCATCCGCTCGGGCGGCGTTTATTTATTTTTTACACAGTGCGCGCTTGGTGTGCGAAAAAGCGGGGTTAGTGGTTTTCGGGTTTTTCTTCGGGAGCAAGACCGATAACGTTATCTACGGGCATGGAAAAGGCAATGCCCTGCCCGGGTGTTTTTAAGCCTACCGCGCGGTATAAGGCGTGCAATACGTCGTCTTTAATTTTCGCAGGTACTAAAATCATTACCATTTCTTTTTCGGGTTGCACGGTAATTTTGAAAAACGCTTCTGCCTGCTTATTCGCAGTGCCCCTTGCGTGTAAAATGGTGCCGCCGCGTGCGCCTACCTCGCGTGCTGCATCCATTACGGTTTCCGAAAAGCCTTCGTTTACTATACACAAAATCAGTTCGTGTTCAAATTTTTTCATTGGGCGTTTTCCCCCTTTACTGCGTTTTCGTTGTTGGATAAAAAGGCGTAAATCGCCGCCCCGATTACACCGGTTAGCGGCAAGGTGTACGCAATGCCTTTTCCGTTTTTAATGGTGCGGAATTTTTCTTCTAAGGCGTAAAGTGCGTCTTTTAAGCGTTCTTCCTTAATCAGGGAAAAGATTACCGTTTTTTCGGTGGCGGTAAGCCCAAGTACTTCCAAAATTTCTTTATTTGCAGTTCCTTTCCCCAGAACCATCATTTGCATATTGACTTCAAAAGATTGAATCACATCCGCGTAAAATTCCGCTTTGTTTCTTTCAACCACGGTAACCAAAAGTTCCAGCTTGTTGGAAGAAACTTTATGGTCGGAACTGTTTGCCGATGCGCCCGAAGTGCGTTTTTTACGACGGGTAATTTTTTCTGTTTCTTTTTTGATTTCCGCCATAACGCCCCCTTACATAAAGCGAATGATTTGTTCGTCATCCGCAGATAAAATACGTTTTAACACCAGTTTTTCGCGCACTTTTGCCCGCATGACTGCACGGAACCCCAGAGCCTGAATGGTGATTAGGGGCGTCATGGCAACCATGGAAACAATACCGAAAGCAAGGGATAAAATTTCGCTTGCCCCGTGTAACGCCGCGCACGCGCCGATTGCCATGGGCAGGATAAAACTGGAAGTCAGCGGCCCGCTTGCCACCCCGCCGGAGTCAAAAGCGATTGCCGTGTACATTTTAGGTACAAAGAAGGAAAGCCCCAGCGAAATGCAGTACCCGGGAACCAGGTAATACAGCAGGGAAAAATCAAAGATGATGCGCAGAACGGAAAGGCCGATAGAAACGCCCACACCGATAGAAAGGGCAATCAGCATGGATTTTTTGGTAACCGTGCCCCCCGTTATTTCTTCTACCTGTTTGTTTAGTACGTGTACTGCCGGTTCTGCAAGTACAACCACAAAGCCGATAACAAATGCAAAGATAATCAGGGCAATTTCGCTAAAAGTGGCAATTTCTTTTCCCAGCTTAAATCCGATGGGTAAAAACCCGATGGAAACGGCGGAAAGAAAGATAACCAAGCCCAAAAAGGTGTAAATAATTCCCACCACCATTTTTTTAATACGTTGTTTGGGTAAATGTAAAACGGTGATTTGCAAAAGGACAAAAAACAGAATGATAAGCCCCAGCGCCTTGGTTACTTCCCACACCGTTTCAAACACAATGTGCACCGTTTCCACGCCCAGTTTGGAAGATACGTCATATTCTGTGGGGTTTAGCACGAACAGGGGATTGCCCTTTCCGCCCGATAGCGCCAAAACCAAAACGGCAAGCATGGGGCCAATGGAACACATGGCAATTAAACCGAAACTGTTTTCACTGGCGTTTCTGCCCCCCACGGTAAGTGCAACACCCACCCCCAGTGCCATAATAAAGGGAACGGTGATGGGGCCGGTGGTAACACCCCCCGAATCAAACGCCATGGGAAGAAAGTTCATCTTTCCCCCTTCAATCAAAACAGCGCTTAACATAAACAGCATCATGTAAAAGAACATCAGCAAGGTGGAAAGGTTTTTCTTGTACACGATTTTCAATATGGAAAGCAGTAAAAACAGCCCTACGCCCACGCCCACCGTAAAGATAAGCAGGGTGCCGTTGATGCCTGCGGATTCCACTTGCCCGGCAAGCACCGAAAGGTCTGGCTCCGCAACCGTAATCAAAAGCCCCATAATAAAGGATACGGAAAGCAACAGCCACAGTTTTTTTGATTTCGTAAGCCCTGCGCCCACGTGTTCGCCCATAGGCGTCATTGCAAGGTCGGCACCCAAATTAAACATACCGATTCCCACAATTAAAAACAGGGCGGAAAGGGAAAAAGTAATAATTTCGGTAACCGAAAAATCCACCAACGGCGTAAAGGAAAGCGCAAGCACGATTAAGGTAACGGGAAGAACGGAAACAAGCGCTTCTTTGATTTTTGCAAGTAACGAAGATTTCATCGGTTTTCCCCCTAATTTTCTTTTTGCGTAGCTGCGCGGTTGGGTGCTTTATTATTGCACAGTTAAGTACTTTATTATTATATAATATTTTCTTAATGTTTGCAAGTTAAATTCTTACGTTTTTTGTAAAAGGACGCTGAAAGGGTGGGCAGAAAATGCTTGACAGAATTATAGTTTTTATACCCGTTTGGGTACAACTGTTTTAATTTACAAAGGAGGAAAGCGAAATGAAATATGTAAAATTACTTAGTTCGTTGTTTATTGTGGCATTGCTTGCGCTTGTTTGCTTTCTTCCCATGCGTGTAAAAGGTGTGTGGCATTACGCGTTGGCTTCTTCCAGCACCATTGACCTGCCGATGAGTGTAGAGGTGTTCCCCTGGGTGGGCGCAGATAAACTGCCCAACGACGTTATGGGGGAGGACCACGGGCACTTAATTGACATGATTTTGAACGGTAAGTACACTGACCCCGGTTCGGGTACGGTTACCAACATTGGGCTGAACAACCCCGATTCGTACATCAGTAACGAAATTAAAAGCCGTACGGAAGGCAGCATCTTTTTCCGTTCGGATACCTTGGGTAGTATGGACTATTGGGAAGACCAAGATATTAGTAAGTTCTTTGATACCGCTACCACCGGGCTTGCCTTCCTGTTGTATTTCCCCAACGGCAAGGCTTCCCCTTACTACTTATACACCACCAGCGTGGTATTAGGTAAGGATAGCGCGAATATTCCCATTGGGGAAAACATTTATCCCGTTTACCGCACCAAAATTGAACTAAACAGCGAAGGGGTTTGGAAAGCAACCGAAACCTTAACGGGGTATGCGAAATCGGATTACTACGAAAACCCCATTACGGGTTCGTGGCTGGTAAAATATCCTTCCATAGACCCTTCTTCCTGGAAGGAAGGGGATTTGGGTTTGAGCCAGGAAACTGCCATTTACGCGGCAATCGGGCAAACCTACACCGCGTATAATCAAGATACCACAACGCCCAAGTATTACAAAATCAAACGCTCCTCTAAGGGCAACGTAACCGTTACGGGTACCGAAAGTACGCACGTGGTTCACGTGTACGACCAAAACATGAAGGCGGTTTCGGCTACGGGCGGCACAAAGCAAGGCAGCAACAAAGTTACCTTCTCGGCAAGTGCAAACGCTACCTATTACGTTACCGTATCGGGCGCAACCACCCTTACGTTCAGTATCAAGTAAAACAGTCTAAAAATTTATTTTTGCTAAACAATAAAACCGCGCGGTTTTTTCCGCGCGGTTTTTTATTGTGTTATTTGTTTGCAAGGGAAAGGGCAAAGAAAACCTTTTTTTATTTGGTAAAATCTTCTGTTTTCCATTCTTTTAGGAAGGAAATACTTACCTTTTCGGGTGCGCCGTTTTCCCCGCCCGTAAAGGATAAAGGCAACCAAACGTAATCTGCCAAACTGGTGTTTAGGGCGGTGTGGGAATTCAGTTCTTCCCCCGTCATAATGGGTTCCTTTTCGGGATTAAACCAACTGTCAAAAACCGCTTCTACGTCAGGCATTTTTTCGGGCAAGTCCGAAAGCCATCTGTCCCCGGTGGCAATCAGTAGTTGGGTGCCATGTACCGAAAATACCGAAGAAAACTGTGCGTGGAAGGAATTGCGGTTTTTATCGTTTACGCAAGTAAGCCCCTGCATTTCCCAAGGACCGTGCATGCTTTTTGCATGTGCGCACATGGTGGGGTTGGGATAGTAACCCGTGGTGCCCGAAGTAAGCATGTAATAGTATCCGTTGCGCTTAAAAACGCAGGGTGCTTCCCGGATAAACGGGGGATTTTTGAAGAACATGTGCGAAGAGTATTCACCCGAAAAATCCGTATAATCCTCCGTTAAGGTTGCCACAACCATTTCGGTATGGGGGCGTTCGTACACGCAGTATGCGGTGCCGTCCTCATCCACAAAAACGTCAAAATCCCCAAAACGGGTTTCGCCCTTGGGGGCAATGCTTTTAATAAAGGTGTACGGGCCCGTAAGGCGGTCTGCAACGGCAATGCCTGCCGTAGAGATGTCAAAATTATCCGGCTCTTGCTCGGTGCCCGCAAGTTTCATCCACATTACGTACTTGCGTGTTTTTTTATTGTACACGATGTGCGGTCTATCCATAATCAGGGTGGGATTTAAGGGATGAAATTCCCCCATAACGGGTTGTAAAATAATGCCTTCGTCCTGCCAGTTGTATAAGTCGGCAGAAGAATACATTTTTACGCCGTAGTGCCAAATGCGGGTGCCGGTCAACGTTTTTTCCTTATTTTCCCCATACCAGTAGTACTTGCCGTTTTCATAAAAAATACTGCCGCCGTGCGCTTGGATGCGGAATCCTTGGGTATCCGTCCAAACTTCGCCGGGGGTAAAAGATGTTTTCATAGTAATTGCTCCTAATTCGGTTTTGAAAAAGTATAACATACTTTTCTTGCGAAAGCAAGGGGAAAAATAGAAAAAACGGAATCTTGCTTAAAAAAACAAAGGATTGTCCTGTGCAAAATTTTTGAAAAACTTTTATAAAAAGCGGTACTTTTTTTGAATTTGGAAAAAAGCGCGTGTTATAATACGGGGGAAAGCGGTTTTGCTTTTTCGGTGATGGAACGAAAAAGCGACTACCTGCCCACTCTGCCCAAAGGAGGATTCATGGATATTGAAATAAGAGAAAGAAAAACAATTTTACCCGTAGAAACGGTGTTTGATTTAGACCGAAACGCGGCGGTTTGGACGTTTGTTTTGCCCGAAACGGTGGAAAACAGAAAGGTTACCGAACTTACCGGCAGGCTGGCGGTAAAAACCAATGCCCGG
Source organism: Christensenellaceae bacterium (assembly GCA_045651955.1). Lineage (GTDB taxonomy): Bacteria > Bacillota > Clostridia > Christensenellales > Borkfalkiaceae > SIG402. The sequence goes on along the minus strand of JAZRTI010000052.1, from coordinate 10,344 downwards.
CAGGAGGCAGTGCGTATTCCTGCTACCCGCGAAGGGACGCGTTTTACCGTGCAACTGCCCGCAGGTTTGTTTACCCAAGCATCTGCTGCCGAAGTGCAGTTTTCCCTGTGCGGAGAAGACTTTGCATGGTATACGGAAATTGAAAGGGTGAACGTTGTGCGCTGTTTGGACCCGGCGGGGGATGCCGCGGCTTTGGTGCCTAATTTGATGGACGAGCTGGAAAACGCGCAAAAAGCCACCGCTACCCTTGTGGATCAACTGCTTACAGGGGAAACTGCCGCCGGGCGCGCTACGGCAGATGCGGAAGGCAGGAAAATTCAGGAAACGTATGCCACCAAGGAAGATATGCGTATTTTGGGCGAGCAGGTTTTTGAAACCTTTGCCACCAAGGAGGAGTTAAATCACGCCAACGAACAGCTTTTGGAAACGGCTGCCACCAAGGAGGATTTGACTGCGCTTGGGGAAAATATCGGCGGCGGCGCCACCCTTTTTACGGACTTAAAAAAAGCAGAAGATGCATATTTGCATGAAGAAAGCGGAAACGCCGCTTTGTACGCATACTGCCAAAAAATGGATCAACAAGCAAGTTGGTTTTTACTGGATTACGGCGAATTCGTTGCACAGGCGGAAGAAAACGGTGGGGCTTCAACCCTGCTTTTGCATGAAAAGTTAAAAGAAATCAAAAGTAAATTTTCGGGGAAAAACAGACCTTCGGTATTGTTGTATACCAGTGTGAAAAAAACGCCCTTTTTCACCACTTCCGCATTTAAGTTTGTTTCGGGAATCAATTACTATTATTACAGTTATTCCAGCACGGAATTGCCTGCTTCCGTACGCATAGAAGGGTGCAGTGATATCAATCTGCACGGATTTGTGCTTTCGGGCAGGGATGCGGCGGAAAGCGCGTTGCAACTGATTCGCTGTACGAATATCCGCGTGGAAAACTGCGCGCTGGAAAACACCCTGAAAGGCGCGGTTACTTTAACAAACAGCAAGGATATTTTGTTTGCGGACTGTGCTTTATACGGTTCGGGTTTAAGCGGCATGGACGAAGTAACTGTAACGGATAATACCGAAAACGTAACCAGCATTACCTTTCGCCATTGCCGTTTCAGAAACAACGGAAATTTGGCGGTAAACGCAAGCGGCGCTATGAACCCCAACCTTTCGCTGGTGCTTGACCACGTATACTATACGGACGGCAGTAAAATTTCCGCAAAAGATTGCAGTAGTGGGCAGGCAAAGCTACGCATTACCGCACTGGAAGAAGATTTACCCACCCTTGCAACCGAAGAAAAGGACGGGCTGATGAGTAAGGAGCAAAGCGCGTTTTTAAGCGCGTTTCAACAAGGGCAAGGAAGGCACCGCTTCGCGTTTGGGGAATTGGGTATGTACGAGGAATATCCCGTAAACGTGCAGGTGGAATACGTGCGTACGGGGCTGAAATGCGGATTGTTAAACTTGGTATACCGTATGCCCGAAATCCCCGAAACGGAAACTAGATTCGGGCACGTTTCCATAGAAAAGCTAAACGCGTTAATGCGCAGTCGCTTCGGTTTTGATTTTTCTATCAGTAACCGCATTACGGGCGTTTGGTTTGCCAGCGAAAAGGAAAACTTGCTGCAAGCGGGTTGCGGCGTAGGCGTGTACAGCAATTATATAGAACCCGTTACTATTACGACGGAAGGGAAAAACGTGGGGCTTTCCTTAAAGCAAACGGGCGGCGCGCTGTTCCGATTGCTAAACGTATTCGTAAACGAAAGATAATTTCGGCTGGGTTTTAGGAAAATATTTCTTCTTTTGAAAAGGGAAACGGACGGATGCGCTTTTGCGCTCCGTCCGTTTTTCATATATTTAGCGTGTAGGGGAAAGGGGTAGTGGCAAGGGGTACTTGTTTTTTATCCGTTTTTTAGTTCTTCGTGGGGGTTGGATTCCACCGTAAGCGTTTTTTGGTTGGTGTAAATTACAAACCCGGGTTTTGCGCCCGCGGGTTTTTTTACGTGTTTTTTCAGGGTGAAATCCACGGGGATTTTGCCTGCGCCGCGTGCCGCGGAATAGTGCGCGCAAATTTCGGCGGCGACAGTCAGTACGCTGTCGGGTACGGGCTTGCCGTGCGTGGCGATAATCACGTGCGAAGAGTGGTAATCTTTGGTATGCAACCAAATATCCGCCGTTTCCGCAGTTCCCGTAAGTTTATCGTTTTGCAGGTTGTTTTTCCCTACGCTGACCGAAAATCCGCCAATGGTATATCGGTGGGGTTTTTGGGGCGGTTCTTTACCTTTTTTGGGCAGTTTTTTAGAAGATTTTATCAAGCCTTGGGCTAAAAGTTCATTTTCAATTTCCGTAAAGTCTTCTTGCGTTTCCGCACGCGAAATCAGGGAAATTAAATCCCTTAAATAACCGAGTTCTTCTTCCGTTTCCGCGCGTTGGGGCTTTATGGCGGCAAGGGTTTTTTTGGCTTTATCGTACCGTTTGAACAGTTTTTCGGCGTTTTTTTGTGGGGATAGCGTTTTATCCAGCACAATGGTAACGGTGGCACCTTCTTCTTTGTAATAATCGGGTAGGGTGATTTGCTGGGCACCTTCTTTCACCTGCCACAAATTTGCAATTAAAATTTCCCCTTTTTTGCGCCAGGATTCCATATCGGCACAGTCCTGTTCCTTTGCGGAAATCACGGCAAGCCGGCGTAGCAACTTGTTTTCCTGCTTTTTTACGGCAGCCTGTAAGCGTTTTGCGCGTTCGTTAAAACGGTAAGTGCCTTCTTTTTGGGTATAAAAGGCATTTTGCGCGTCTAAAATACTATCAAAAAACTGCCACTCTCCCACAAGGGAGCGGTAGGGAAAGGGGAAAAAGTCCGTAGCCTTTCCATTTAGCGAAAGTACGCATGGGTTTTGGGGCGCGTTTTCAAAAAAGGATTGAATAAAGATTGCGCCTTCACGGGCGGTTTTTTGGGTAAAGGGTGGGGTAAAACCCCTTTCGGTTAGGGCAAGGGCAAGTTCTTGCGCGCTTAAAAAACAAAGCCCTTTTAATTGGGAAAACAGCGTTTCGGCTAGGTCGCTCCCCGTGGTTTGTAAAACGTTTGCTACTTCCGCCACATCCCAAAGGGGTGTTTTTTCTTGCGCGGGGGGTGGGGAATAGGGCATGCCCGTTAAAATGGCGCGCTTGGTGCTTTCTTCTAAAGTGGCGGTTTTCAGCGTTCCCAAAATTTTTCCCTTTTCCAGCAAAAACACGTTGCTGTATTTTCCCATTACTTCCGCAACAAGTTCTTTTTCCACCTCTTCCATAAATTCGTTTAACGCTTTTACGGTAAAGCGGATTATGCGTTCGCCGCCCGGCGCGGTAACGCGCTCTATGGTTCCCCCCGAAAGATGTTTTCTAAGCAGCATGCAAAAGGAAGGGCAAACGGCAGGGTTTTCTTCGGATAAATCCGAAAAACCTACGCGGCAAAAGGAGGCATTCGTGCTGATTTTTAAGCGTTTGGTTTTGCCCTGTGCGTATATTGAAAAAACCAGGTCTTCTTTGCCCGGCTGATTGATTTTATTTATTTTTCCGCCTGAAAGTTGAAAGTGTAAATCTTCCGCCACGCGGCAAAGGGTTACGGCATCTTGCGGCATAAGCGCTCCTTTCGGTTTTTTCCGCTATCGGTAATATATTCCTATCTATTATAGCCTTTTTATATGGGTTTGTAAAGAAAACGGGGAAAAAAGGGGAAAATCTTTACGGTAAAACTTTTTTTCTAAAGAAAAAAGCAAAAACGCGGCACAAATATTTGCTTTTTTTCCTTTGGGTGTGGTACAATACCCCTAACTGAAAAACGAATAGGAGATACTATTATGAAATACACAAAGAAAGCAAGTGCAAAAAGCACCGTAACCTTTACCTTAAAGTTGGATGCGGAAGAATGGGCAGCAGCCATTGAAAAGGCTTATCAAAAAACCAAAGGCAAATATTCCGTTCCCGGTTTCAGAAAGGGCAAGGTTCCCAAAAAGGTGATTGAACAAATGTACGGCGAAGGCGTATTCTTTGAAGAAGCAGTAAATATTGCCCTTCCCGAATACTACGGCCAAATTTTGGATAAAGAAACGGATTTATTCGTTTTGGGCGCACCCGACGTATCCTTAAAAGATATGAACGAAAAGGGCGTTTCCTTTGAACTGGTAACCCCTGTAAAACCCGAAGTAAATTTGGGTGCCTATACGGGTATGAAAATTGAAAAAGAAGCGTATAATGTAACCGCGGAAGAAGAAGCGGAAGCGGTGGAACGCGAAAAGAACGCGATTTGCGAACGCAACTCCACCTATGAAGAAGTTGTAGACCGCGCAGCAAAAGAAGGGGACACCGCAAACATTGACTATTCGGGCAGTGTGGACGGCGTGAAGTTTGAAGGCGGCACCGCTGCAGGGTACGACCTTGTTTTGGGTTCGCATTCCTTTATTCCCGGTTTTGAAGAAGGCGTTGTGGGTATGAATGTGGGCGAAAGCAAGGATATTACCGTAAAGTTCCCCGAAGAATACCATGCTAAAGAACTTGCGGGTAAGGACGCCGTGTTTGCCGTAACCGTAAACGCGCTGAAAGTTAAAGTTGTTCCCACCCTTACGGATGATTTGGTAAAGGACGGCAGCGAATATCAAACGGTAGCCGAACTGGAAGCAGGCGTGAAAAAATCCCTTGCGGAAACCAAGGAAAGAAACGCAAAAATTCAAGAAGAAAATAAGATGATTGATCAAATTACCCAGGAAACTACGGTGGAAATCCCCGAAGTTTTGGTAGAACGTCAAATTGACAACATGGTACGCGACATGGAATACCGCATGATGTACAGCGGTATTAAAATGGACGACTACTTAAAGTATTCGGGTACCACGATGGAAGATCTTAGAAAGAATTACCGCGAAAATGCGGAAAAACAAGTGAAATCTCAACTGGTTGTAGATGCGATTTTGGAAAAGGAATCCATCAAGGCAACCGAAGAAGAAATGGACGCAAAGTTTGCTGAAACTGCTGAAAAGCAGGGCAAGTCCTTGGAAGATTATAAAAAGACGCTTTCGGATTATCAAAAGGAATACGTGGAACGCGAAATCGTTATCACCAAACTGTTTGACTTCTTGAGAGCGAACAACGATATTTCCTGATAGTTTTTCGGGAAAAAGGAGGGACTATGGCACTGATTCCCATGGTCGTTGACCAAACGGCAACGGGGGAACGCTCCTACGACATTTATTCCCGTTTGTTAGAAGACCGTATCGTGTTTTTGACGGGCGAAATTAACGACGCAGTGGCGGATACCGTAATTGCACAACTGATTTATTTGGAAGGAAAGGACCCAAACAAGGATATTTCCCTGTATATTAACAGCCCGGGTGGCAGCGTTTCGGCAGGTCTTGCCATTTACGACACCATGAACTACGTGAAATGCGACGTATCCACCATTTGTATCGGGCTTGCCGCAAGTATGGGTGCGTTTTTGCTTAGCAGCGGCGCTAAGGGCAAGCGGTTTGCCCTTCCCAACGGCGAAATTATGATTCACCAACCTTTGGGGGGTGCGCAAGGGCAGGCAAGCGATATTGCTATCCAAGCAAATCATATCTTAAAAACCAAGGCAAAGCTGAACAAAATCCTGGCGGAAAATACGGGCAAATCCGTAGAAACCATTGAAAAGGATGCCGACCGCGATTTTTATATGTCTGCGGAAGAAGCAGCCGAATACGGTTTGATTGACAAAGTGTTCTACAAACGCTAAACCGAAAAGTAAACTCAACCGAAAAGCACTTGCAAAGGCACGTGCTTTTCTTATCCATTAAGGAGCATTTATGAAAGATAACGAAATTTACTGTTCTTTTTGCGATAGACCCGCAAGTCAGTTGAAACACGTGGTTACCGGCCCCAACGGCAGTAACATTTGTGAAGACTGTTTAAGTATTTGCATGGAAATTGTAAAACGCAATAAGGGCAAGGCACGCGGCAAAGCGTTTGATTTGTTAAAACCCGAAGAAATTAAGGCGGAATTAGACCGCTATATCGTAGGGCAGGATGAAGCGAAGCGCGTGCTATCCGTTGCGGTATACAACCACTATAAGCGTATCCGCATGGCAGAAACCGAAGGGGAAAGCATTCGGGAGGTAGAAATTGAAAAGAGCAACATTTTGCTGTTTGGCCCCACGGGCAGCGGTAAAACCTTGCTTGCCAAAACCCTTGCTAAAATTCTGAACGTTCCCTTTGCGGTAGCGGATGCCACCACATTAACCGAAGCCGGGTATGTGGGGGAGGACGTGGAAAATATCCTGCTGAAACTTATTCAAAATGCAGACGGGGACATTTCGGCTGCCGAACGCGGTATTATCTATATTGACGAAATTGATAAGATTGCCCGAAAAAGCGAAAACACTTCTATTACCCGGGACGTATCGGGGGAAGGAGTGCAACAAGCGTTACTGAAAATTATTGAAAGCACGGTGGCTTCTGTTCCTCCGCAAGGGGGCAGAAAACATCCCCAGCAGGAATGTATGCGCATTGACACCACAAACATTCTGTTTATATTAGGTGGTGCGTTCGTTGGCTTAGATAAAATTGTAAGCAAGCGTAAGGAAAGTGCAACCTTGGGCTTTGGGGGCAGTGTTTCGGCAAAAACCGAAGTGGCAGATACGTTTGAAATCTTAAAGGACGTACAACCGCAGGATTTAACTGCGTTTGGGTTAATTCCCGAATTTGTGGGCCGTGTTCCCATTACGGTTAGTTTGCACGCCTTAGATGAAAGCGCGCTTTGCCGCATTTTAACCGAACCCAAAAACGCACTTGTTAAGCAGTACCAAAAACTGCTTGGTTACGATAACGTAGAATTGGAAGTAACGGATGAGGCAGTGCACGAGGTAGCCAAAAAAGCAATCGCCCTGAAAACGGGTGCGCGTGGGCTTAGAACCATTTTGGAAAACCTGATGCTGGAAACCATGTACGACGTACCTTCGGATCCCACCATTAAAAAAGTTGTGGTGGGTGGGGAAGTTGTGCGCGGAGAAGGCAAACCCCGTGTGGAAAAAGAAGAAAAAACGGCTTAACGCAAACTTTAGCCCTTCCTTTTGGAAGGGCTAATTTTGTTTGCTTATCCCCACTGAAAGGGTAACGGTGCTTACGGCGCAGTTGCATGTAAACACGAATAAAGGAGAAAACTATGAAAGAGGCACGGATTGGAAAGGGCAGTAAACCTTCACTATCTTTTTTTACCTTTGTAAAGGAATTTTCGGTGTACTATAAGCCGCACAAGGGTTTATTTGCGGTAGATATGCTTTCCGCCTTTTTCATTTCCCTTTGCAACTTGTTCTACCCAAGAATCACCCAAAATATCATCAATATTTACGTGCCGAACAGGGCGCTGCAACTGTTGCTTGTTTGGTCGGGGGTATTGCTTGCCATTTACCTTGTAAAGGCGGCACTTACTTACGTGGTACAGTACTTTGGGCATTTATTGGGCGTGAAAATTCAGGGGGATATGCGCAGCAGGCTGTTCATACACTTGCAGAAACTTCCCTTTTCGTATTATGACGAAAATAAAACGGGAACGATTATGTCCCGTTTAATCAACGATTTATTTGATATTTCCGAACTTGCCCACCACGGCCCCGAAGATATCTTTTTATCCTTAATTACCATTGTGGGGGCGCTGATTATGATGGCAACCATCTATTGGCCCCTTGCCCTGATTGTGCTTGCGTTTTTGCCCCTTATGGTACTTTGTGCGGTGATGACCCGCCGGGAAATGGGGGAATCCTTCCGCAATATGCGTAAAGCAACGGGGGAAATCAACGCGCGTGTGGAAAACGCCGTTGCAGGGATTCGCGTTTCGCGCGCGTACACCGCAACCGAAAAGGAAAAAGAAAAGTTTGAAGAAGCAAACGTGGGGTATAAAATCACCCGTGCAAAAGCATACCTTTCCATGGGGAAATTTTTTACGGTAATGAGTTTATTTAACGATTTACTGTATCTGCTTATTTTGGTGGCGGGGGGATTATTCTTTTACCGCGGCAAAATTAACGCGGGGGAATTTACCGCATTCGTTTTGTATATTGCAATGCTGTTAAACCCCATCCGTACACTGATTAGTATTTTTGAACAGTTGCAAAGCGGAATCAGTGGTTTTGAACGCTACCGTGAAGTTTTATTGGAAAACCCCGAAGAAGAAACGGGTACCATAACCGAATTTCCCCAAGGGGATATTGTGTACGAAAACGTGGATTTTTCCTACCGTACCGAAGAGGGGGCAAAGGAAGTATTAAAAGACGTAACGCTTACCGTACCGCGCGGCAAAACAGTGGCGTTGGTTGGCCCCTCGGGGGGCGGAAAAACCACGCTGTGCCACTTGCTGCCCCGTTTTTACGAACTGCAAGGGGGTAAAATTACGGTGGGCGGTACGGACGTAAAGGATTTAACCCGTGAAACCTTACGGAAAAACGTAGGAATTGTGCAACAGGACGTATTTTTGTTTTCGGGTACGGTGCGCGAAAATATTGCATACGGGAATCTTGCGGCAACCGAAGAAGAAATTATAGAAGCCGCGAAAAAAGCGAACATTCACGAATTTGTTACTACTTTGCCACACGGTTATGATAGCGAGGTAGGGGAACGGGGCGTTAAACTTTCGGGCGGTCAAAAGCAACGCATTTCCATTGCGCGTGCCTTTTTGAAAAATCCCCCCGTGCTTTTGTTGGACGAGGCAACCAGCGCGTTGGATACGGTAACCGAACGGCAAATACAGGCTTCCTTAGAAGAACTTTCCAAGGGCAGAACTACCGTTGTGGTGGCGCACCGCCTTTCCACCGTACAAAACGCGGATTTAATTTACGTGATTACCAAGGATGGCATTGCGGAAAGCGGTACGCACCAAGAACTATTGCGTAAAGGCGGTGTGTACGCCGGGCTGAGCGGAGAAGGAGAAACTGCATGAGTATCGTGTATAACGGAGACCGCACTTTTGTTAAAATGATGAAAGAAATTTGTGCGGAAGAAAAAATTTCCCTTACCATGACTTCGTACGACTGGATGGGGAAAGTGCAAAAAGGGGATAAAGTGGGTTTTATTTGGGGATATCAGTTGCCCGAAAACCGTGCGGCAAGCCACCTTATTTGTAAGGATAAATCGGGCGTGTATGATTTTTTAAGCGCAGAAGGCATCCCTGCCGTGCCCCATCATTTATTCCTGACCCCCAAGGAAACGGGATATTTGGGCGTTACGGATCATTGGGGAAGTATGGCAGAACTGCTTGCCCGCTACGGTGAAGTGGTGGTAAAGCCCAACGAAGGTACGGGGGGCGACTTAGTTCTTCGCGCTAAAACCCAAGGGGAATTGGAACGCGCGGTGTTTTCGGTTTTTCAAGAATACCGCACTTTGGCAATTTCGCCCTTTTTGGAAATTGCAAACGAATACCGCGTTATCGTTAGCGGCGGTAAGGAAAAATTGGTATTTGCCAAACAGAGACCCTTTGTTACGGGGGATGGTAAAACCCCCCTTTCGGTTTTGGCAAGTGAAAAATATCCCGAAAGAACCTTTGCAATCGTAGACTGTGTACCAAAAAACGGGGAAGAAGTAATCCTTTCCTGGCATCATAACTTGGGGAAAGGCGCATATGCGCGTGTGGTAAGGGCAGAAGAAGAAAAAAAGGTGCCCGTACGCCTTGCCCTTCGCGCCGCTAAAGCGGTGGGGATTGACTTTGCTTCTGTGGACGTAGTGCAGGTGGGGGAAGAATATTTTGTTTTGGAAATCAATGCGGGGGTGATGACCGAGCGGTTTTCGTTGGAAAGCGAAGAAAATTACGCTATCGCCAAGGAAATTTACCGCGAAGCATTACTTCGCTACTTTGCAGATGAAAAAACGAAACAGTCAAAGGACGGCAATGAGGAAAAGAAGGGCTTTTTTAGCCGTATTTTCAAAAAATAAGGGGCGTTTATGCAAAAGAAAATCAGTTACGCAATGATGGTGGGAGCCATGCTTTTATTTGGCAGTATCGGCGTGGTAAGAAGTTTTGTTCCCCTGCCTTCTGCCACTTTGGCGTTTTTTAGGGGGATGATCGGCAGCGCAGTTCTTTTTTTGCTGGCGTTGATTTTGCGCCGCCCGGTGTTTTCCAAATCCATGCGAAAAAAATTGCCCATACTCATACTTTCGGGGGCAATGATTGGGCTAAACTGGGTGTTTTTATTTGAAGCGTATCAATCCAGCGTTGCGGTGGCAACGGTGTGCTACTACGTGGCACCCCTGCTTGCGGCGGTGTTTGCAGTGTTTATTTTCCGCGAACGGTTTACTGCCAAAAAGGGGATATGTTTCGGGGTTGCCTTGCTGGGCGTTTGTTTGGTTTCGGGG
>JAZRTI010000051.1:0-2170 GCA_045651955.1 Christensenellaceae bacterium | reverse complement strand
AAGCGGGGGCCCCCCCTCGTGATATTTTCGCGACGGGCCTGCGTTGGTTTTTTTATTGTGTTATTTTACTTGCTTTTGTTTATGATAAAAAAGTATGCCGATTTAACTACTTGCTTAGTTCTTTTTTGATGGCGTTCAGGGTTTCCGCACTGATTACGTGTTCTATCTTGCACGCGTCCTGTTCGGCAACGTCCTTCGCTACCCCTAATTTTTCCAAAAAAGCGGTAAGCACGGCGTGCCGTTCAAACACGCTTTCCGCCTGTTTTAAGCCTGCCTCGGTTAAGCGTAAGCCCGCTTTATCATCCGCGGTCAAATATCCCTGCTTTTTTAAGTTGTTAATGCCACGGGAAACACTGCTTTTGGCGTAAGATAACGCCTCGCACACGTCCACGGCAAACACCGTTCCGTTTTTTTGTAAAAGCCGATATACGGTTTCCAAATACATTTCGCCCGATTCGCGCATGTTACCAGTCCTCTTTTATCTTGGTTTTTACGTCGTCGTAATACTGAAAATATTTTTCGCGGTACGCCTTTGCCGCCGCTTTGGCTTTTTTGCGTTTTTCCGCTTCCTTTTTTTCCTTTTCGGTTTGCCCGTCCACGGGCTTTTGTTGCTGTTCCATAAATTCCTACCTTTTTATCAGTATACCACGGGCAAAGCAAAAAAGCAAGGGCTTATCTGCATTTTGGGCGTTTTCTAGCCCACCTGCAGCATTTTCTTTCCTTTCACTTTCATACTGTTGCATTTTTTGCGCCGTAATGCTATAATACCAAAAAAAGAAAAGGAGGGGCTCCCATGCCCTTTTTACCCCTTACGTTACAGGAAATGACCGCCCGTGGGTGGGATGTTCCGGACTTTGTTTTGGTTACGGGGGATGCGTACGTAGACCATCCTTCCTTTGGCACGGCAATTATTTCCCGCGTTTTAGAAAAGGCAGGGTATCGCGTTTGTATTCTTTCCCAACCCCTTACAAAAGAAGATTATTTGCGCTTTCCCACCCCAAGGCTGGGATTTTTGGTGAACGGGGGGAATATAGATTCCATGGTGGCACACTACACCGCCGCCAAAAAAATCCGCCGCGATGACGCATACACGGCGGGCGGAAAAGCAGGCGCGCGCCCCGACCGCGCCGTGATTACCTACTGTAAAAAGTTGCGTGAGTTTTACGGGGATATTTTCATTGCCATCGGGGGCTTAGAAGCATCCCTGCGCCGTTTTGCCCACTACGATTATTGGGATGACAAGGTGCGCCCTTCCATTTTGATTGATTCTTCCGCCAACCTACTTATGTACGGCATGGGGGAAAAGCACGTGGTGGAAATAGCAAGCCGCCTTGCCCAAGGGGAACCCGTAGAAACCATGACGGATATTCTTGGCACTTGCTACGCCGTACCCACCAAGGAATACGTGTATTCGCCCGCGCGCGAATGTCCCCCGTTTGATGCGGTTTCCGCACCCACCAAGGAAGGGAAAATCGCCTACGCCAAATCCTGTAAAATACAGCAAGAAGAACACGACGGGGTACGCGGTAAAAAGGTAATTCAACGGCACGGAAATTTGATTTTAGTGCAAAATCCGCCCATGCCGCCATTGACCACACAGGAAATGGATGCGGTATATTCCCTGCCCTTTATGCGCACGTACCACCCTTCTTACGAAGCGCTTGGGGGTGTGCCCGGAATTGAAGAAGTACAGTTTTCCATTATCCACAACCGCGGCTGCTACGGCGCGTGCAACTTTTGTTCGCTTGCCTACCACCAAGGCAGAACCATCTCCTGCCGCAGCCATGATTCGGTGATAGAAGAAGCGAAAAAAATTACCGAAATGCCTAATTTCAAAGGGTATATTCACGACGTAGGCGGCCCCACCGCCAACTTCCGTGCGCCTTCGTGCAAGGCGCAGTTAAAACGGGGGGTATGTGCGGATAAAAAGTGTTTGGCACCCACCCTTTGCCCTGCTGTGGAAGTTTCGCACGCGGATTATCTTGCACTGTTTAGAAAACTGCGTAATCTTCCTAAAATTAAAAAGGTGTTTATTCGTTCGGGTATCCGTTACGACTACATGATGGCAGACAAAAATGATGAATTTTTCCGCGAACTTGTCAAATATCATGTCAGCGGACAGCTGAAAGTGGCACCGGAGCATATCAGCGAGAAAACGCTTTATTACATG
>JAZRTI010000050.1:0-1557 GCA_045651955.1 Christensenellaceae bacterium | reverse complement strand
GGCTAGCCCCGTCATCTTTGCGCCCGTAAGCGCGGAAACGCTAAAAAAATTGCGTAAAACCGCGGATGCAATTCCGTATTTGCACAGCAGTTTTTCACCCACGCAAATTTATATGTGGAAAAGCGTGTTTCAGCCTACGGTGGCGTTTATCGCGGGTTGCGCGGTGTTTCGGTTTACCGAAACGGACGGGAAAAACACCTATTCTTACCCCTACGCGGTGGAAAAGGAAGGCTGTGTGGAAGAAGCGTTAAAAATGCTTTCCCAACACGCGGCTAAAACGCAAACGGCTTTGCGCTTTTTCGCCCTTCCCAAGGGGCAGGAAGAAACGTTTACCCGCGTGTTTCCTTCGTACGCGCGTACGATAAACCGTGTGGAAAGCGACTATCTGTATCTATCAAGCGATTTAGCCGAAATGCAGGGCAAAAAGCACCAAGGCGCGCGCAATTATATCAAGCGTTTTACCTTAGCGCATCCAACCGCTGAGTTTGTAAAATATACCGAGGCGGACGCCCCAAAAGCCCAAGCGTTTTTTGACGAATTTATTCAAAAATTACCCCCCGAAAAGGCGGAAGAAACCTTGCTTGCCAAGGCGCTGTTCCTTTCGGAGGATGGGGGGGATTACCGCTATATTTTAACCGAGAACGGCAAGGTTTTGGGGGTTGTTCTTGGGGAAAAATACGGGGATACCGTGGCGGTACATATTGAAAAGGCGTTGCCCGAAGCGGTAGGCGCGTACCCCTTTATGGTGCAAGCGTTTGCCAAGGCGGTTTTGGGGAAAGCCACCTACCTAAACCGAGAGGACGACGTGGCATTGCCCGGGCTTAGAAAAAGCAAGTTGCAATACGCCCCTTGCGAAATTCTCCCCGCCGTGCGCGTTCGCGTAATTACCTCCGTATACCTATTAAGGGAAATCCCCACCTTGCAAGCGGGGGAATATACCCTTACCGCGTTTACCGAAGCGGACGCGAAAAACTACTACGATTTAGCCACGGACGACTGCTTAAACGAACTGTTCGGCTACGATTACCGTGAGGATTGCGATACCCCCGACCAAGGCTATTTCGTGCGCGAAGCAAACCGCGCCTTCAAGGAAAAAACCGCCCTGTATTTTGCAATTAAAAAGGGGGAAGAATTCCTTGGGGAAGCCGCCCTTGGGGAATGGAACGGAAGGGGGGAATGTAACCTTTCGGTTCGCCTAAAAATAGAAGCGCAAGGCAAAGGCATTGGCAAAAAAGTATGCGCCGCGCTGGTGGATTACGCCCTATATACGCTGGGGGTAAACGCCGTTACCGCGTACTGTTTCACCCAAAACGTCGGCTCGCTAAAAATGCTTGCTTCCCGCATGAAAAAAGTGGATGCGGACGAAGAATTTACCTATTTTTCCACAGAACAATAAAAGGAGAAGAGTAAGGAGAAGAGTATGGCTGTTAGAGAAATGCCCGTTACCCTACTTACGGGGTATTTGGGCGCGGGGAAAACCACCCTTTTAAATCACGTTTTACACAATAAGGAAGGCTTAAAAGTTGCGGTTATCGTAAACGACGTAGGCGAAGTGAA
>JAZRTI010000049.1:0-6560 GCA_045651955.1 Christensenellaceae bacterium | reverse complement strand
TTCAAGGCGGTGCTTCCACCCAGTTTGAAGCAGTACCCCTGAACTTACTGAAAAACGGTAAAGCAGATTACATTGTAACGGGTAACTTTGCAAACAAAGCGTACAAGGAAGCACAAAAGTACGGCGATATCGCTTGTGCTGCTTCTTCTAAGGAAGATAACTACACGTACATCCCCAACGTGGACGAAATTAAGTTCCGCGACGGCATTGACTACGTGCACATCACCACCAACAACACCATTTTCGGTACCCGCTACACCAAGTTCCCCAAAACGGACGCTCCCCTGGTTGCGGATATGAGCAGTAACATCCTTTCCGAACCCGTGGACGTATCTAAGTTCGGTTTGATTTATGCAGGCGCACAAAAGAACGTTGCACCCGCAGGCGTTACCATCGTTATCGTAAAGAAGGAATTAACCAACCAAACGATGGCTATCTGCCCCACCATGCTGAAATATTCCACCCAAGCACCCGAACACAGCTTGTACAATACGCCTCCCTGCTTCTGCATTTACATGGCTATGCTGACCTTCCGTTACTTAAAGAAAATCGGCGGCCTTACTGCAATGAAAGAAATTAACGAAAGAAAGGCAAACATGCTGTACGACTACATTGATAACAGCGGGTTCTACACCAACCCCGTAAGAAAGGAAGACCGTTCTATGATGAACGTTCCCTTCGTTACCCCTTCCAAAGAATTGGATGAAAAGTTTGTGAAAGAAGCAGCTGCAAACGGTTTGGTTTCCTTAAAGGGACACAGACTTGTTGGCGGTATGAGAGCTTCCATTTATAACGCAATGCCCGAAGAAGGCATCGTTGCACTGATTGACTTTATGAAAAAATTTGCAAAGGAAAATGCGTAAGATTATGAAAGAAATTTTGAAATTAAACGAAATCAGCCCCGTTGCAAACAGCGCATTCCCTGCCGACTACGCTTTGGTTAAGGAAAGCGAAAACCCCACGGGCATTATGCTGCGCAGTTTTAACATGCACGAATACGCAATCCCCGCAAGCGTACTTGCCATTGCACGTGCAGGCGCAGGCGTAAACAACATCCCCGTTGCAGATTGCGCAGAAAAGGGTATCGTAGTTTTCAATACCCCCGGCGCAAACGCAAACGCAGTTAAGGAATTAGTGCTTTGCTCCCTGCTCCTTGCTTCTAGAAAAATTGTGGATGGGATTGACTGGGTAAAATCTGTAAAAGACGATCCCACCCTTTCCAAAACCGTAGAAAAGGGTAAAAGCAAATTCGTAGGTCCCGAAATTTTGGGCAAAAAACTGGGCGTTATCGGTTTGGGTGCTATCGGCGCAATGGTTGCAAACTCCGCGCACGCACTTGGCATGGAAGTTTACGGCTACGACCCCTACATTTCGGTAGACGCCGCTTGGAACCTTTCCCGTGCAATTAAGCACGAAACGGACTTGGTTCATCTGTTATCCGTATGCGACTACGTAACCCTGCACATCCCCTACACGGGCGAAAACAAGGGTATGTTCAACACCGAAACCATCGCTAAGATGAAAACGGGCGCTGCCCTTATCAACCTTTCCCGTGGGGAACTGGTAGATAGCGCTGCCGCAAAAGAAGCAACCGCAAACGGTAAACTTTCCCGCTACGTTACGGACTTTGCAGATGCTTGCCTTGTTGGCGCACCCAACGTAATCTGCATGCCCCACCTTGGCGCTTCCACCCCCGAAGCAGAAGATAACTGCGCGGTTATGGCAGCACAGGAACTGGTAGACTTTATTGATAACGGTAACATCAATAAAAGCGTAAACTATCCCAACTGCGCTATGCCCCGTTCTTCCGCATGCCGCGTAACGGTTTGCCATAAAAACCAACCCAATATGATTGCCGCAATTACCGCTGCCCTTTCCAAAGAAGGTTTGAACATTGAAAACTTTGTGGATAAGAGCAAGGGTGATTTTGCGTACAGCATCTTGGATTTGAACGCAACCCCCTCTGCAAAAGCAATGGAAGAATTAAACGCTGTGGACGGCGTAATCCGTACCCGCGTAATCGCTTAACAACATACAAACACAAACGGGTTACGCTGAACGCGTAGCCCGTTTTTTATTCCCTTAATTCAAAAGAATAAAAAGAACACCGCCCCGTGGAAAACCACGGGGCGGTGTGTTTTTTATTTTAGTTGCCGGCAAGACAAGGCTTGCTTAAAATAGGCGGATTAGAAACAAGCGATACAAGGCTCGTGAAAAATACAGGTGAGGCGAACCTTGTTGGTTGCCGAGATTGTATTTTGAAACAGCAAACGCAGTAGCGCGCCGTTTATAGACCGCCGAAAAGGTGGCGGAGTTGCAAGCAAGACAAGGCTCGCGTAGCCGTTAAGGTTTGGCGAACCTTGTTGGTTGCCAAAGTTTAACGGAGTAGCAGAAACGCAGTATTACGTAGCAAATACGCCGCCGAAAAGGTGGCGGAGAACCCAGCAAGACAAGGCAAACGAGGATTTTCCGCAGGGCGCATACTTTCCGTATGTAACCAAGGAAAACCGCATGTTTAACAACGTATTGCGCAGGTTATGCGCCGCCGTTATACGTCCATTTCGTTTAGCAACGCCTCTTCCTTCCGCAAAGCCTTGGGCACTACGATATGGTCGTAATCCAAATAGAATTTTCTATCCGTAAACTGATAATAGAATACGAAGGAAAGGGAAGTAAAATACATGGAAATTACGGTGGGAAGAAGAAGGAATCCTACGCCAAAAGTTACGAAACCGAACACAACGAACAATGCTTCACAAACCACCAAGGATACGATATAAGTACCAAACAGAGAAGCAAAGCGTTTTTTACCGCGCAACTGTGCAAAGGAGGAGCGGAGCGCCGCGCCCACACCCTTATTTTCCACCACAATCGCAGGCATAAATCCGTTGGTTACGGTATAATACAGCGCAAACAGCAATATGGTTAGCGAATAAATCAATGCAAACGTATGCAGTTGCAGGTAAGGCACCAAAGTAACGAACAGCCAAAGCATTAACACCGTGGTCAGCGTTGCATACAGGGTTTTTAGCATGGTTTGCAACAACTGATATAAAACCGCGGTTTTCAGTTGACGGAAAAAGCAGCGGAAGAACCCTTGGTTAGACATGGTGGACATATAGTCGTTTACCGCATTGCCGTAAACAAAACTGCTAAGCCCCTTCAAAAATTCCCCAAAGAACAGTGCCACGATAACGCCCAGCGCAACCATTACCAAATTGCCCTTTTTGGAAAGTATCAAAAATCCAAGATCCTTAACCCCCGTTTTAATGGCGGCGCCGTACGCGCTTAAATCCTCCCCTTGGATAATACTTTTTATCAAGTTTTTACCCGTAGTGATTAAAGCCGCCAGTTCGCTACTGTTTGAGATGTAACGGACGGCAGGCAGGATAATTACCGCACCTACACCAATGGCAGCGGCAAACACCAACAAACGGTATACCGTAAGTTTCCAAAGGTTATAAAAAGTGGAAGAAGTAATCTTCGTCGCTTTTCCGCAATGCATACAGTTCCCCCCGGAAAAATAAAAATCTTTTTTCCTTTTTTTCAGTATAACATTTTTTTTAGAAAAAAGCAAGTCTTTTTTTACAGTTTCCCCACCGCTTTCTGTGCGCTTTACTGCCCTGCCATATTCTTGTATCTGTCATACAGCGTTTCGTAGCCGTAAATGCCCAAATACTTTTCGTAAATATGGTCCGTTCTTACGTACCCAAACGCTTCTAATGGGGTGAAATTTCCCAAATACGCATAGCACGCTTGCAGTTTTTCGTACATCATGGAAGTACGCGTAACCGTTTCTTCATTGGCGCGTTCAAACACGAACTGCTGCGCCAACAAATTATACTGCACTTCTTTGTGCGCCTGTTCGTTGTTAAATTCCACAACCGCACGCTGCTGTTCTTCCTGCTGTTTTTCCAAAAACAGTTGCTTTTCGTTCAGCGCACATTCGTACGCTGCCTCTGCCACGGCAATTTCGGCGTCGTACACGTTTTCTTCCCTGCGTTTTTCCTGGTTTAAGGCAGTAATTTTTTCGTTATATTCTTCAATATAAGAAAGAATTGCTTTATCCTTTTGAGTGCTGATTTCCGTATGGTTCTTTAAGTACCACGCGCTTTTTTGCATACCGCGCTCTTGCGCTTCTGCCGTTAAATTCAAAAGGGCTGCCTCTGCTTTTTCTT
This sequence comes from Christensenellaceae bacterium, assembly GCA_045651955.1. Lineage (GTDB taxonomy): Bacteria > Bacillota > Clostridia > Christensenellales > Borkfalkiaceae > SIG402. The sequence continues at coordinate 2,382 of JAZRTI010000049.1, read as the reverse complement.
CCGCAGCCAAAACCAACGTTTCCTGCGTTTCGTAAAGCGCACGTTCCTTTTCTAAATACGCCGCGGTTACCCCCGCCTTTTTGGCAATCAGCCGCTCCTTTTCCAACCGTTTATCCGCCACTTGTTGTGCGGCGAATGCCGCAAGTTCTTCTTGGGTTTTGGGCAGGAAATTTTGACGTTCCAACCGCAATTCGGGGAACACCGCCGAATAGAACGCACTGTACGTGCTTTCAATTTCTTCAAATCGTGCAATCAATTCTTCCCTGGTCGTGATAATTAAACTTTCACTCATTGATTTCCTCCTTCGGTAAAGGTAATTACCGGTTTTACAAAACGTGTATTCGGATGTGCGGAAGAAATTTCCATAATAAAGCGTGCCCCCGTAAGGGTCAACCGCTTAGCATTATCTCCGTCCGTCAAGGGCAAGGTAGAAGCACCCCGTTCACTTTGAATACGCAGCCTGCCCTTTCCTTGCGCCCATACGGAAACGCTGGTTAAAATTTTATATGCGTTCAGCCTGCCGAAATCCGTAGGCCTGGAACGCCAAATTTTAGGCAAGGGCGCACCGTCCACACTGCACTCTTCGCACAAAGCACCGATACCCGGTCTGCCATAGGAAACCGCAAGTACGCATCCTTCCGCCTTATGTATTTCGGCAAAAGAGGTAATCCCCCTGCCGGCACCCAAAAACACTGCATGTTCTTCGGGGTCGTACAACCCCTCCCTGTTGCCGCGCGCGGTTCCGCAGGCGAAATAGTAGGTTCCGTCCTTTACCAAGGCGCAGGAATGTTCTTCCGTTGCCACACTGTAAGGCATTTTCGCCATGCGCGTCAGCGTGCCCCCGCGATAAGAAAACACACTTTTTTCGGTTAAGAAATATAACGTTTTCCCATCCGTTGCAGCACTGTTCCAAAGTACCGTTTCAGGCACGGGCACGGCAGTTAGCACAAAGTCTTCGGGGCGGGAACCTGTAAGCACGTACAGCGCACGCGAAGTAAATAATATCAAACGGTCCTCACTAACCACAATGCGACGAACCTGCCCCAGGGTAGGGGGAATCATCTCGGTCAATTCTTCCGTACTTTCCGCATACGGTTTGGTCATAACAACCATGCCCGCATTATTCAGCATTACCCACCGACCTTGCCAAAAAGCCACGTCCACCAGTTGTTGTGTAAAAATGTTAGTGATTTGCGGTTCGACGGCGTTCTCCCCTTCACAAAGAATACACAATCCCCCTGGATAGGGCAACGCCAACGCAGGTTTCCCCTGCCGTTCCCCTACGGCACATCTTATTTCGTAGGGGGAAACGTGCAAGGGGGTAATGGAAAGGTCTTCCTCCCGAAACAGGTAAAGATCCAAATCGCGTTTATACAGCCAGGCGCCCTCCCCAAACATGCCGTTTGGCAGGGGGTAAACAACGTCCGGTTTTTCGGGCAACATCACCTTTCGGTAAACCCCATACAAATCACAAAGGGTTCCCCCCTGCATACGAAAGTTTTCACACACGTCCGTCAATGCACGTTCGTATCCCGAAATTTTGCCCCCGTAGCCTACACCGAAATCGCGAATACACAAATACTTTTCCGCTTTCACGCTTGCCACCTCCGCTCGGGCAGGGTAACGCCCCGTTGATTGCCACCAACGGAAAACAGTGCACGTTCGTATTTTTCGGATAAATACGCAGCGCGGTCCTGCATGCGATCACGGGCAGATACTTCCGCCGCCACAAAAAACACTGCGGCGCTGGGATTAATCCCTGCGGGAAGGTCCACCTCCCCTTCTGTTTCTACCGTAGGAAAATAGCGGTAGCGCAGGGTAATTTCCCCCACAGGCGCAGGAAATCCGTCCGGATAAGGGGAATTTTCCGCCTTTTTGCCGTTGACGGTTAAAATTTTCACAGGGCTTTTCGTTAAACTTGCATAAGAAACAAAACCGTTGCTTTGCACCCTTTCCTCGTATTCGGGCGCACGTTTCCGTTCGCTGATTTCCATCAATGCCAAACGGAGTGCAAATTGTAAAAATTCCGCATCTGCCTTGGCGGTTTCCACGTCCAGCGGTACCCTGCCGCTTAAATACGCGGCGGCATCTTCCTTCCCCGCAAGAAGGGCGGCGGAAATTAAAATTTCTTTATTTTTCATCTTCTTTCCTCCCTAAACTTACGGGGGCGGAACCCCGCCCCCGCAGCATCATTTACGGCAATTACGCTTCGGTAATCCCCGTAAGCATTGCTTGCCCAACGGGTTTTAAGCAAAGAAGGTCCGCGTATTTTACCAGCGTTGCGGTATATACGGGTTTGCCGGCAACCTGTTTTAAGATTTTGCCGTCCTCCCCTTCCAAAAACTGCCAATCGCACAGTTGATGCAATACGAAGTCTTCGGT
>JAZRTI010000048.1:0-6587 GCA_045651955.1 Christensenellaceae bacterium | reverse complement strand
CTTTGCCAAGCGGTGAGAGTGCGTGTTAGGAGCACATAAAAATAAGGACGGCGGAGTGCCGTCCTATATTAGGAATAGAATATCTAGCCGGGGCTTGCCGTTTCCACTACGTGGAGCCTCGGCAAAGAAAATCAAAGATTTTCCGAACCCTTGGCTACGCCAAGCGGTTTGAGTACGTGTTAGGAGTACATAAAAATAAGGACGGCGAAATGCCGTCCTTATTTTTATGGAGCTACTAGCCGGACTCGAACCGGCGACCTGCTGATTACGAATCAGCTGCTCTACCAACTGAGCCATAGTAGCATGCCCGTATATATTACGGGATTTTTTTACATTTGTCAACTTTTTTGCTGCGTTATTTTGAAAAACTTTTTTTCTTTTCCATTTTACGGGCACTTTTTGCAGGTAAAAGCAGGGAAACGTTCCGTTGCAGTACGTCCAAGGTAATGGTTCCGCAATCTCCCCTTTCACCATCATAATTCCAGCAGACATCCTCGCTTGCCGTAACTTCAAAGTGGTTTCCGCGCAATTTAATAATATCACTATCCCGCATCAACGTTTTTCCTAAACCGAAAAGGAAAATTTTAAGCACTTTGAAAAAAGCACGAATTTTCCCATTATGCTTAGGGGTATGGCGCAATTTTACACAAAGCATGTCCACCAGCCCATCGTCCAGCACAACGTGGCGATTGATGGGAAAACCCGCAACCGAACGGCTGTTGATAAAGGTGATAAAATTCGTTTCCGCCTTAAATTCCCCATTTTCCGTTTTTACGGACACCTTAAACACAGGGGGTTTTAGGTTTTTGCGGATTCCGTCGTAAAAATAAGCAATTCTGCCAAACTTCCGTTTTTTCTGCTGATCGGTTTCATAGGTGGTAGTAGTAAACGCACCTGCGCAAACCACGTATTCCGCATAATGGTCGTTTACCTTAAAACAGTCAATCTCCTTAGGTACACCGCCTACAATTTGCTTTGCTGCACGCTTAATCCGAAAGGAAATGCCGTACGTGCGCGCAATATCGTTGCAAGTTCCGGTGGGAATATAGCCAAGTAAGGGCTTTACGGGTTGTCCGGCAAGACCTTGCAATACATCGTTAAAAGTTCCGTCCCCCCCGGCAAAAACCAGCGCGTCATATTTTCCGCACGCCTCACGGGAAAACGCACTTAAATCCCCTATCTTTTCGGAAGGGCGCACGTCCACCGTATCAAAGCGAGCACTTAAAATTTTCCTAACGCTTTCCGCGTGTTTTATCATTTTCCCTTTCCCGCTGAAAGGGTTATAAATAAACAAGCATTTCATATCTTTTTCCCTTACACCGTTTTTCTTGCAAACCCACGTTCTTTAAGCCAGTCTTCCACCAAGAAAACCCACTTACTTACCGAAGGATTGATATAATCGGCAACACCGCAAACCGTTTCTTCGTTACACAGTGAAAGCCCGTGGGGGCCGTTTGCAAACACGTGCAAAGCAAAAGACACACCTGCTTTTTTCAGCGCGCTTGCAAAAATTAAGGAATTTTCCACGGGAACGGCTCCGTCTGTTGCGGTATGCCAAATAAAAGCAGGGGCGGAATCTTTATTTACGTGCGTTTCCAATGCAAAAAACTTTTGCATTTTTGCATCATTACCCATCAAGGATTCAACCGAACCCATATGTGCGTATTCGGGATTAGAAGTGATTACGGGGTACGAATAAATTGCCGCATCCGGGCGGAAATACAAGCCACTTTCCCCCAACAGTTCTTTTGCGGGAGAGTGTTCATACACGTTAGAAATCAAACCCAACAAATGCCCGCCTGCGGAAAAGCCCACAGCGGCAATTTGCCCTTGATTTACCCCCAAACTTTCTGCATTGCGGCGAATATAGGCAACCGCCAAAGATGCTTCTAAAAAGGGAGTGGGATAGGTGGATTCGGGCGCAACCGAATAGGTCAACCCGAAAGCGTGAAAACCTTGTTCCATAAAACGCAAGGCAATGGGTTCTGCCTCCCTATCGCTGCAACTGCGATATCCGCCGCCGGGTAAAACCAACATAGCGGGGCGGGAAATTACGCCGTGCCCTTTGCCGCGGACGAAACAATTAAGCAATCCGCCTTTGGCGTTTCCGCGCGAAAGTCCAAAATATTCATATAAATCTACCGTATACGTTTGCATATTGCGCTCCACAAGAAATTCTTTTATCAGTATACCATAAATCAAAAAAAGTTTCAATGTTTTTTTGCGAAATTCCCCCCTTTCTTAAAAAACTTTTCCTTTATTTATGCGAAAAAACGGGCAACGCAGCGCGATAGCCGAATAATAGCGAAAGTTGTGCACGCTTAGCCGCAAGCGAAAGTGCAGCGCGCGTGCTTTCCGAAAGCAAAAGTTCGCAAGCACTTTGACAATCCGAAACAAACGCGTTTACCGCCCGAAAAACAGTGTTTTCGCGCACGGTTTTTGGGGTTTGCTCCACCCCTTTTTTTAGGGCGGAAATCTTTTCCCTAACAGCCGAAAGTTCCGCGCAGATAAGCGCACGTTCTTTGCCGCTTTCTGCATCCTTATACCCTTTGGTAAAACCCGCATAGCATATAGAAAAACACTGTTCGGCAAGCAAAATTGCTTGGTTTTCTTCTTCTTTTTTCCTGACTTTTACCCCTTGTAACCGCAAGGGTTGTACCGTGCAATATCCCCCCGAATCCCGAATCCCCTTTCTAACCGTTTCCGCATCCGTGCTAGTAGCATAGGCGCACGCGTACACCGCGTATCCGCCCCCTTGCTCACACATCCAACCCGCACCGCCGCGCAAGGATAAGGCGTCTGCCGCCTGCTTTGCTGCGGTAGCATCCCTGCCTTCGTAAAAACACAGCAAATAATATTCCCGCTGCGGCAAAAGCATACCTTGTTCGGATTGCAGAAAAAAAGGCATCAGCACCGCGCAAGCAAATAAACAAAAAACCAAAAAAGAAAGCACTATCCCCTTGATTTTTCGCGAATTTAAGGTATAATAGATATAATACGAATTTTCCATACCTTACGGTATGCAAAAGGAGCAATCGCTATGCAAGAACATATCAACACCGTTTTGATGCACGAATGTTTTTCTCGCGCCAAGGGCTGTGCCTTTTGCGAACTTGCCCGTGCCGTAGACGACGACATCACGAACCGCTTTTTAGGGGAAGCCGTGATGGTGGACGAAGTGCGTGCAGAAGTGGGCAAAAAAGGATTTTGCAACCGCCACGCACAGTTAATGCACGCCAAAAGCGGCAAGTTGGGGCTTGCCCTGCAACTGGAAACGCGCTTTACCGTTCTGCGCGAAAGCGTAACCAAAGCAAAAAACCCCAAAAAAGCAATTGCACAGCTGCTTGCCGCACCCAAAACTTGTATCGCTTGCGAACTGGCGGATAAAACCATGGCGCGCTATGCACGGGAAACGGCAATCGCTTTTCGGGAATCCCCCGAAGGGGTAATCGGCTCCGCCGTGAAAACAGGGGGTTTTTGTTTATCCCATTTTGCCCTGTTGGCAAAGGAAAACGCAAAGGAGAAAGGGTTTTTAACCGCCCTGTTTACCGCGCAAGACCAGTTCTATCAAAAAACCGGCGAAGCCTTACACCGTTTTTGCCTGCAATACGACTGCAAACATAGCGGAGAAGATTTTTCGGACGTAAAAACCGCCCCACAAAACGCGGTTGACCTTTTATAAAAGCGCATAAATTTTCAGCATTATGCAAATTTATTCATTTTATACACCATTTTATGCAAGTTTATCTAATTTGATTGCATAAATATCAAAAAAAATTATAATTTACCCCTGAAAACGTTTGACAAAGAGAGCACGGAGTGCTACAATACATACGGAAAAACAAAGAAGCGGAGGCTTTTTATGAAAAAAGAAGATATTAAAAAGGTAGTTTTGGCTTATTCGGGCGGTTTGGATACTTCCATCATCATCCCCTGGCTGAAAGAAAATTACAACAACTGTGAAGTAATTGCGGTTGCGGGCAACGTAGGACAAGCAGACGAACTGGAAGGTTTGGAAGAAAAGGCTTTGAAAACGGGCGCAAGCAAGTTGTACGTTTTAGATTTAAGCGAAGAATACGTGGACGAATACATTATCCCCTGCATGAAGGCAGGTGCGATTTATGAAGAATACCTGCTGGGTACCAGCCACGCACGCCCCTGCATTGCAAAGGGCTTGGCGGAAATCGCCCTGAAAGAAAATGCAGATGCAATCGCACACGGTTGCACGGGGAAAGGAAACGACCAAGTTCGTTTTGAATTAACCTTAAAGCACTTTGCCCCCAACATGCCCATCATTGCGCCTTGGCGTGAATGGAACATTAAGTCCAGAGAAGAAGAAATTGATTACGCGGAAGCGCACAACGTTCCTTTGAAAATTAACCGCGAAACCAACTATTCCAAGGATAAAAACTTATGGCACTTATCCCACGAAGGTTTGGATTTAGAAGATACGGGCAACGAACCCCAGTACGAAAAGCCCGGCTTTTTAGAAATGGGCGTATCCCCCATTATGGCACCCGATACCCCCACTTACGTAGAACTGGAATTTGTTAAGGGTGTTCCCGTTGCGCTTGACGGCGAAAAGATGAGCGCGAAAAACATCATCTTAAAATTAAACGAACTGGGCGGCAAAAACGGTATCGGTCTTTTGGATATCGTAGAAAACCGTTTGGTTGGCATGAAATGCCGCGGCGTATACGAAACCCCCGGCGGTGCAATCTTATACAAAGCGCACTCTGTACTTGAAACCTTGTGCCTTGACAAAATGACCATGCACGAAAAGCAAAAACTGGCTATCACCTATGGTGAATTGGTTTATAACGGTCAATGGTTCACCCCCTTACGCGAAGCACTTGCGGCGTTCGTTGATAAAACGCAAGAAAACGTTACGGGTAAAGTTCGCTTAAAACTTTACAAGGGTAACATGATTAACGCAGGCGTTTGGAGTGATTATTCGCTGTACAGTGAAGAAATCGCAACCTTTGGGGAAAGCGATTACGACCAAACGGATTCCAAGGGCTTTATCAACTTGTACGGGCTTCCCATCAAGGTGCAAGCAATCGTAAACGCAAAAAACAACAAATAATTTCACGCTGACGCGCCCGAAAAGGCGCGTTTCGGCTATTTTGGAGATAAGAGTATGAGTAAACTTTGGGCAGGACGCACCAGCGGCGTTACGGATAAGGTGGCAGACGATTTTAACAGTTCCATCCACTTTGACCATCGGATGTACCAAGAAGATATTAAGGGCAGTATGGCGCACGCCATGATGCTTGGGGCGCAAGGCATTATCTTAAAGGAAGAAGCAGACACCCTAATTCAAGGGCTGGAAGGAATTTTAGCCGACTTAAATTCGGGCGCGCTCCCCTTTGATTTTTCTTGTGAAGATATCCATATGTTCGTAGAAAAGGTATTAACCGAACGGCTGGGCGACGTAGGCAAAAAATTGCACACTGCAAGAAGCCGTAACGACCAAGTGGCTTTGGATTTACGGATGTACCTAAAAAATCAGGTAAACCAAATCGTAACGAAAATTAAAGCGCTTACCGAAGCCATAGTGAATAAGGCGGAAGAATATAAAACCGTCATTATGCCCGGCTATACCCACCTGCAACGCGCCCAACCCGTAACCTTTGGCCACCAACTGCTTGCTTACTGCATGATGCTGCTTAGGGATATTGACCGCTTTACCGATTGCTACAAACGGATGAACGTTTCCCCCATCGGCAGCTGCGCTTTGGCGGGTACTACCTACCCCACCAATCGGGAATTAGAAGCAAACGCGCTTGGTTTTGACGGAATCACCCAAAACAGTATGGACGGCGTTTCGGACCGCGATTTCGTGGTGGAAACGGTTTCTTGCTGTTCGCTTACCATGGCGCACCTTTCCCGTTTTGCGGAAGAACTAATCCTTTGGACGAGTTGGGAATTTTCCTTTGTGGAATTATCCGACGCGTACACTACGGGCTCTTCCATCATGCCCCAAAAGAAGAATTCGGATATGGCGGAACTCATCCGCGGTAAAACGGGACGCGTTTACGGGGATTTGATGGCAATTTTAACCGTTTTGAAAGGCTTACCCCTTGCATACAACAAGGATATGCAAGAAGATAAGGAATGTGTTTTTGACGCGGTAGACACCTTAAACGCGTGCTTAGACGTATGTATTCCTATGGTTGCAACCATGCGCGCGAAAACCGAAAATATGGCGGCGGCGGCAAAAAAAGGTTTTATCAACGCCACCGATTTGGCGGACTATTTAACCAAAAAGGGAATCCCATTCCGCACCGCGTACAAAATTACGGGGAGCATCGTTGGGGATTGCATCAAACAAGGCAAAACCTTGGAAGATTTAACCTTGGCGGAATATAAGGCGTACGAACCCACTTTTGAAGAAGATTTATTTACCGCAATTGATATGATTACCTGCGTAAATAAGCGCGAAAGCGTGGGCGGCCCTGCTGCTACCCAAGTGGAAAAGCAAATTGCTTACGTAAGAAGTAAACTGCAATAACTTATAAAACCGACCCCAACGGCACGGGGCGGTCGGGGCGGGGTTTTATTTTTTCCGGAAAAATTTTTTTTGC
>JAZRTI010000047.1:0-21434 GCA_045651955.1 Christensenellaceae bacterium | reverse complement strand
GGTAAGGGTGGCGGTGGCACCCGTTTTTATTTGCATGTTTGCCATACTACCCGAAGTTGCTCCGTTTCCGTTAAACTTTAACGTGTTTAGATTGCCTTGCCATACGGCGTACAGGGTATATTCGCTATTCGTACCCATGGTATAGGTGGCGCGGTTTGCATACACAACGCTGCCGCTTGCACTGGTTGCCCAGCCCATAAAGGTATAACCGGGGCGGCTGAATCCGTTGGCGGTAAGGGTGGCACTTCTACCAGCACGGATTTGCATATTCTGCATTTCTCCCGAAGTGGCGCCGTTACCGTTGAATTTTAAGGTGTTTAGATTGCCTTGCCATACGGCGTACAGGGTATATTCGCTATCCGTGCCCATGGTGTAGGTGGCACGGTTTGCATATTCTTCTACACCCGTAGGGGTGGTTGCCCAACCCATAAAGGTGTAGCCGGTGCGGCTGAACGCGTTGGCGGTAAGGGTGGCGGTGGCACCCGTTTTTATTTGCATGTTTGCCATGCTACCCGAAGTTGCTCCGTTACCGTTAAATTTTAAGGTGTTGGTGTTAATTTGCCATACCGCATATAAGGTATATTCGCTATCCGTACCCATGGTGTAGGTGGCGGCGTTTGCGTATTCCACGCCACCGCTGGCGGTTGTTGCCCAGCCCATAAAGGTATAGCCGGGGCGGGCGAACCCGTTAGCGGTAAGGGTGGCGGTGGCGCCGGTGTTTATTTGCATGTTTGCCATGCTGCCCGAAGTGGCGCCATTGCCATCAAATTTTAAGGTGTTGGTGTTGGCTTGCCATACCGCATATAAGGTATAGGTAGCAGAAACCCCCATAGTATACGTAGCACCATCTGCATACTTTACATTGCCCGACGCGCTATTTGCCCAGCCCATAAAGGTATAACCCGTACGGCTAAACGCATTAGCGGTAAGGGTGGCGGTAGCACCCGTTTTTATTTGCATGTTTGCCATGCTACCCGAAGTTGCGCCGTTGCCGTCAAACTTTAAGGTGTTGGTGTTGGCTTGCCATACGGCGTACAGGGTATATTCGCTATCCGTGCCCATGGTGTAGGTGGCGCGGTTTGCATATTCTTCTACACCCGTAGGGGTGGTAGACCAGCCCATAAAGGTATAGCCGGGGCGAGCGAACCCGTTAGCGGTAAGGGTGGCGGTGGCGCCGGTGTTTATTTGCATATTTTGCATACTACCCGCAGTTGCGCCGTTGCCGTCAAACTTTAAGGTGTTGGTGTTGGCTTGCCATTTGGCGTATAAATCCAACTTGCCGTGGCTGCCCTTGGCAATGGTGGTTATGGGGGTGGTAAAGGTGCTTTCCTTATACCAACCCTTAAAAGTATACCCTGCCCTGGTGGGGGATTTTAGGGTGATTGCGGAACTTTCTACGTTATACTTTTTGGGGTTTTGGTCTAAATCATCCCCACCGTTCAAATGGTAGGTAATGGCGTAATCCACGGGGGTCCATTTTGCATAAAGGGTGATATCCCCTATGCTACCAATATCCACGCCCGTTTGGGTAGAACCCATAAAGTTTTTGTTTAGATACCAGCCTTCAAAATCATAATAATCGCGCGTGGGGATGCGGAAATAAAACTCGTCAAACACCGTGTAGGTTGTTTTTTCGTTTTCTATCGTACCGCCGTTTAGGTTGTAGGTAATGGGGTAGCTGATGGGGGTGAAAACGGGGGTAAAGGCTACTTCCTTAGTTAAGGTGTAGGGGAAAGTGGCAATTTGGGCGCCATCAAACCAGCCGTCAAAGGTATGACCAATTTTTTCGGGATTCGTTTTGGGCGCGGAAATTTGGGATTGTTCCTGCGCGGTATTCATTACCACATTTTCCAAACTGTACGCAAAGGCGTAATCTAACATTGCCAAACGGTACACGTTTAATTTGTAACGGGTAAAGTGTTCCCCATCCGGGTGGAATACGATAATATACGCAATATTATCCCCCACGGAAAGAGTCATTGCTTTTAGGGGGTATTCTTGCAATCCGGTAAAATCCGAATACAAACGCCAATTGCAGCCCTTGCTTACAACGAAACGGCTGTTTAGGTCAATATTTTCGGTTGTGAAAGGCACCGTAAGGGTAACTTCGGTAGGTTGCTTGGTGTAATCCACCGTGAACCCATCCGCGTTTTCTATGCGGTAGGATAGCCATTTTGCATACAGGGTAATATCCCCATAACTGCCTGCGGCAATTTCGGAAACACGGCTTTCTTCGGTAAAGGTGGGGGTGGTATACCAACCGCCAAAGGTTTTACCGTGCGTGTTTTGTAACGCCGTTAAGGGCAATGCCGGGCTTTGTATGGTAAACTGCTTGGGATTATCCGCGTGGTTTTCCGCACCGTTTAACACGTAATTTACCGTGTACGTTTTTAGTTCGGTTTCCGCATACACCGTGATATCCTGCGTTACGTTGGTAAAGGACGTGCGATTCCACGTTACGGTATAGCCGTTTACAGGCTTGGGGGTGGGCAGGGTGGTTAAACTGCCTCCGTTTGGCACCTCCACCACTACGTCCGCAAAGCCCGATTGCACAAAGGTAATTTTGCGCATTACCGGTTGCACACTGGGCGTGGGGGTTGCACTTATACTGGGTGTTGTGCCAGGTTTTGCAGTAGCCCCGGGTGTAGGCGTAGCGCTTGCCGAAGTGCTAACGCCGGGCGTGGGGGTGGGCTGGGGGTCAGCGCCGCCCATGCACGCAGTTGCCGTAAAGCACAGCGCGGTTAATGCAACTGCTAACACAAGCCATTTTGCAAGTTTTTTCATAGGTTTCTCCTTTTCCGCTTAACGGACGGGGTGTGTTGGGGCTAAAATTTTAGCAGGTCAGAAAGCGTGGCAATAAAAAATGTGCCGAAGCAAACACAACGGCACACCGTAAAAATGCACGTTCCGCTTGTTGCGACACAAACTTAATACAAACACCTTATAAGCGAAGATATTATGTAATGCGAAAAGGTACACTTCTACCAAGGAAGTATACTTTCTCTTATAAGATATTAAGTTTGGTCGCAAAAATATTGTAACACAATATTTATAATATTGCAACTAATTGAATAAAAAAACTGTTTCTGCTGAAAGGAGGTTGTTTTAGATACTTTGGTTTATACATCAAAGCAGGTAGGCGAAAAATGACAAAAAATTACCTCCCCCGTCGGGGGAGGTTTTGGGTTTTAATTACTACGTTCCCAAAAAAACAATACCAAGATTTATAACAAAATACAAAGCACCCCGCCCTTGCCTTCGTTTACAATGCGCGATACCGTTTTTTGCATTTTCTTGCGAGTATCAAAGGGCATGGCGGTTATTTTACTGCCCAAACCTTCGCTAACCATAGCATGCAGGGTTTTTCCGAATAAGTTGGTTTCCCACACTTTTGCAGGGTCTTCCTTTAAGCGTTCGGATAAATACTCTGCCATTTCACGGGACTGCTCCTCACTGCCCACAATGGGGCTAATTTCGGTGGATACGTTTACCTTCATAATATGCAAACTGGGTGCAGAGGCTTTTAGTTTTACACCAAACCCGTTGCCGCGCTTTACAAGCGCCGGGGGTTCCAGTTTTAATTCTTCCACACCGGGAACCACCACGCCATAGCCTTCCGCTTCTACCTCGGTTAAAGCGGCTTTCAGTTTTTCATATTCCCTTTTTGCCACGCAAAGTTCGCTGCAATAGGTTAGCAGGTCAAACTCATCTTTCATTTCCTGACCGCATGCCTCGCTTAATACGCGATAGAAAAAGCCTTCCTTAGCGCAAACTGTAAAGCAGGCATCCCCCGTGGCAGGCGAAACGCAGCAAACGCAGGGGGCTTGCAACGAACAATCCTCCCCCCCCACGCTTTCAAACACGGTGTAATCCTTCATTTTTTCCACCCGTTCCGCAGCCCCTTTTACCGAACGGATTAACCCGTCAATTACGGGATGTTCAGCAGGAAGGGCTTGCAGCCACGCCGGCAAATGAAAATCTACCTTGGTTAAAGGAAACTCATACAACAACCGCTGTAAAATTTCCGAAAAATCCTTTTCTACCGCATCCTTAATAGAAAGAAGAATTACGGGAACGCCGTATTTTTGTTCCAGTTCCGCACGTAAGGACTGTGCGTTTTCCCCTTCGGGGAACCGACTGTTTAACAGGATAACAAAGGGTTTGCCTGCCGCCTTTAATTCGCGAACCACCTGTTCTTCCGCAGGAAGGTAGGCGGCGCGCGGAATGTCGCTGAAACTGCCATCCGTAGTTACCAAAACCGCCACGGTGGAATGTTCTAAAATAACCTTTTTCGTTCCCACTTCGGCTGCGGTGGCAAAGGGCATTTCTTCCTCCTGCCAGGGAGTTTTGACCATACGGGGGGAACCTTCTTCCTCACTGCCCAGCGCACCTTCTACCAAATAGCCCACGCAGTCTATCATACGGACTTTTGCCCTTCCGCCTTCCCCAAACCGAACCGTTACCCCTTCCTGCGGAACAAATTTCGGCTCTGTTGTCGTAACCGTTTTTCCCGTGCCGCTTTGGGGCAAAAAATCTTCGGTCATTGCCCGTTTTTCGTGTTCTTCCACATTGGGCAGCACCATACTTTGCATAAACCCTGAAATAAAAGTGGATTTTCCCGTTCTGACGGGTCCAACCACGCCGATAAACAACTCTCCGCCCGTGCGGCGAGCAATATCCCCGTACAAATCAAATTCTTGCATAAGAAAACCTCCCGTTCTCACCTACCCGTATTGTATGGGGGGATTTCACGAAATATGCCGTTTTTACGCGAAAGTGATTTTTTACCATAAAAAAACGCGGTTAAACCGCGTTTTAAGAAGTTTTATTGTTGTTCGTTTTCTTGCTTTGGTTTTCTTTTCAGCATTGCCTTAATGGAGGTGGGATGTTCTTGCCCGTGGAATAACCGGTACAGGTTTTGGTGGTGCGCACCGTAAACCAGCACCATAGAAAGCGCCACGCACGCGTAGGCAATAATCAGCGCAACCAGGGGCGCATTATACGTGCCGTAAGAAACGATAAGATTGACTGCGTACAAAATCGCAGGGGGGGTAATTGCGATAAAAGAACCTACCGAGCCAAGTTCGGTAAAGTACACAAAAGTTACCGCTGCCAAAATAAGAATGAGGCTGACCCAAGGGGTGGAAACCATATATACGCCGATAGTGGAAGCAACGCCCTTTCCGCCGTGGAACTTAAAGAATACGGGGAAAACGTGTCCCAAAATCACACATGCGCCGCATACCGCTTTCATCAAATCCGAAACCACAAAATTGCTGCCTGCAAACACGTAGTTTTTATAAATGAAATATGCCGCCAGGGTGGGAATAGCGCCTTTCATAATATCCAGCGCCAACGTAAGAAGCCCGATTTTTGCACCAAACGTACGGCTCATATTCAAAGTTCCGGGATTGCCGCTGCCTTGGCCACGAATATCCTTCTTTTTTAAGCGGGATATCATGATGGCAAAGTTGATATTGCCAAACAGATACGCACCCAGCGCAAGCAGCAAAAACTGCCACCAGCACTCCGAAAAAACTAACAGTTTCACGATTCTTCTTCCTCCCGTTCACGGAATATCAGTTTGATGGGCGTACCCGTAAAATCAAATGCGCGGCGAATACAGTTTTCCAAATACCTACGGTAAGAAAAATGCAATAACGCGCTGTCGTTTACAAAAAATACAAAGGTGGGGGGCGCAACTTCCGCCTGTACGCAGTAATGAATTTTTAACCTTCTTCCCTGGTAGGAAGGGGGTTCGGAAGTACGGATTGCATCCGAGATTAAATCGTTCAGAACACCCGTTTGCGCGCGGTAATGCGCGTGCTCGTTAGCGCGTTCGCAATAATCCACGATTTTTTCCACACGTTGCCCACTTTTTGCCGAAACGAAAACCGTTTCCACGTAATCCATAAAGGCAAGGTCGGTGGCAACTTTCTTCTTAAATTCGTTTACCGTGTTGGTATCCTTTTCAATCAGATCCCACTTGTTCATCACGATAACGCAGGGTTTGTTTTGTTCGTGCACGTAGCCGCAAATTTTTACGTCCTGCTCGGTAAGACCTTCCGCTGCGTCTATCACGGCAATACATACGTCTGCACGGCGAATTGCCGCAAACGCACGCAGTACGCTGTAATATTCCAAATCTTCTTCCACGCTGCGCTTTTTGCGAATCCCCGCCGTATCAATTAAAGTATATTTTTTACCTTTTAAGGTAAAATCCGTATCAATCGCGTCGCGCGTAGTTCCGGCGATTGCCGAAACAATCGTGCGGTCATACCCCAAAAGTTTATTCGTAATACTGCTTTTGCCCGCGTTGGGTTTTCCCACAACCGCAATTTTTAAGGTATCTTCCGCATCTTCCGCTTCTACCGCAGGGAAATGCTTACACACTTCGTCCAGCACGTCCCCAAGGCCTTTTCCCAGTTCGGCAGAAACACCGACGGGGTCGCCAAGACCAAGCGCATAAAATTCATACAGTTCTTCTTGCTTGGCGTTATCCCACTTGTTTACGCAAAGAACCACGGGCTTTTGGGAACGGCGCAACATATCCGCCACGTCGTAATCCGAAGCGGTTAAGCCGTTTTTGGCATCCGTCATAAACAGGATAACATCTGCCGTTTCAATCGCAATTTCGCTTTGGCGGAAAATGTGCTGCCACATTTCATCTTGCGATTTCAATTCTAACCCACCGCAGTCTATCAGGGTAAACGCTTTTCCGCACCATTCGGCATCCGCATACAACCGATCCCGGGTAACGCCCGGGCGGTTTTGCACGATGGAAAGCCGTTTTCCCGTTACTTTATTGAAAAAAGTGGACTTGCCTACGTTGGGTCTGCCAACCAGTGCCACCAAAGGTTTTGCCATAATTTCACCGTTAGTTTTTTTTCATTATACCCTATATCCCTTGCTTTTGTAAAGAATTTAGGGGGCAAGAAAGGGTTTTTCTGCTAAATTAATTAAACCATTTGCTCGGGGTGGAAAACTTTATCAAATTCTTCGGCAGAAAGAAAGCCCAGTTTTACGCAAGATTCGCGTAACGTTTCCCCTTGAGCGTGAGCGCGCTTTACCACCTTAGCGGCGTTCTCGTAGCCGATTACGGGGCTTAACGCGGTTGCAAGCATCAAAGAACCGTGTAAATTCGCGTGCATTTTTTCCTTGTTGGCACATATGCCGCACACACAGTTTTTTTCAAAGGAAAGCATCACATCAGATAAAAGGCGTACCGAATTTAAGAAGTTATAATTCAGCACGGGCATAAACACGTTTAATTGAAAATTACCTTGGGATGCCGCCATGCCAACTGCCGTATCGTTTGCCATTACTTGTACGGCAACCATGGTTACCGCCTCGCATTGGGTGGGGTTCACCTTGCCCGGCATGATAGAAGACCCCGGTTCGTTTTCGGGAATAAAAATTTCCCCTAATCCCAAACGAGGACCGCTTGCAAGAAATCGGATATCGTTTGCCATTTTCATCAAATCCGCAGCCAACGCTTTTAACGCGCCGTGGGCAAATACCAGTTCGCTTTTAGAAGTTAATGCGTGGAACTTATTTTCCGCCGTTGTAAAGGGATATCCCGTTAAAAGGCTGATTTCCTGTGCCACTTCCCTATCAAACCCGTGGGGGGCGTTTAAGCCCGTTCCTACCGCTGTTGCACCCAGTGCAAGGGGATATACGTGGGTTAAGGCGTTTTCAATCAGTTCTGCATCTTTTTCCAAAGAAGAACGCCATCCGCTGATTTCCTGCGAAAAGGCAATAGGGGTTGCATCCATCAGATGCGTTCTTCCACTTTTAATGATTCCTTGATTTTCCCTTTCCAACCTAATAAGGGTTTGTATTAAGGTGTGAAGGGCGGGCAGCAGGTTTTCTTTTACGGCAAGCACTGCCCCGATATGCATGGCAGAAGGAAAGGTATCGTTAGAAGACTGGGACATATTTACGTCGTCGTTCGGATGCAATAACTGCTTGCCTGCAAGTTCGTTGGCGCGGTTGGCAATCACTTCATTCGCGTTCATATTGGTTTGCGTACCGCTGCCCGTTTGCCATACGGCAAGCGGAAAATGCGTTTGCAAATTTCCCGAAACAACCTCCTTTGCCGCAAGCGTTAGGTAAGAAAGTTTTTCCTTAGTCATCTTTTGCGGTTGTAAGCGAGCGTTTACACGGGCACATGCCAGTTTTAATAATCCAAACGCGCGGATGGTTACCAAAGGCATTTTTTCGGTGCCTATGGCAAAATTTTCCAAACTTCTTTGCGTTTGCGCACCCCAGTATTTATCCTTGGGAACACGCACTTCCCCCATGGAATCGTGCTCTACGCGATATTCCATACCCGTTCCTCCTTAACAACGCTTATTCCGTTTTATTGTAACACATCCTGCAAAAAATGACAAGGAAATATAGAAAAATCATAAAAAAAAAGGCAAACACAATGTGTTTGCCTTGCCTTATTTTTTACTTAATGACGCCAAAAACGGCACAACCCAGATACAAAACGATGGAAACCCAGTAAACCACGTGCCAACCAACACCCTTGTTTTTTGTAAAGGAATATGCACCGAAACAAATACCAAATAGCAAAGCTACGTCCTTAACCAGCACCATTACGTTGACAAGGTCCCCCGTAATTTTAACGCCGATTTTGGGCAAAATTACGTTGATACAAATCAAAAGTGCAGCCAGCACCAAAGCAAAATAAGAACAAAGTTTAACAAAACTGTTTTTTTCTTTTCCCATAAGAATAAAACCATCCTTTATCTATCGGCTTTTATAGCCGTTTTTTATATTATACCAACTTTTTCTATTGCTTGCAATAGAAAAAGTAAAAAAAAACGCAAAACGGTTTTTTTGACAAAGATCGCAAAAAAGGGGGCACGCCCTCCCATATTATTTCGTTTCGTCTGCACGGAAAATCTTTTTCATGTACTGAATGAAAAACGCAGCAAACGCCTTGATTTCCTTTTTCGTAGACCGCCAATGCGACAGCACGCCAAGCCCGGCACCCAAGAAAAACGCCGCAACCGAAAAATACCATTTTCCCGTAAACGTCTGCACCAAAATTCCCATCAGCGCACCAATAAGCGCGGTTAGGGTAAAGGCTGTAATTTTATCTGCCTTTTTCGTTAGTTCCGTTTTGGATAAATCCCCCGAAAACAACGCCTTTCCATCCACTTCCGTAATACTTCCCCGAAAGGTAAAGCGGGGCATTGCTTCCCCCTTTTTTTGAAAACTGCCCACCGTGAAAGAAAAGGTTTCGGTGGTAATTTCCCCCGATAAATAATACTTTCTATCCTGATAATGCAGTTTCTTTTTGTGTACCGCACTAACCTGCTGGGGGGTCAAACGGCTTAAAAATTTCATTTCCATTTGGTTATCTCACACTGTACAGCAAATCGTTATAATCGGGCATGGTCCAATATTCTTTACCCGTGATAAGTTCGGCGCCATCCACTGCGTTTCTTAAACGGTTCATTGCGGGCAGCACCTTGCCTTTGCACGCTTCTGCACGGGCAAGGGCGGTTTCCGCAGATTTTACGCTTTGGATTGCATCTTTCAGTTCCCGTTCCCCAAACAGCATTTCGCCCGTCAGTTTGCCAAGGGAATTTAATAATTCCTTTTCGGCTTGCACGTCCGCACCCGAAACGGCAGCAACGTCCCCTGCCCACTTGGCAAGGTCGCCTTTATAGCGCATCACGCCCGATAAAACGTTCTTTCTAAGCATGGTTAGCATGGTTTCCCCTTCAATTACGATTTGCTTAGCGTAGGAACTAAGCATGATTTCGTAACGGGAGTGCATTTCCGCAGGGGAAAGAACACCAAATTCGCTAAAAAGCGCCACGTTCTTTTCATCCAGATAGTGTTTTACCGCATCCACTGTGGTAGCGTTATCCGATAAGCCCCGGCGGTGCGCCTCCGCTTTCCATTCCGCAGAATAGTTATTGCCGTTATACACAATGCGTTTATGCGCATGGTATGCGGTACGAATTAAGGTTTTCACCGCGCTTTCCATATCCGATTCCTTAGCAAGTTCTGCATAAAATTCGGAAAGAACTTTGGCAACTGCGGTATTCAGCACCAAGTTGGGGCTGGCAATGGATTGCATGCTTCCGGGCATACGGAATTCAAACTTATTCCCCGTAAACGCAAAGGGGCTGGTGCGGTTTCTATCCGTTTTATCCTGATTAAAGTGCGTGATAACCGAAACGCCCGTAAGTAGTTCGCGCGCGGTTTTTTCGGAATACCGCTCTCCCCGATCCATACTTTCCAAAATGGAGGAAATTTCATCCCCAAGGAATACGGACATAATTGCGGGGGGTGCTTCGTTTGCGCCCAAACGGTGGTCGTTGCTTGCGCTGGCAACCGAAATGCGAAGTAAATCCTGATACTCGTCCACCGCTTTTAACACGGCAACCAAGAACAGTAAAAATTGCAAGTTTTCCGCAGGGGCTTTGCCCGGCTTAAACAGGTTTTCGCTTGCCGTTTGCAAGGACCAGTTATTGTGTTTACCGCTGCCGCTAATGCCGTTAAAGGGTTTTTCGTGCAGCAAACACACCATACCGTGGCGGTGCGCGATGCGCTTCATCATTGCCATAGTAAGTTGGTTGTGATCGGTAGCAAGGTTGTTATCCCCGTACAGGGGCGCAAGTTCATGTTGGGCGGGCGCCGCTTCGTTATGCTTGGTTTTGGCGTATACGCCAAGTTCCCACAGTTCGCGATCCAAATCCGCCATATAGGCAAGCACTCTATCGTTAATTTTACCAAAATAGTGGTCGTCCAATTCCTGACCTTTGGGAGGTTTTGCACCGAACAGCGTTCTGCCGCAAACCACTAAATCCAAACGGGAATCGTGTACCTTTTCATCCACCAAGAAATATTCTTGTTCCGCCCCTACCGAAACGGTAACTTTTTCGGTTTTACCGAAAAGGGATAAAATTTTAGCGGCTTCCTTTTCCACCACTTCAATACTGCGAAGTAAGGGTGTTTTTTGGTCTAACGCTTCCCCACCGTACGAACAAAAAGCGGTGGGAATATACAAAGTAGTACCGCGAACAAAGGCGTAAGAAGTGGGATCCCACGCGGTATAACCGCGCGCTTCAAAGGTGGCGCGAAGACCGCCGCTTGGAAAGCTGCTGCCATCCGTTTCCCCTTTAATTAGGGTTTTACCCGAAAACTTAACAATGGGATTTCCATCCTGACTTTCCAAAAAACTATCGTGTTTTTCGGCGGTAACGCCCGTTAAAGGCTGAAACCAGTGGGTAAAGTGCGTGGCACCCAGTTCTAATGCCCAATCCTTCATTTCGTTTGCCACCACGTTGGCAATTTCCAAAGTTAAAGGCTGATTGTTTTTGATACAAGTTTTTAAGGCAAGATATATTTCACGGGGCAAGCGTTGCTGCATAACCGCATCCCCAAATACGTATTTGCCAAAGGAAGATAAAATGATGTTTTCCGCCATGGTTTGCCCCCTATTTTTTCTTTTTCCGTAATTATATCACGCGCACAAAGGAAATGTCAATCAAACGGAAAACAAAAACCCGCCCCACACGAAAATTCGTGCGGGGCGGGCAGGTTTTACCTATAACCTTTTATCCGCTAGGATAAATTAGCCGATGGTAATGGAGGAAGTGGTAATTGTTGCACTATCACTAGAGTTTATTTTCTTAAACTGCAAGAAGTTCGCAGGTTCGGTGAACCAAGATTTCCAGTTTGCGTTGGAAGGTTCAACAACGAAGTAACCCGTTAAGGTACCCATGTTATCGTCTACGTGAACGATACCGCCCGTTTGCGTACCGGGGCAAATTGCCACGTTATCTACCCAAACGTATACGCGGATTTCCTTAATGGAGCCGTCTTCGTTCAAAATATCCTTCACTTGGTAGGACAAGGTGTGTTCGGTACCTGCTAACCAATCGCTATGGGTGAAGAATACGTTAGAATTTACGCTGCCAAGGCCGTTACCGCTGTTGTAAATCCAGAACACCTGGCCGTCGCGTGCAGCGGGAACACGGAAGGACAATGCGCCCCTATCGTTACCCCACCATTCGTTGTTGGTAGAAGTACCGCGCAAAGGAATGAAGAATAATCCCGTAGAAGTGGAACTAATGGAGAACTTAACGTTTACACGCGCGTTGTATACGGTGTAGTTTTGTAAGATGCGTTTATTCCAAGTTCCAGTTTCTATCAAGTTATCCGTAGTGCCGATTTCAATATCCTTTGCACCAACTTTTACGCCGTTTACCTTGTAAGTTAAGGTCATCGTACCGAATACGGTAGCGGTGTAAGAAGTTGCTTCCTTGGTAAGATCGGTTACTGCATACGCGCCGTAGCTTGCAGAACGAACAAGGTGCGCAGTTAAGTTTTCACCCGTAACCTTGTGCGTTGCGGTTGCCGTGGGAAGGGTAAACGCGGTACCGATGGTTGCCGTGGATACACCCGTTGCGGTAAAGGTTACGTCCTTAGCCAAAAGTTCAATTACTTCAATGTTTACGGTTACTTTGTACGATTTATAGCCTTCTTTTACGAAGCGAACTTCTAATTCGTACGAACCTAACGTAGAAGTGGAGAAGTTTTCGGAAAGCAGTGCGCCCTTGTAGTAATATTCAATGGATACGCCACTCATATTAACGGCTGCTTCGTAAACGTAGGGAACGCCCACGTACGCGGTGGTTACGGAAGGTGCGGAAACGCTTTCCTTCATAGACTGGGTCCATTCTTCGCCGATTTCTACGGGGATAACGGTTAAGTTTACGGTAGCGGTAACCGTTTTATAACCGTACTTCACTACTTTTACGGTAACCGTAAGGCTTGCGCCAGATTCGGTTAATGCGGGTGCGGTTGCAGTATCCGTTAAGGTGCCGTAGGTGTACGTTACCGTTGCATCCTGGGGCAGGTTTTCAAATACGATAGAAGCGGTGTTGCCGTAATCTACGCTTTGACCGTAGATAGCAAGGCCTGCCATTACGTTTTCGCTAATCTTATAATCAACTACGAAAGTTTTGCCATCATAACCGGGTGCGCTTACCGTAATTTTTGCGGTGTAGCTGCCAAGACGGGTGGGCTTTTCGGAAAGTGCGGTGGAAGAACCGCGGTTGAAATACTGTACGCTTTCTACGGTTGCATCAATACCCGTGGTTACGAATTCGTATTCGGTGCCGTAAATTACGTCGTATTCCGCGCCCGAAAGGGTTGCGCCACTCATTTCCATGTTAACAACGTAATCCAAAGGCATGTTATCACCAAAGGTGATAGCAGCAATGGTGTAGCCTGCGTTGCCCGATTGTACAAAACCTGCTACTTCGTAGTAGGTATTGTAGAAGTTTGCGGTATCTGCAACCGAAATTACAGCGTAATCAAAGCCGCCAACCTTTTGTAATACGCCGTCAACCCAAGTGTAAACGCGGATTTCCTTCAAAGAGCCGTCTTCGTTCAGTACGTCTACCGCTTGATAGGACCAAGTGTGGTACTTATTCGTGGAGCGTTGCGAGAAGGAAGCGTAGGTATGACCGCCGTTTTGCAAGGGGTTCATCAAGAAGCAGTCGCGCACGCTGGGGCGGAATGCCAAGCCATCGTGATAGGTAACGTTGTTGAAGTTATCGCCACGGATGGGCAAGGAAATTACGTCTGCCATATTGCCTTTTACAAAGTAGGTAATGTTTACACGCGCGTTATATTGTTTAATAGCGGTGTATCGGCCACTCTTCCAATTTGCGGTGTCGTCAAGCAAGTTGCCCGAAGGAATTACCGTCATTTCGGAAGTTGCCATTAAGGAGCCTTGGTAGTAGTATTCCAAGGTAAGAACGGAAGCCACGCTGTGCGTTAAGGTGGTTGCATTTCCCTTTAAGGTTGCAATTACTTTTGCACCCATACGTACTGTTACGTCAACGTTTGCGCGGATATCCGTATCCCCTTCTTTTGCTACTAAGGTGGGAAGATTTACCGTACCGGGAACTTGCGCTTCGGTTACGGGGGTTACTGCAAAGGTTAGATCTGCCGCACATACCTTTTCAACTTCATACAGAACTTGGTCGCCGTATTTGTAGGAAATGGTATACGTTTTCTTTTGATCAAATACGTAGGTTGCGGGATCAATCTTGCTGCCATCCACATACACGTCTGCAAATACCACCTTATCGGGGTAAATTACGTTCATTACGGGCAGGTCTGCCGTTTCGCCGTAAGGTAAGGTTTGTGCAAATTCGCCTTCCAACTGATAGGTGTAAGGACGGGTGCCGTCTACGTAAATTTCTTGGTTTGCAACGTTCTTTGCATTGAAAATTACCGCAGGCGTAAAGTAAGTTTCCTTATCTGCATTTACAGTATCTGCAGGAACGGTAAAGTCAATTCTTTCCTGTCCGTCAAAGTACACAGTTACGCGAACGCCGTTGAATTTACCACCGCTCTTATATATATCTTGTACCTTGTAGGTAAGCACGTGTTCTGCCGTAGCAGAAGTATCTACGTCGGGCATCATAACGGAGGTCAATACGTTTTCAATATTGTAAGCGATCATCAACTTAGCAACACCGTTAACGCTGCCCAAACGAACGGATAAGCCGTTGAAATATTCCAAATTGGGCGCATTGGAAGCATTACCGCGTACGGGATAGAATAAGTTGCCGCCTGCCGAAATGTTGTAGTTGAACTTGTAGGATACTTCGCCGTTATACAGCGCGTAGTTCTTAATGCAGTTGTCGCTTTGTCCGGGAACGCGCTCCCAAGTACCCGTTACCATTTGGTTCTTTTGTTGAGATACACCCACAACCACTTCGCGGGAACCCAGCAAGGTGTTGCCAAGGTAGAAGTTTAAGGTGTAGTTGCCTTTGATGCGTTGTACGTAAGAGGAGGTTACTTCTTCTTCGTATTCACCGTAATCTGCCACAATGCGAACGATATCCGACATATCCAAAATAACCGAAGAATCTTCGTTACGGATTGTGTATTTCATTTCGGGCATTACAAAGGTTTGACCGGTTAGCGCAGAGAAAGGTCCTGCTTGCATTGCAAATTCTTTTACGGGAACAAAATCGTGAACACGGCTTTCCAAGCTGCCCACTACGTCGCTACCAACGAAATAAACAATGCTTACATCCCCTGCTTTGGTAAATTTGGGGTTGTTTAAGTTAATCGCTTCAGAATAACCGTCCTTATAATATGCAACTGCGGTTACCTGACCAGATACGTCCAACCCGTTTTTCAACACTTTTGCAGTGGGCACGATGGCAGGTTCGTTCTTAATTGCCGCTACTTGGTTAGAGGTCAAACTAAAATCGTATGCCGTATTCATTTGCACAGTGGAATACAAGCCGTTTTGCAAAATGTTTACGTATTCGGTTGCGTGCCATTCTTTCTTTTCTACCGTTTGCGCTTGCGCGTTCACTAAGAACCAGAATTGGTCTAAGGGCCAGTAATCATCTCCCTTTTTGTTGAATACGGAAACGGATTCGTGTGCACCCGTACAGCTTTCACGGGTTACGAATTTGGAATAGTTCGCATAGCCGTATCTAATTTCTACGGGGTTAGAAACTTCTTCCGCCGAAATCATAATGGTATTCTTGGAAAGAAGCACGGGGGTTGCATCGTAGAATACGCCGTCCGGTCCTGCAATATTAAAGCCTGTAAGGCCTTTCAGCACTAATCCTTCCGCAACGTTGTTGAAGGTAAGAATTACGCTGGGACCGCTAATAGCTACCGAGGTAATTTCGGGGCCGGACCACGTACCTTGCGCGCCGTACATCTTCTTCATCATGGTGTGCGCGGCGTGTTCGCCTACGGATTGCTTTTTGTAGGGGTGGATACCGTCCGCGTTCAAAGTATCAACGGGGTCTGCGTGTTGCGCGTACAAACCGTCTTCAATATTGGTGCTATATACTAAGTTGGGAATAAAGGTGGATGCAAATTCGTGTTCGTCACGAACGCGGTACCAGCTATCTTCGTTGCCGTATCTGGGAAGACCGCAATCGATAAACCACAGTTTTTGGTTATCGAACAAATCGCGCCAATCTTGAATCATCAAGTTGAACAAGTTGGAGTAGTTGTTGTAGTGACCACAACCTTGATACCAAAGCACACCGCGGAAGGAGTGATGGCGGATGGGGTTGGTCATTGCATTGTAGTAACGGGAGCCTGCGGAGGAGGGGTTGTTTTCACCGGGGTCATCCGCAACCGAAGTTCTGCCTTGTACCCAACCTTCGCTGATTGCTTGGGTGTAGCTATCCCATTCCATCCAAGCGTAGATGGAGGTACCGCCCATACAGCTGCCGATGATACCGAAGGGTACGTCGGGATACTGCTCCTGCAATTCGCGAACAAAGAAGTACGCCGCCGCGCTAAAGCCTTTTACCTTATTTACGGTTGCTTCGGACCAGCCGTTCCACAAGGAAAGGGTATCTACCTTTTCGCCTTGGTGCGCGGGGTAAACGGAAGCCAAACGGATGTTGCTGTTTGCGGAGTTTTCAATGATATCCTTATACAGTAAGCCGTCGAAGGAGCCGCTTGCGGAATCGAAGGTACCCGTTCCGTCGTAGCATTGGCTCATATTCCAACCCATGTTGGATTGACCGCCCGCAAGGAACAGTTCACCAAACGCTACGTTGGTAAAGGATTGCGATTGCTTGTTTGCGTTGATAACGGTTACACGGTAATCCGAACCGTAAGGTACGTTTACGTATACCGTGAAGGGATACTTATCCCCGTCCTTCGTGCTTTCGGTTTGACCGTAGAACGCTTGGGAATAGCCCTTGGAAGCGCTTTCCACAAGTACTACTACCGCACCGTTTACGTTGGTTTTACCGTAAACGCGGGTTGCCATGTTCGCTTGGAACATCATGCTGTTTGCGTAGGTAATGGAGAACCAGAACGCCGAGCCGTTAGCCGAATAACCGTTATAGTTAAAGGAGCCCGTGGTTACCACTTTCCCATCGTGTTCGGTGGAAATTGCATCCTGAGGAATGGTAATGGGGCCTGCGGTTGCGGGTTCTTGCACGGGAGTATATGTTTCGGTAACCGCAATGCTTACGGTTACGGGAGCAGCCGCAAGGAAGTTTTCCGTTTCACGTGCGCTTAACGTAAATTCATAGTTACCCACCGCGATTACTGCCTTGCTTTTTAACGCAAGGTCTGCTTCGGCGTGGTTTAACTGCGCATCGGGATAATGGTAATTGCCGTCATAAGGAATGGTTTGTTCGGTTTCTGCCGTAATTACTGCCTGTGCCTTTTCAACCGTCAGATTAACCGTATTGGTCGTATAAGGCTTATAGCCGTTACGGGTTACCGTTGCAGTAACTTCGTAACTGCCTGCATTTTTAATTTCGTTTACGGGCTCCCCGTTTTTAGTAATGATAAACACTACGCTATCCCCCTGTTCTTTACCAACCACTTCGGGTTCCCAAGCTTCCCCATTATACGTAACCGTTTCGGTTGCAAACGAAAGGGATACACCCGTAAGGTCGGGAGTTTCAGGACCGGGAGTGATAGAAGGCGTAGGCGTAGTAGATACGCTGGTGCTGGGCGTAGGCGTAGTAGATACGCTGGTGCTAGGCGTGGGCGTAGTAGATACGCTGGTGCCGGGCGTGGGCGTAGCAGATACGCTGGTGCTAGGCGTAGGCGTAGCAGATACGCTGGTGCTAGGCGTAGGCGTAGCAGATACGCTGGTGCTAGGCGTAGGCGTAGCAGATACGCTGGTGCTAGGCGTAGGCGTAGCAGATACGCTGGTACTAGGCGTGGGCGTAGCAGATACGCTAGGCTTTACCGAAGTACTGGGCGACGTGGAAACGCCGGTGGACACCGAAGGTGTAGGTGTTACCGAAGGCTTAGGGTTTTTACGCAAACTGCATCCCGTAAAAACACACGCCGACGTTGCACACGCCAGTATAAGAAGGATGGTTAATAACTTTCTTCTCATGGTTTTCTCCTTTTACAATTTTTTTCGTGTAATTTATATGTCTTTTGTTTCAACGTGCGCGCAGGCGCGAAAAAACAAAACGCCATTTTCATTTGTTAGTATACCATAGCAGCAAGAAAAAAGTCAATGATTTTTTGCTTTTTTTCGGTTTTTCGGTTGTTTTTTATATTTTCGGTTTTGTTGCATTTTCCCAACGTGCCGTAAATGCTCCTTATTTTTCTTTTTACCGTAAAAAATAAGAAAACCGTATTGACAATTCAAACTTTTACAGTTATACTGTAAGAAATACAAAAAGGAGTTAACCGAACATGGATATTAAAATTTGCGGTAAGCGAAATAACATATGTGCGCCTTACACGAATACATACGTTAGCATTACCCTTTCGGACGAACGGAATGGTGCAACTTGTGTACGCACCGAACTTTCCCTGTTACATGAAGAAACGTGCGTTTATCATCACGTAGAACAGGGGGAAAACCATTACTATCTGCCCCTGCCCGATTTATCCCCCGAAACGGACTACCTGCTTTCGGTGCAATCGGTAATTACCGCAAACGGAGAAGAAAAAACGTACACGGGGGAAACCATGTTTCGCACCCAACCCAACTTTGCGGCTTTGCCGGCGAAATGGGTAGAATGTCCAAACCCTAAGGAAATCATCTCCCCTGCCCACGCGGGCTACGAAAGTGAAGTTTTTGATAACGCGTTTGCCTGCCCTACGGTAACGGTGGACCTTGGGGAAAGGGTAAGTGCGGAATACGCGGTAATTCAAGGGGCGCGCCCCTTTGACGTACCCTGCCAGCCCGACGTACCGGGGATGAAATTTCCCCTTGCTTTCAAAATTGAAAGCGCTGTTAGCGAAGATTTTTCGGATGCGGTTACGGTATTTGAAAGCCCCAACCCCGCGCCCAATCCGGGAAATCAGCCCGTGTTTTACGAACTTACCGCGCCCTTGCGTTATTTGCGCTTTACCGCGCTGAAAATGCAGGAATTTGCAAAGGGGAAATTTGCGTTTGCGTTAGAGCAAATACAGGTTTTACAAGGCCTTACCAATCTTGCCGAAGGGAAAAGGGTAATTGCGGAAACTTCGGTGGAAACCAAATTTTTAGGCAGACAAAAACTGACGGACGGTTCCCCCTGTTGGCATACCGAAGGCAGGGCAAAGCCCCTGCCCCAACCCCAATTTTTCCGCACATTCACGGTGCAAAAACCCGTAAAAGCGGCTTATCTGTATACCGCGGCAATGGGATTGTATCTTCCCAAACTGAACGGCAAGGAAGTTGGGGATGAATTTTTGCGGGGCGAGTGGACGGAATTTAACGTTTACGCCAACGTGCTTTGCCATAACGTAACCGCAAACATTGTACCCGGGGAAAACCTGCTGGATATTCAAGCGGCAGACGGGTGGTATGCAGGGCGTATCGGCATGGCAAACGTGTTTGGCCCACGCGTTCTTCGCGGTATATATCAAGAAGCGCGCCCCAAAATTTGGGCGTACCTTACCTTACTTTATGCAGACGGCACCTTGGATACGGTGGTAACGGACGAAACATTCCTTTGCACTGCAAACGGAGCATATCTTGCCACGGATATTTACGATGGCGAAGTGTTTGATGCGGAAAAAGAAATCACCCCTGCTACCCCTGCGGAATTACAAAATCTTACCCTGATACCCGCAAGGGCTTTTATCACTAAAACCCAACCCTTAACACAAATTAACGAACCCATCCGCGCGGTTAGAAAACTTGCCGAAAAAAATAGGTACGTAGGCGCGGACGGACGGCTTGTAATTGATTTTGGGGAAAACTTTGCGGGCGTTCCTTCCTTTGTTTTAGATTTACCCAAGGGCAAAGTGGTTCGCTTTATATATAGCCAACATTTGCGCGCGGACGGAACTTGCTACGTTGCGAATATGCGCGGCGCACACCCCATAGATACCTTCCGCTCGGCGGGCAAAAAACAAACGTACACCCCCCGTTTTACCTACCGCGGATTCCGTTACGTAACCGTGTTGGGGGCAACGAGTGAGGAAGTTCCCTTTGCGGAAGGCTTGTTCCTTTCTTCGGATATGGAAACCTTTGGCAGTTTTACTTTTGCAGACCAAACCGTTACCCGTTTTTCCGCTTGCGTGGAAAATACCCTAAAAAGCAACCTTATGGGCATTCAAACGGACTGTTGCGAACGGGACGAACGCCTTGCTTGGGCAATGCAAGGGTACGATAACAGTTATTATTACCTAAACAGTTCTCTTTTCTTTTTAAGAAATATGATAGAGCGCAATTTGGCGCCCTGCCCCGAAGGAAAGCGCCCCGAACACACCCCCACCGCGCTGAATATGTTTTCTGGGCAAAGCACGTTGGATGCAAAACAACCCCTTTTGTACTACCGCTTAACGGGGATTGATACCCCCTTAAAGCAAAACTACGAAATGAACGCGCGTACGATGGAATACATGCGCGAAAAGTTCGCGGAAGGCATCGTGAAAACGATAGGCTACGTAGACTGGCTGAATGCGGATATGATGGATGCCCCGGGCATTCCCGAAAGCGGCGCGCAAATGCGAGCGGAAGAATTCCAAACCTGCCAATATTACGCAAACCTTACCATGATGGTAAAAACCGCGGAAATTTTAGGAAAGAAAGAAGATGCGAAAAAGTACGCGGAGCGCGCGGAATTCGTAAAAAAAGCTTTTCACGAAAAACTGATGACCGCGGATAAGAAAACCCTTTCGGATACGCAAACTTCGTACGGGATGCTTTTGTACCGCGATATGATTGATAAAAAGGATATCCCCACCGTTTTGGCGCATTATAAAAACGCGATTGCGCGCTATAACGGTAGGCTTTCTTGCGGCGTGTACGTGATTGACGAAGTGCTTGGCGCGCTTTCCAAAGCGGGCGCGCACGAAGATTCCTTGCGATTGGCGTTTGAACCTACCTTTCCTTCCTTTGGCTATATGATTTCGCAAGGGGCAACTTCGGTTTGGGAACGCTGGGATAGCTACTGCCACTTGCGCCCCGAAGTACACGAAAAACTGCGTTGGCAAGCCCCCAAAGGGTCGTATTTTACCTTTATCAACGAAGCAGGCTGTGCAGGCGTTTCCATGAACAGTTTTAACCATTTGGAAATGACTTCCGTTACCCGGTATTTGGTAGAAGAAGTGATTGGCATCCGCCTGGGTTTTGCCCCTGCTTGCGGAGAATGGTTTGCACACGTACCAAATGGAAGCATCCCTTCGGCAAGCGCACAGTTCAAAACCCCACGCGGAATACTTAGTTATGCTTGGGATAGCGTAAAAGGTACCCTTTGTATCACCGTACCCCTTGGTACAAAACTGCACCTGACTTTGCAAAACAAAACACAAACCTTACTTTCGGGCAGTTACAATTTTTCCATTTAGCCTTTTGGGATTTCCCCATTTGATTTTACGGTAATAAAATTTCCGCCCCGGCCAAAAATTTGGTCGGGGCGGGTTTGTTATTTATCAACCCTCAAAATTTCAAACTGAAAAAGGACATCGTCAAAAAAATCCCT
>JAZRTI010000046.1:0-5438 GCA_045651955.1 Christensenellaceae bacterium | reverse complement strand
CACTTGCCGCAGGCGGGTTTATAATTGTAAATTATATTATCCGTTTCGTAAAATACTCCGCTGATTTTAGAACTCGCCGTATTTGGTTTTCAGTTGTTGATTGTACATTTTAATACTGTTAAGCGCGGCAAGCCCCTTTTGGTATTTTTCATTCCAACTCCATTCAATGCCCGATCCGTTCCCGTGTTGACCGAACTTTTGATATGCGGCACGGTTAGCGGCAACCACCGCCGAGTCGTTAAAATCTAAACCGTTGGGATTGAGTTCTTCATACGATTTTTCCTGTATTACAATCACGGGGTCGTAATTCCAAAGCAGGGCAATGGGCATTCCCGTATCCAAAACTGCCTGACCGATTGCGTCGTACACCTTTCGTTGCCGTTCCGCACGCACAGCTGCGGTATCACCGGGGAAGAACGCTTGCCCGTTTGCCACACCGCATTCGCCCACGTAACAGGACATATTCATTTCCTTCATCTGTGCAACTTCCGCTGTTGCCTGCATGGTAAGTTCTAAACGGGATTGCCAAGTTAAATGCTCACAGTCTTTTAAGTAGTTGCCCGGCAGGGATACCGATTGCGGATTTTCCTTATCCGCATATCCCCCGTAAATGTGTACCGAAACGCCGTTGATTTTCCCCGGGTTATACTGCTGTAAACTCAGAAAATGTTGCGCCAAGGTATCCGGTCCCCAACTGTTTTTATCTAAGTAGGTGGAATACTGCCCCTTGCGAAGCTGTGCATCCCCCGTCATAATCATACGGTCAAATTCGTCTGCGGCAAGAACCCAGTCTGCCCAGCGCGCCATACCTGCCGAATAAATTTCGGTATCTATTCTACCCACGCTTGCAGTGTGATCTTTCCAGTTAGGCAGATCTGCGGAATTGTTGTTTTCGTTACCAAATTC
The DNA here is from genome assembly GCA_045651955.1 of Christensenellaceae bacterium. Taxonomy (GTDB): domain Bacteria; phylum Bacillota; class Clostridia; order Christensenellales; family Borkfalkiaceae; genus SIG402. The sequence continues at coordinate 4,532 of JAZRTI010000046.1, read as the reverse complement.
CCAAGCAAATACCGCAGGGTGATGCTGATACCGCCGGATGATTTCTTCGGTCATCTTTTTTAGCAACTGCATGGTTTTGCTGTTTTCGTCCGACCATTCCTTATTAAACACGCCATCCATTGCGGCAGCATCCACTTCCCCTTGTTCGGTATATTGAATGGGGTTATAATAATTGATAATCCAAGTATCGTTCCAGAACATGGAGGGAATTAAAAGGATATTATTTCGGGCAGCTTCGTCCATGACTTTATCCAAAATGGAATAATAGGTTTTTTCATTTCCGAAATAATATTTCACGGCTTCGTTTTGGTGGAACACGCCGCAGTTAAAGCGAATAACACGCACGCCGTAACCGGATAACATTGCAAGCCCCGCTTTTACCCGATCCCAGGGATTTGCCGTGCCACCCGTTGGCAACAGAGAGTTAAACAGGCTGTAGTAGTTTACCCCCACAGTATGCACGTCTTTGCCGTTATAAACAATTCCCCCCTTTTCATCAGCTTTTGCACCGCCGACCACCAGATCGGTTTTTACTTCTTGCACAGTAAACTTACCGGGAATAAAAACAAAATCGTACAGTTCGGAAGAATAGCCCGAAGGCAAAATATCGTACTCCCCTGCCACACGCGTATCATGGGGATATTCAAAAGCAAGCGTTCCCGTGCAATCGGCAATCTTTGCTCCGGCTCCCAGCGCAACCGACCCTTCCTTAAACCCGTAGGAAATTACCGCTTTGGGCTGCAATTCGGTTATAATATATTGCGAACGGGTTAAATTTTCCGCCGTTACGTAAACAGTTCCCTTTCCGATAGCCAGGGTGGCGGTCAGCATCAGGGTTTTATACCCTTCCGCAGTAATTACCACGCGTGCTGTTTTGCTTTCTGTTGGTTTGGAGGCACTGTTATTATAATATTCAACGGTAGCAAAATTCGGTACGTTTTCTGCCACCAGGGAATGGGGTTCCCCATCACAAGGGAATGTTTTACTTTCAAATAAAATGCCTTCAAAAACAAGCAGTTCCTCTTCTTCGGGGGGAAGTTCGGGAGCGGCTTCTATGATTAAAACGGCAGTCAACGGACTCATATAAATACTGCTGCCGATTTTACGAATTTGTGCAAATACGGTGTAGGTTCCCACATCCTTTTTCCCGTTATTTGTATATTTTACTTCATATCCCTCGGGCAAATTTTCCACTTTTAATTCATGCACAGACCCATCATACGTTACGGTTTTCCCTGCAAAAACCACATTGGCAAGGGGGTTTGCAACCGTAGGCGCAACCGTGGGCGTTACCGAGGGCGCAACCGTGGGCAGTACTGTGGGTACAACCGTAGGCGACACTGTGGGTACAACCGTGGGCGTTACCGTGGGTACAACCGTAGGCGTTACTGTGGGTGCAACCGTGGGCGACACTGTGGGTGCAACCGTAGGCGTTACCGTGGGTACAACCGTGGGCGACACTGTGGGTACAACCGTGGGCGTTACCGTGGGTACAACCGTGGGCGTTACCGCAGGACTGACCGTAGGTGTTGCGCCGGATGTGGGCGTAACTACCGGCTGTATAGATACTTCGGGTGTAGGTGTAACCGTTGGCTGAACAGAAATTTCGGGGGTTGGCGTTAGGGTGGGCATGGGAATTTTCCCAAAGGAAAGCTTACAGCCAACAATAGCAAACACAAAGAACACAAGCAAGCACAGTGTAAGCAGTTTTTTCATATCTTTCCCCCTTTTTTGTTTTTTGTTTTTCGGTCAATTAAAACTTTCCGTATTTTTGTTCCAGTTTTTGATTGATTTCTATAATGGCGTCAAAATACGCTTCGCCCTTACCGAACTTTTCGTTCCAGCTCCACTCAATTCCGTTGCTGCGTTGATTTACGTAATCTTGCATATTCTTAGCTTTCGTGAAATCCGGGTTCTTTTTCAGGTATTCGGCCTCCTCCCAACTTCCTTCAAACAGAATGGAAACGGCGGGGTCGTAGTTCCAAAGAAGGGCCACGGGCATGCCGCTTTCTATCATAGCATCCCCAATTGCCAAAACCACGGATTTTTGTTTTTGTATGCGGCTTTCCTTGGTATCGCCGGGTTGAAATTCATCCCCGTGTCCGCCGCCGCATTCCCCAACGTAAACGGTTACGTTTTTGTTCATGGAAGAGGAAAGTTCCTTAGCCGCGCCTACCAAATAAGAAAACCTTTCTTTCCATGTTTTTGCAGGAAGGTCAGTCAGATAATTTTTGTTTGTAAGAAGAACGGTTGGATCCTTTTTCGTAGCATCCAAATATCCACCGTAAACGTGTGCGCTGACTGCGGAAATTTTACCGGGGTTGTGCATTTTTAATATTGCAATATTTTGGGCGTAATTATCATCCCCCCAAGCACCGGTATAATACTGATGATACTGGCTGGATCGCATTTCCGAATCCCCCGTAGTAATAATTCGGTCGTATTCGTCTATTTCATCAATCAAATTTGCCCAGTATTCCAGAATTTTCGTGTGTTTTTCCACCGTCTGCTTACAGGTCATCCATTCTTTCCAGTTGGGCAGGTCATTATTTAAATTCCACTCGTTACCAAATTCCCAAGCAAAAATTGCGGGGTGGTGTTGATAGCGGGTAACCATTTGCCTGGTGTATTCCATCATAAAGCGGAACCCTTGGGAAGTGTTTGTTGCGGGGTCTGCAAAAATTTGATCGTAAGTTTCCCCGTAATAATCGTCCACCCAAAAAGACCAGAAGAAGGAAGGAATTATCATAATATCGTTTTGCGCCGCTTCATGCACTACCCTGTCAAACAGCGCCCAATAATTTTCTTCATTCCCGAAATAATACTTGGTTGCTTCGTCAGCATAAAACAGACCACCGTTGATACGTATCACGCGCACGCCTGCATCTTTCAGTACAGCAAGTCCACTTTCCATTTCGTAAAAGGGTCTGCGATCAGAAAAAGAGTTGAAAAACAGGGAGAAAAAGTCTACACCCATGGTGTGTACTTCCTTTCCGTTATACAGCATGGTCCCGTTTTCCCCTGCTTTTGCACCGCCCGCAACAAGGTTGGTTTCCAATGCCATAACGTTTGCCGTACCGTTTTCAAAAATTACGTCGTAGTAATCCGAAGTCAAACCGTAGGGGGTTAAATTATACAATCCGCCTACCGTTACGTCCACGTTTTCAAAAGCAAGGGTTCCTTCCAAAATTTGGGAAGTTCCCCCCACCGTTATCCACTCACTCTCGCTTCTGTCGCTATACGTAACCTGTGCCCGGAATGTGGGGTCGTTGACGAACATTCTTTTAATTACGTCTAACCCCTGTACTGTTGCCTCCGGCTTTTTTACGCTGACATTTGCCGTTAGGGTCAACGGCTCATAGTTAGGATCGTTCACCGTTAATGTTGCGGTTTTTGTTTCTCCTATTTCGGTAACCGCGTTATTTTCGTATATGGGGGTTACGTCTGCGGGCAATCCGTTTGCGGTAAGCCGTTGTTCCTTACCGCTGTATACGAATACGGTATCCGGAAAAGTTACCCACCCCAAAACAGCGCGTTCCACCGTAACTTGTGCGGTAAGGGTTAAATCCGTATAACCGCGCTGCTGCACCGTAAGAACGGCAGTTTGTGTACCCGCATTGGTACGCGCAGCATCCGTAAGTTGTACCGTTGCATTTGGATAGTTTTCCAAACCGCTTACCACCGCACTGTGTTCCGCACCGTTATACTTTGCCGTAATCCCCGTTAAGGAAATCCCGGTAAAAGTCCAAGGGGTAATTTCCACCGTAGTTGTATAGGTTGCAGTATAATAATTAGAATCCGAAAGCACTGCCGTTGCAGTTACTTTTCCCACTTCGGTCAAGCGGTTCAAGGTATATTCCACCTTTACATTCGGATAAGCAGAAAGCCCCTGCAAATAGGTGGCGTGTTCTTTTCCGTCAAAAGGAACGGATATGGCGGGGAAGGTGATCCCTTCAAACGTACCAAGGGTAACCGTAATGGTTGCATACATGGTTTTTACAAGGGTATTCCCCTTGTAAATCAAAGCCTTTGCCTGACGTTCCCCAACATTTTTTAAGGAATTATTCACGTACCGTACGTTATATCCGGCAGGTAGGTTCTTTATAAAAATAGAATTCCCCGTTCCGTTATAAGTAAAGGTTTTATCCTCAAAAATAATAGAAGAAAGTTTCTCCTCTTCGGAAGGAGTGGGCGCAACCGTAGGTGCAACCGTGGGCGTAACCGTGGGGGCAACACTTGCCGAAACCGAGGGCGCAGGCAAGGGGGTTACGGAGGTAACCACCGTAATACCGGGTGATAATTCTTCCTGTTCCTTAATCAGCCCGCATCCGGTAAGCGCTAATGCGGAAGCACTAACAGCGCAAAGCATCATACAAAGTATGAGTAATTTTTTCATTTTTCCCCCAAAAAACGCACCTATCAAGTAAGTCCGTTTCCCTTTTTATGTTTTCACATTTTATTATAACATAATAAAATTTCTCAGTCAAGTAAAGTGGCAAACAAAAACCCCTTTCCGCACCGGCGAAAAGGGG
>JAZRTI010000045.1:0-18138 GCA_045651955.1 Christensenellaceae bacterium | reverse complement strand
TCCGCGGTTGGATTTTACGCGTAGGCGCATAGGTACGCTTTCGTATTTCTTTACGTCCGATGCGTCCTCGTAAATGTATTTCGTGTTTTCGTAATCCGCAGGATTTAACGCAAGATATACGGATAACGTTTTGCCGCGAATCCCTAATTTTACGTAAGTACTTCTACCAAGGTAGAAGGATTCGTTCGGCCAGCTCATACGGCTTTTTGCGCCGTACGATAAAATGCGGTTTTTAATTTGGTTATAATACTCTTTGGTTTCGTCCGTTGCTTGGTGCAATTTTGCAGTAAAGCTGTAGGAGTACAACCAGTAAATTTGCTTGCCGTCCACCGTTTCAATTTCAAATTCGGGTTCTGCGGCGGTTTCTGCCACGGGCGCTGCCACCGTTGCGGCAACTTCTTCCACGGGCGCGGATTTTTCTTCCGCTGCCATTTCATTCAGTAAGGCATCCGTTTCTCTATCCGCAATTTCGGCAACCGTTTGTGCAAGCGCAATATCGCTTGCGGCAAGGCGTTGTTCAATAATCTGCAAAGCCATTGCATCTGCGGTTTCGTCCAACCAAAGCAGTGCCTTGTTTTCTTCCTCTTGTTCTGCCGCTGCGTCATCCATATCCGCAAAGTCGGGCAGGCGGTCTACTTGTACTTTTTTGATTAAGTTTTGCTGCAACAGTTCTGCGGTGGTTTGGTATGCCGGGCGGAAATCCTGTTGCTCCGTTTCCTGTTTTATAATGCCCAGTTTTTCAAACAAAATATCCACCAGTTCGCAAGTCCATTTTGCACCGCGGTTGGATTTTACACGAACGCGCATAGGCACGTTTTCGTACTTTTTCACATCCCCGGCATCTTCGTAAATGTACTTGGTATCAATAAATTCCGCAGTGTCTAACGCCAAATAGCAAGAAAGCGTTTTGCCGCGAATACCAAATTTTACGTAAGTGTTTCTGCCAAGATAAAAGGATTCGTTTGCCCAGCTCATACGGGGTTTTGCACCGTAGGATAAAATGCAATTTTTAATGCGGCTGTAATATTCCTTGGTTTCATCATTTGCCTGCGCAAGTTTCGCGGTAAAGCTATAAGAATACGACCAGTAAATGGGCTTGCCGTTTACATACTCTACCTCGTACCCTTCCGGCACAGAAACGGGCTTGGGATTTGCCAAAATTTCCGCCACTTTATCTTCGGTCATGGCATCCGCCGCTTGGTCCAGCATGGCAAGGACGTCAATTTCCGTTTCCGAATAATCGCTGCTTGCAATTTTGCGGGGCGCAAATGCCTCCTTCACAGTCAGTGCAACGATAGCCAAAAGGAACACGCCGCACATGATTAAAAGCACCAGTTGGAATCTGGGACCCCAAATAAAGAAGTCCTTTACTTCCTGCCAGATGTTAGACCAATTTACCAAGAAATTCATCATAGTAACCTCACTTATCAAGCGCGCAGTATATTTTTTTCCGTCCAAGCAAGTGAAACGCGCTTTGTCAAATTAACCCAATTGCCGAAGGGGAAAACCCGCCTTCGGCTTATGGGGAAAGTTTTTATACCTCTTTTTTCTTTGCCACGTAGATAATCAAAACAATAATCACACCAAACGCCACCAAGTACAGCGCGCCGCCACCCGTGGAAATCCAGTTCATAAAATGTCCGGCTTTGGGAATGTGGAACATATATTGCCCGATTACGTTTTTCGCAAGAACGGGCGTGCCGTCCGCTGCGTTGTTTGCATCACCCCAGGTGGTAAAGGTTCCATCTGCATTCACTTCGTGAATACGGTGGGTGGTGGGGGTGGGATCTAACTTACCGTCCTTATCACGGTCCTCCCAGTAAGTAATAATATCGCCCTTTTTCAGTTTGTTCGTGTTGGGATGGCGCCAAATAAAGATTACGTCGCCCTCATCAAAACTGTCCTTTCTGTCCCCTTCCATGCTCCCCGTGGAAACTTCCAGCATAGAAACGCCGTACGCTTGGGGAATGGTGGATTTTAGAATCAGTTTATCAACTGCCAACCAAATTGCCATAATTACCAGCAAGCCAAGGAATCCCCAGCCCGTATAGCCCAATACTTTACGGGTGATTCTCCACGCCTTGCCCTTTTCCTTTGCGGGGCTTGCAGCATTTTCTTCCGCAGGTGCGTCTTCTGCAGTATTTTCCTGCGCAAGTGCGTTTTCTGCCTGCGTGGTTTGATTTTCCGCTTGGGGCTGATCTGCCACTTGTTCGGATTGTTCCACAGCGGGAACTACGGGCGCTTCTGCCGCCGCAACTGCTTCTGCACTTACAACGGGCGCAGTTACTTCTAACCCTTCTTCTGCCGCTGCTACCGTTTTGGTTTCTTCTACGGGTGCAGCCTTGGGTTTAGAAGTGCGGCTTGCCGTGGTTTTCGCAGTAGTTGTACGCTTTGCTGCCGTGGTTTTAGTTCCGCTTGCTTTTGCTGCGGTGGTTTTAGTTCCGCTTGCTTTTGCTGCCGTGGTTTTCGCCGCGGTGGTTTTGCTTGCCGTGGTTTTCGCTGCAGCAGTTTTTGCTGCTGCCGGCTTTGCTGTGGATGCAGACTTGGTACCGGCGGTTTTTGCTGCGGCGGTTTTTGCCGCTGCCGGTTTGGTTGTGGTTTTCTTTTCTTCTGCCATAATTTTTCTTTTCTTTATTTATTTTTTTATGGTAATCCGTTTTTTCGGTTGTTTTTATTGTTTGGGGTTAAAGCCCGTTTGCGTTGTCTTTTAGATTCTCCGCTTTGCCCGCCAAAGCAGGTAGGCGAAGAATGAGAAGAGGGAAAGACTGAATCCTTTTTGTAAGTGTAGGCAAGGTTTTTAATTCCTTACTAGTTTGTAATGGTAGGCAAGGTTTTTAATTCCTTACTAGCCTGCCCTGCTTGCAGGGGAGGTGGCTTGCGATAGCAAGACGGAGGGGTTAATCGGGCAAAACATCTTTTTCTTTTGCTATTTCGTAAATCTTTTCGCAAACCCCACGAAAATTAGTTTGTACTTCTAAATTTGTAAAACGAATAACAGAAATCCCCATCTGCATTAAATTATCCGTCCTTTCCGCATCCTTCTGCTCGCCGAGGTCCGAGTAGTGTTCACTACCATCCAGTTCTATTACAAGGCGTAATCGGAAACTATAAAAATCTGCAATATAATTACCCAAAACCTTTTGCCGAACAAACTTTACAGGAAACGTTTTCAAAAAATCGTACCATAATCGCCGTTCTTCTTTGGTCATGTTTTTTCGCAACGTTTTTGCAAGCGGCACAATTTTTTTATTGTGAACATTGGGCATACAACCCCTCCACCGCTAAAGCGGTCCCCCTCCCCTACAAGTAGGGCAGGCTTTGGGGCAAACGCGAATTTTGGATGGGCGCATACTTAGCGTATGTAAGCGCACCAAAAGCGCAAGTTTAACAAAATACGAACGAAGTGTTATAAGCCGCCGAAAAAACCCCCAAGGCAAATAGCCTTGGGGGTAATGATTGATTGAGCAACCGTATCAATTAGATAAGTTCAATAATTGCAACTTCTGCAGCATCGCCACGGCGTTGACCAACGGTGTAAACGCGGGTATAACCGCCACCTTGACCAAGTGCTTCCTTGCGTTCTGCATATTTGGGAGCAATTTCGTTGAACAACTTTTCAATCAAAGGATGCTTTACGTTGCCGATACGAGTTTTGAACGCGGTGCGGCTTTCGTCCTGACCTTTTACTTCTTGCAGGTCGTAAAGCTTAGTCATGATCAAACGGCGAGCAGCAAGCTTTTTAGCGCCGTCGTTCATTACCGTTACTTCAATTTCCTTACCGTTTTCGTCCTTTCTTTTCTGTTGCACTTCGTGCGTATCCGTATAGGTATTCATTGCTTTCGTAATGATTTTTTCTACATAGGATTGCAATTCTTTTGCGTTTTCCTTAGTGGTGGTAATTTTACCGTACCACAGCAGGTTAGACGCTTGGTTACGCAGTACAGCCAGTCTTTGTTCGGTTGTGCGACCCAATTTACGCATGTCCTTAATCCTCCTTTTCCTTTAACGCCAGACCAAAGCTGGAAAGTTTTTGGATTACTTCGTCCAAAGACTTTCTGCCCAAGTTGCGTACTTTCAGCATATCGTCTTCCGTTTTCTTAATTAAATCGTCTACGGTATGGATACCGGCACGCTTTAAGCAGTTGTAGGAACGAACGGAGAAGTCCATTTCCTCAATACTCTTTTCCAAAATTTTGGTGCGTGCATCTTCCTTTTTACCGCTTAAAATGCTTAAATCGCCCATCATGTCGCTTAAACCAACGAACAGTGCAATGTGTTCGTTTACGATTTGCGCGGCAAGGCTAACCACTTCGCGGCCGGAGAAAGCGCCGTTGGTCCATACTTCCATCGTCAACTTATCAAAGTCCGTGCTTTGACCTACGCGGGTGTTTTCCACCACGTAGTTCACGTGTTTCACGGGGGTATAGATGGAGTCGATTGCTATATAGTCTACGGGGTTCTTTTCGCTTTTGTTAAAGCTTGCGTTTTTGTAACCGCGGCCACGGCCGATGGTAATTTCCATATCTAAAACGCCGCCGTCTTCTACCGTGCAAAGGTATAATTCGGGGTTTAAGATGGTTACGTCACTATCCAGCTGAATATCGCCGGCAACTACCGTTTTGGGGCCTTCTGCTTTTAAGGAGAGCGTAGTGGTAAATTCGGGATCTAACGTCGCGGTTTTTACCGTCATGCTCTTTAAGTTAAGAACGATTTCGGCTACGTCTTCTTTCACACCTTTGATGGTGGAAAATTCGTGCTTTACCGTACCGTCCATTACGCGGAAGCCTTGGGCTGCCGCACCGGGAAGGTCGGATAAAATGGTTCTTCTTAAACAGTTACCCAGCGTGTTGCCAAAACCTTGTTCCAAGGGAAATACTGTTACCTTGGCATAGGTTCTGTCTTCGCTTTCTTCTACTTCAATGGTAGGCATTGCGATTTCCATCATAAGAAATTTACCTCCTTATTCAAAATGAAGAAAGTTGTTGCATTACTTAGAATACAATTCAACGATCATGTGTTCTGCAATCTGCGAATCAATATCTTCGCGGGTGGGCAGAGCAAGGACTTTACCTTCCAACTTTTCGGGTTCAAAGTCCACCCACTTGGGCATGTTGCCTTTCTTCATCTGTTTAATTTCGGTGAAGTACTTGTTGCTTCTTCTGGTTTCTTTAACCGCAATTACATCCCCTGCTTTTACAAGGAAGGAAGGAACGTTTACCGTTCTGCCGTTTACGGTGAAATGGCTGTGGGTTACAAGCTGACGTGCTACGTTACGGCTTGCACCAACGCCCATACGGTAAATTACGTTATCCAAACGGCGTTCCAAAAGAACCAGCATGTTTTCACCAGTAATACCCTTTTGGCGGTCTGCCATTTCGTAGTAGTGGTGGAACTGACCTTCTAATACGCCGTAAATACGCTTAGTTTTTTGCTTTTCGCGAAGCTGTAAGCCGTATTCAGAAACCTTTTTACGACGCTGACCGTGTTGACCGGGGGCAACGGGTCTTTTTTCAAAGGGGCAGGTGCCCTTATAGCATTTGTCGCCCTTTAAGAATAACTTTGCGCCTTCACGACGGCATTGACGACATTTAGATTCGGTATATCTTGCCATTTTTAGGTTCCTCCTTAAATTCTACGGCGTTTGGGCGGGCGGCATCCGTTGTGGGGGATGGGCGATACGTCCTGAATCAAAGTAACCGTAAGACCAACGGTTGCAAGTGCGCGGATTGCGCTTTCTCTGCCTGCACCGGGACCTTTTACGTATACTTCTACCGTTCTTAAACCGTGTTCCATTGCCTTTTTAGCTGCTTCTTCGGCTGCGGATTGTGCAGCGAAGGGCGTGCTTTTACGGCTACCTTTGAACTTTAACGCACCTGCCGAGCACCAGCTGATTACGTTACCGTTCATATCGGTTACGGTTACCAAAGTGTTGTTGAAGGAAGATTGAATATGAACTTGACCTTTATCAATGTTCTTGCTTTCTTTACGCTTTTTAGAAACAGTTTTTACTGCCATGGTTCATCTCCTCCTTAACGACCTGCCGTCTTCTTCTTAGCAACGGTACGACGGGGACCCTTACGGGTTCTTGCGTTGCGCTTGGAGCTTTGTCCGCGTACGGGCAAGCCCTTTCTGTGACGTTGACCACGGTAGCAGTTGATTTCCATTAAGCGCTTAATATCTAAGCTTACTTGGCTGCGAAGTTCGCCTTCTACCGTAAGATGATGTTCAATGTATTCTCTGAGTTTGGATACGTCGCTTTCGCTTAAATCCTTAACCCGAGTATCGGGGTTTACGCCCGTTTCCGCCATAATTTTCTTTGCGGTGGAAAGGCCAATCCCATAGATATAGGTGATACCGATTTCTACTCTTTTTTCTCTCGGTAAGTCTACACCGGCAATACGTGCCATTTGATCTTATACCTCCGTATTCGTATGTTTATTTCTTGTTATGCTCACACTACGCAGTCGCGGCGAAAAATTTGGAATGTGCCGCTATCCCTGGCGCAGTCGTTGTTTTTTACTTGTTTCGGTTAGCCTTGGCGTTGCTTATGGTTTTTGTTTTTGCTGCAAATTACCATAACCTTGCCTTCTCTTTTAATTACCTTGCACTTATCGCACATAGGCTTTACAGACGGTCTTACCTTCATTGTTTCGTTCCTCCGTTATAAATTTGCGTTGTTTAGGCTTTGCTTCGCCAGATAATTCTGCCTTTGGTCAGGTCGTACGGACTCATTTCAATTTTAACCGAATCCCCGGGAATAATTTTGATAAAGTGCATTCTCAATTTTCCCGAAATATAGGCCGTAATCATATGTCCGTTGCTCAGTTTTACGATGAATTTCGCGTTCGGTAAAGCTTCTACAATGACGCCTTCCGCCTCAATTACGTCGTCCTTTGACACAATCCTTCCTCCAACTTTTTATTTTGATACGGGCGAAGGGACAAGCGGAGGTACGGATCCGAAATGCCGTATTCCGTCTCCCGCTCGTGATAGCCCCGAATGGCTTGCCCAAAAAAGTTTAAGTGCTTTGCCTTTTTTTTCTTGGGGTTGCCAACTTTTCTTACTTTGCCATCCGCAATCCACGCGTACTCCCCATCGGTTTTGATAACGGCGTAATATCTGCCGCTGTCATGCCCCGAAAGACTGAATACCACGTCCCCACGGTGTAGCGTTGTGCTTTGCATCCTTCCGCCTTGGGGGTTAGCCCAAAACGCGGGTGATTGCCGCAAAAACTTCGTCAATCTTGCCATCCGCCTGTACGTTTACCAGTACGCCCTGTTTGGTGTAAAAATCAATCAGGGGAGCCGTTTGGTTGGTGTACGCTACCAGACGGTTGTTGACCGTTTCTTCGTTATCGTCTGCACGTTGAATCAGTGCGCCGCCGCATTTGGAACATTCCTTCGCATCTCCGATAAAAGATACGTGGAAAGATTCGCCGCAAGCGGAGCAAACTCTGCGACCCGTCAAACGTTTCATCAAAAGGTTCAGGTCAATATCAAGGTTCAGCACTGTGTCTACCGTGGTGAATCCTGCAAGCGCTTCTGCCTGGAAAGTGGTGCGGGGGAATCCGTCTAAAAGATACCCCTTTTCGCAGTCCTTTTCAGCCAAACGCTGGCGCACGATTTCCACAACCACTTCGTCAGGAACCAACTGCCCTTTATCAATATAGGATTTTGCAACCACACCGATAGGCGTTTGTTCCTTAATGTTTTTACGGAAGATATCCCCCGTAGAGATATGCGGAATTTGATACTTTTCGGCAATTCTAACCGCCTGTGTGCCTTTGCCGGCACCCGGAGGTCCTAACAAAATTACGTTCATATTACTTTAAGAATCCCTTGTAGTTTTTCATCATAATCTGGGATTGGAGCTGTTTATCAAATTCCAAAGCCACGGATACGACGATGAGCATACCAGTTGCACTGAACGCGTTGATCAGGGAAGAACCCGTACCTGCAACGGCGGTAAAGATCAGGGTGGGCACAAGTGCAAGAATCGCAAGGAAAATTGCGCCGAACAGCGTAATTCTGTTGTTGATTCTACGCAAGTGCTGTGCGGTGGGCTTGCCGGGGCGAATGCCGGGGATAAAGCCACCGTTTTGTTGAATACTCTTTGAAATATCGTCCGGATTGAATTGAATTTGCGCATAGAAATAAGCAAATCCCAAAATCAACAGAGCCAAAACGATGGAGTACAAAGGAGTACCCGCGCCCATGTGAGTTGCCCACCATACTCTTGCCGAGGTGTTCGGCCAGAACATGTTCATAATCAAATCGGGGAAGCTCAAAATTGCAAACGCAAAAATCAGGGGCATAACGCCGTTAGCGTTAATGCGGATAGGAATTACGGTGTTTTGACCGCCGTACATCTTTCTACCCTTAACTTGTTTTGCGTACTGCACGGGAATTTTACGTTCTGCAAGGTCTACGTAAACAATGCAGAAGAAGATAACTACAACTACGATTAAGAACGCAAGCAACGTCCAAATTGCAGTTTCGTTAGAAGTTACGGTCATTGCCTGGCCAATCAACGAAGTGCCGGCCGTGGACAAAATACCTACGAAAATCAACAGCGAAATACCGTTGCTTACACCGTAATCGGTAATGCGTTCACCGATCCACATGGTAAGGCTGGCGCCTGCCGCGTAAATCACGCACATATATACGTAAGTAAGCCATTTAATTTCTTTACCGGCAATGATATCAAAAGAAATAGCACCGCCGTTACCGAAGTTCAAAAGAATACCAAGTGCTTGGGCTACAGCCAAAACAAGCGCAACGTATCTGGTGATACGGGCAATCTTCTTTCTACCTTCATCCCCTTGCTTGCCCAGTCTTTCCAAAGCGGGAATTGCTACGGCAAGAAGTTGTACGATAATGGACGCGTTGATATACGGACCGATACCCATTGCAAACAAAGTACCTTGCGAAAGGGAGCCGCCCGTAATCGCGCTCATGATACCAAAAAACGTGTTCCCTGCGAGGTTGTCAGAAAGCACATCACTGTCAATTCCAGGTACAGGAATAAAGCAACCGATTCTGTAAACCAGAATCAAGGCAAGCGTGATAAAAATCTTCTTGCGTAATTCCTTTACCTTAAATGCATTTTTTAACGTTTCAAACATGTTAACCTCCGCGAAAACCCGTTGTTACAGAATAACAACGGTTCCGCCTGCTTTTTCAATAGCCGCTTTCGCGGTTTCGGAAAACTTGCAAGCCTCTACGGTTAACGCCACGTTAAGTTCTCCGTTGCCAAGCACTTTCAAGCCAGCGTTGTTCTTTACGCGCTTGATAAGACCTGCGTCCATCAAGATTTCGTAATTCACGGTTGCGCCTGCTTCAAATGCTGCAAGATCTTCTACGTTTACGATAGCGTAAACTTTTCTGAAATGATTGTTAAAGCCGTGCTTGGGCAGTTTACGGGTTAAGGGCATTTGGCCGCCTTCAAAGCCCGGTCTTACACCGCCGCCGCTACGTGCCCATTGACCCTTATGACCCTTACCGCTGGTTTTACCAAGACCCGAACCGATACCACGGCCCAGTCTTTTGGTTTCCTTTGCGCTGCCGATTGCAGGTTGAATAGTATGAAGTCTCATATCGCTCTCCTTATACTTCCTCTACCTTAACAAGGTGAGAAACTTTCGCAATCATACCCATAATGCAGGGATTAGCGGTGTGTTCCTTTACTTGACGAATCTTGTGAAGGCCCAAAGCGTAAACCACTGCTTGCTGTTTTTTATCGCAGCTGAAAGGGCTTCTTACGAGCGTTACTTTAATTTTCTTATCCACGATACTTTCCTCCCTTAACCAAGAATTTCTTCTACGGTCTTGCCGCGAAGTGCAGCAACCTGCGCCGCGGTTTTCAGGCTACGCAGCCCTTCTACCGTTGCTTTTACGCAGTTGATGGGGTTGTTGGTGCCGTGGGACTTGGTACGAATGTTCTTTACACCGCACGCTTCCATAACCGCACGAACGGGACCGCCTGCAATAACACCGGTACCTTCTGCAGCGGGCATCATAAGAACGCTGCCTCTGCCGAACACGCCAATTACTTGGTGGGGAAGGGTGGTGCCGTCCATTGCAACCTTGAACATGTTGCGCTTTGCTTGTGCGGTTGCCTTATCAATTGCTTCGGGTACTTCCTTGGACTTACCCATGCCAAGACCAACCTTGCCGTTGCCGTCGCCCACGATTACAAGCGCTGCAAAGCGCATGTTGCGGCCGCCCTTAACGGTTTTGGTAACGCGGTTGACCTGAATCAGCTTTTTAATCAGCCCGTCGTCTTCTTGCTTTTTATCTCTTGCGGGTCTATTATCTCTTGCCATTTTCAAGCCCTCCTCTTAGAATTGTAAGCCGGCTTCTCTTGCGCCGTCTGCAAGTGCTTGAACACGGCCGGTGTAGATGTAACCGCCTCTGTCAAACACTACGGTAGTAATACCCTTTTCCAGTGCCTTTTTCGCAACGGATGCGCCCACTGCTTTCGCTGCTTCGGTTTTGGTCATTTCCGAAATTTGTGCAGCTACTTCTTTATCCATAGTGGAGCTTGCCGCCAGCGTAACCCCTTTTACGTCGTCAATTACTTGCGCGTAAATGTGGTTTAAGCTACGGAATACGCACAGTCTGGGCGTTTCCGCGGTGCCGCTGATTTTGCTTCTGACACGAAGGTGTCTTTTCTTTCTTAATTCGTTTTTGTCAATTTTGGAAATCATATCTTACGCTCCTTTATTTACCCGCGGTCTTACCTTCCTTACGTTGGATAACTTCATCCTTGTAGTGGATGCCGTATCCGTGGTAGGGTTCGGGCTTACGGATTGCGCGGATATTTGCCGCAACCTGACCAACAACTTCCTTGTTAATACCCTTAACAAGAATTTCGGTTTGGCTGGGGCATTCAAGGGTAATCCCTTCTACCGCTTTGAATTCCACGGGGTGACTGAAACCGATATTCATGATAACGGAAGTCCCCTGCTTTTGTACTTTGTAACCAACGCCTGCAACAACTAAGCCTTTTTCAAAACCTTTGGAAACACCCGTTACCATGTTTTGTAAAAGCGCGCGGTATAAACCGTGTTTAGCGCGGGTTTCTTTTTCATCATTAGCGCGGGTAAAGGTTGCGGTAGCGCCTTCCACCGTAAGGGTGATCTTGGGATCAACCACTTGGGTTAAGGTACCTAAGCTGCCCTTTACTACCATTACGCCGTCTTTCATTTCAACGGTAACGCCTGCCGGGATTTGTACCGGTTCTTTGCCGATTCTGGACATGCTGTTACCTCCTTACCAAACGTAGGCGAGAACTTCGCCGCCGTTTTTCGTTGCTTTCGCTTGCTTACCGGTCATAACACCCTTAGAAGTAGAAACGATAGCAATACCAAGACCGCCGAGAACGTTGGGCATTTCTTCGCTGCCCGCATATACTCTAAGGCCGGGTTTGCTGATTCTCTTCAATCCGGAAATAACTCTTTCCTTCTTGGGACCGTATTTCAGCGTAATTACCATTTTGCCCTGAACGCCATCTTCCAGCATATCAACTGCGGTGATGTAGCCTTCCTGAACTAAAATGTCTGCAATTGCTTTTTTCATTTTGGATGCCGGTACTTCTACCGTATCGTGCTTGGATACCAACGCGTTACGAATACGCGTGAGCATATCTGCAATAGGATCTGTCACAGTTCTGTACCTCCTTTTACCAGCTTGCTTTCTTCACGCCCGGAATTTGGCCCTTGTAAGCCAAGTTACGGAAGCAAATACGGCAAATGCCGTACTTGCGGAGAACCGCATGGGGTCTGCCGCAGATGCTGCATCTCGTGTAAGCTCTAGTAGAGAACTTAGGGGTTCTCTGCTGTTTATTGATCATAGATTTCTTTGCCATGGTTCTTTCTCCTTACCTTACGCCTTAAAGGGCATGCCCATCGCTTTTAACAGTTCTCTTGCTTCTTCGTCCGTTTTAGCGGTGGTTACGAAGCAGATATCAAACCCACGGATTTTTTCTACTTGGTCGTAGGAAATTTCGGGGAAGATGAGCTGTTCTTTTACGCCCAGGGCGTAGTTCCCTCTACCGTCAAAAGACTTGCTGGGAACGCCCTTGAAGTCGCGTACACGGGGCAAAGCGATAGATACGAATTTATCAAAAAATTCATACATTCTTTTGCCGCGCATGGTAACTTTCATACCAACGTTTTGGCCTTGGCGGATTTTGAAGTTTGCAACTGCCTTGCTTGCTTGCGTTAAAAGGGGCTTTTGACCAGAGATCAGCGCAAGTTCGTTTTGTGCAATTTGCACGCTTTTCGCGTTGTCTTTAATATCACCAATACCGGTGTTGATAACGATTTTTTCCAAACGGGGAACTTCGTTTACGTTTTTGTAACCGAATTTATCAAGAAGATAAGGAACGACTTCCTTTCTGTATGCTTCTTGCATTCTATTGATTTCAGCCATTATCCGTTACCTCTCTTATTCTGCCGCTTCGGTGGCTTCCGCTTTTTTGCGGGGAGCCTTTTTTACTTCAGCAGTTGCTTCCGCTTTTCTGGTGGTCTTACGGGGCGCTTTCTTTACTTCTGCAGTTGCTTCTGCATCAGCGGTTTTAGCAGCCTTTTTCGTAGCCTTTTTAGCGGCTTTTGCTTCTGCCTTGGGTTCTACAACGGCACCGCACTTTTTGCAAATACGAACTTTCTTTTCCTTGCCTTCATCCGTTACTACGGAAATGCCCACGCGAACAGCTTTGCCGCAGGTGGGGCAAACAAGCATCAGGTTGGAAACGTTTACGGGACCCAGGATATCTTCAATACGGCTGGTGTCCTGCGCGCTGCGTGCCTTTCTGTGTTTCTTTTGAATGTTAACGCCTTCTACCGTAGCGGTACCTTTTGCGGGGTTTACGGAAACAACCTTACCGGTTTTGCCTGCATCTTCGCCCGCAATTACCATAACGGTATCGTTCTTTTTAATCTTTGCTATCATTGCCCTTCTCCTTATAACACTTCCGGAGCAAGAGAAATAATTCTCATGTAGTCCTTATCTCTGAGTTCACGCGCGATCGGTCCAAAGATACGCGTTCCTCTGGGTTGTTTTTGGTTATCAATAATAACAGCTGCGTTGACATCAAACTTAATGTAAGTTCCGTCAGGTCTTCTGAGACCCTTGCTGGTTCTTACGATAACTGCTTTAACAACGTCGCCTTTCTTAACCGCACCGCCGGGGGTTGCGGTTTTTACGCTTGCTACGATTACGTCACCGATGTTGCCGGTTCTTCTGAAAGAGCCGCCGAGAACACGGATGCACATAATCTCTTTCGCGCCGGAGTTATCCGCCGCTTTCAGCCTGGTTTGAGGTTGTATCATATGCCTTTATCTCCTTTCTCGTTATCTTGCCTTTTCAATAATTTCGGCAACTCTCCAGCACTTATCAGCGGATAACTTTCTGCATTCTACGATGCGAACCTTATCGCCAACGCCGCACTGATTTTCTTCGTCGTGAGCCTTAAAACGGTTGGTTTTGGTAATCGTTTTCTTGTAAAGAGGATGTTTGCTCTTTTCTTCAATGGCTACGACAACGGTTTTATCCATTTTGTCGGAAACAACAAGTCCAACTCTTTCTTTTCTTAAATTTCTTTCCATCATAAACCTCCGATTACGCCCTCAATTCTCTTTCGCGAATAACGGTCTTTACTCTTGCAATGTCTTTTTTGCAAGCGGAAAGCGCCATGGGGTTTGCCAACTGACCGGTTGCGTGGTTAAAACGCAGTTGGAACAGTTCTTTTTGTAAATCGGTGAGTTTGACCTTCAATTCTGCGTCGGTCATATCTTTGATTTCTTTAATTTTCATCTGCGTTCACCGCCTCTTCGGTTTGTTCCTTCTTGACGAACTTCGTCTTGATGGGAAGTTTGTGGCCTGCAAGACGCATTGCTTCTCTTGCCACTTCTTCGGATACGCCAGCCATTTCAAACAGTACTCTGCCCGGTTTAACAACTGCTACCCAGTATTCTACAGAACCTTTACCGCTACCCATACGAACTTCGGCAGGTTTCTTAGTAATAGGCTTGTGGGGGAATACGTCAATCCAAACTTGACCGCCGCGCTTAATGAAACGAGTCATTGCAATACGCGCTGCTTCAATTTGGTTGGATTTCAGCCAGCCGCATTCGGTGGCAACCAAACCGTATTCGCCGTAAGCGATTTTATTACCCTTGTGAGCAGCACCCGTCATTCTGCCGCGGTGCACTCTTCTTCTCTTAACTCTTTTGGGCATTAACATAATTATTCAACGCCTCCTTCGGTTTTCTTTTTGGCAGCGCCAAGAACTTCACCCTTGTAGATCCATACCTTGATGCCGATTACACCGAACGTGGTATGTGCTTCTGCAAAGCCGTAGTCAATATCGGCACGCAGAGTTTGCAGGGGAATGGAACCTTCGTGGTACTGTTCGGAACGTGCGATTTCCGCACCGTCCAATCTACCGCTTACCATAATCTTCATACCCTTGATACCCGAACGCATGGAACGGCCGATAGACTGTTTCATTGCTCTGCGGAAGGATACGCGCTTTTCCAGCTGTGCCGCTACGGATTCTGCAACAAGTTGTGCATCCGCATCGGGTTTTTTCACTTCCATAATGTTGATAACCACTGCTTTACCTTTGGTAACTTTTGCAAGGGCCTTCTTCATTACTTCAATTTCGCTACCTGCTTTACCGATTAACACACCGGGGCGTGCGGTGAACAGCGTAACTACGATTTTTTGTGCTGCACGTTCAATTACGATTTTGGAGATAGCCGCACCAAAGTACGTTTTCTTTAAGTAATCTCTGATTTCGTAGTCTTCTTTAATGTTTGCAGCAAATTCTTTTTTGTTTGCATACCACTGGGTATCCCAGCCTTTAATCACGCCTACTCTAAGGCCGTGAGGATTTACTTTTTGTCCCATAACCGGTTACCCCCTTACTTCGCCGCGTCCAAAACCACGGTGATATGGCTGGAACGCTTCAAAATGCTGTATGCTCTACCCTTGGACATAGGCTGTACGCGCTTTGCCGTGGGGCCTTGATCTGCATAGCAAGCTGCAACTTTCAGATCGTCCTTATTCATGTGAAGGTTGTGTTCTGCGTTTGCGCCTGCGCTTTTCACTGCTTTCAAAATAGGTTCAGCAGCTGCTTGAGGAATGTTTTCTAAAATCGCCACCGCTTCGTTATAGGTCTTGTTGCGGATCAGATCCAGAACGATTCTTACTTTATAGGGAGACATGCGAACGTATTTCGCTACCGCCTTGGGTCTTCTATCCTTGGTTTCGGCAATTTTCGCAGCCTTTTCTCTCATTCTCTTTGCCATGATTCTTCTCCTTATCTAGCACCCGTGGTCTTTTCGCCCGCGTGTCCCTTAAAGGTACGCGTGGGAGCAAATTCACCCAACTTGCAACCAACCATATCTTCGGTGATGTATACGGGAACGTGCTTTCTTCCATCATAAACAGCGATCGTATGACCTACCATTTGGGGGAAGATCGTGGAGGCTCTGGACCAGGTTTTCAAAACTTTCTTGTCGTTAGCCGCGTTCATATCTTCAATTCTCTTTAAGAGTTTTGCTTCAACGTAAGGGCCTTTTTTAACGCTTCTGCTCATACCTTATACCTCCTTAGTTCACTCTTTTAATAATGAGCTTATTGCTCTTGTTCTTATGCTTTCTGGTCTTATGACCGAGAGCAGGTTTACCCCAAGGGGTAACAGGACCGGGACGACCGATAGGAGCACGGCCTTCACCACCACCGTGGGGGTGATCGCAGGGGTTCATTACAGAACCTCTTACAGTAGGACGAACGCCCATGTGGCGAACCTTACCTGCTTTACCAATGCGGATAATTTCATGATCCAAATTACCAACTTGTCCGATAGTAGCCTTGCAGGTTACGGGAACGTATCTCATTTCACCCGAGGGCATGCGGATGGTTGCGTAAGCACCTTCCTTTGCCATAAGCTGTGCGGAAATACCTGCCGCTCTTGCAATTTGGCCACCTTTGCCGGGTTGCAATTCAATGTTGTGTACCATCGTACCAACGGGGATATCTTCAAAGCGAAGTGCGTTACCCACTTTGATATCCGCGCCCTTACCCGAAACAACGGTATCGCCCACGTTCAAGCCTACGGGAGCAAGGATATATCTCTTTGCGCCGTCTGCATAAGACAAAAGTGCGATATTTGCGCTGCGGTTGGGATCGTATTCAATGGTTTTTACTACTGCGGGAATACCGTCCTTATCTCTCTTAAAGTCAATGATACGGTATTTTCTTTTGTTGCCGCCGCCGATATGACGAACGGTGATTCTGCCGTAGGAGTTACGGCCACCCGTTTTCTTTTGATCTTCCAACAAGCCCTTAAAGGGTTTGGTGGTAGTAATTTCTTCGTAGGTGCTAACCGTCATAAAACGGCGCGCCGCAGAAGTCGGTTTATATCTCTTAATACCCATGGTTCTATTCCTCCGGACCTAATTAGGACAGCGATTCAAAGAAAGCGATAGGCTTGCTGTCTTTCTTCAAGGAAACCACTGCTTTTTTGTAGGAAGGGGTCATGCCTTGATGCGCGCCCATTCTTTTCATTTTGCCGTGAACCTTCGCCGTGCGTACGGAATCTACTTGAACGCCGAACAATTCTTCAACTGCGTACTTGATTTCCGTTTTGTTCGCTTTGTTTGCCACTTGGAAGGTATATACCTTATCAGCAATACCTGCGTAGCTTTTTTCGGACAGAAGGGGTTTTACGATAATTTCCTGCGCGTTCATTATTCTCCGTAGACCTCCTGCAATTTTTCAATAACTTCCTTAGTCGTTAAAATCTTTTCGTTTGCAACGACGTCGTAAGTGTTGATCTGATCCACCGGAAGAGTGGTCAGGGTGTTGATGTTTGCTGCACTGCGGCGAACCAGTTCGTTGCCGTCAGCCATCAACAAAAGCGTTCTTTTGTTCATTTCAAAGGTGTTCATAACCTTAACCATTTCTTTGGTCTTGCCCGAAACGGTCAGGTCTGCAAGAACAACCACTTCGCCGTCTGCAATTTTCTTGGACAGAGCGGAGAACAGCGCCAAACGCTTTGCGGTGATGTTCATCTTTTTGCTGAAATCGCGGGACTTAGGTGCGAATACCACGCCACCTTTAATCCATTGAGGAGCGCGGATGGAGCCTTGACGGGCACGACCGGTACCCTTTTGGCGCCAGGGTTTAATGCCGCCGCCGCGAACTTCACTTCTCGTAAGCGTGCTCTTGGTGCCTTGGCGTTCGTTTGCCAGGCGGGTTACTACCGCTTGATGAATGAGCGCTTCGTTATATTCCATGGAGAAGATTTCGGAAAGTTCCAATTCTTCCTTTACGCTACCATCCATATTGTATACGTTAATTTTAGCCATTGTTTCAGTTGCTCCTTTCCTTATTTCACCGTAGCGGTGATGGTAACAACGCTGCCCTTAGGACCGGGGATAGCGCCTTTGATGAGGAGTGCGTTTCTTGCCGCGTCAACCTTTACGATTTCAAGGTTTTGTACGGTTACCATTTCATGACCGTACTGACCGGGCATCTTCTTTTGCTTGAATACTCTAGAAGGAGAGCTGTTCGCACCCATAGAACCTACTTCTCTGTGAACAGGGCCCACACCGTGGGTTTCCATCAGTCTGTGTTGGTTCCATCTTTGGATAACGCCCGTGAAACCGCGACCGCGGGTAAGACCGGATACGTCTACCTTATCGCCTTCCGCAAAAGTTTCTGCGGTGATAACCGTGCCAACTTCTACGCCTTCAACGTCCGTTCTGAATTCTTTGAGGTACTTTTGGGGTTTAACGCCCGCTTTTTTGAATTGACCAAGGTCAGGCTTGCTTACGTGCTTTTCGTCCACTTCGGAGAAACCTAATTTTACTGCTGTGTAACCGTCTCTCTCCATGGTCTTAACTTGCACTACGGGGCAAGGACCAGCCTCTACTACCGTGACGGGAATTACTTTTCCATCGGGGGAAAAAACCTGCGTCATCCCTAACTTTCTTGCAATGATTGCTTTATTCATAGATAAAGTTCATCCTCTTATAATAGTTTTTCGTTTTTAGATTTTGATTTTGATGTCAACGCCTGCGGGAAGAGTGATGCTATCCAAAATCTTCGCGTTGGGCGAATAGAT